>NZ_MPRJ01000049.1 GCF_002020805.1 Solemya velesiana gill symbiont | reverse complement strand
CTGTTCGCGAACAAGTTCGCTCCTACAAAGGCACATATCGGTCAACGGTGTTAACGTCCACCCAGCAGTGCGGCTTTCTCCCGCTTGGGTCTTGGGCTGTAGTGGCGCCCACTGCTCGCGTTTGTGGGTTTTGCCTTGTTGCGTTGGGGCTTGTCAGGCTTGGCTGAAAAGGCAGGTCCTTTACTGCGCTTCTCCTCTCCCTGTTGGGCCTGGTTATGGCTGCGCTTCTTGTTGGAGGCTCTCCTTGGGCGCTTGTGCTCAGTCTCGCGATGACCTCCGGAGCGGTTGCCTCTGCCCTGTTGCTGGTGTCCGCCCCGGCCGTTCTGAATCGGTTCGGCCTTGATGCTGGGATCGACTTCGTATCCCGGGATGACCTCCTTGGGGATTTCACGCTTCAGCAGGTGCTCGATATCCCGAAGCAGTTTGTGTTCATCCACGCAAACCAGGGAGGCGGCCTCGCCTTCGTTGCCGGCACGACCGGTACGGCCGATACGGTGCACATAGTCTTCAGGAACATTAGGCAGTTCGTAATTGACTACGTGGGGCAGCTGGTCGATGTCCAGGCCGCGGGCTGCTATGTCGGTGGCCACCAGTACGCGTATATCGTTGGCCTTGAACCCGGCCAATGCGCGGGTGCGAGCGCCCTGGCTCTTGTTGCCGTGGATGGCGGCGGCACTTAGTCCATCCTTCTCCAACTGCTGGGCCAGGCGGTTGGCGCCGTGCTTGGTTCGGGTGAAGACCAGCACCTGCTGCCAGTTGTTGGCGCCGATCATGTGGGAGAGCAGTTCACGCTTGCGCTTCTTGTCCACCGGGTAGACCACCTGGGCCACGGTCTCAGCTGCAGTATTGCGGCGGGCCACCTCGATCAGCTCCGGTTTGTTGAGCAGGTCGTTGGCCAGTTGCTTGATCTCGTTGGAATAGGTGGCGGAGAAGAGCAGGTTCTGGCGCTCCCGGGGCAACAGTTTTAGCACCTTTTTGATGTCGTGAATAAAGCCCATATCGAGCATGCGGTCCGCCTCATCCAGTACCAGTACCTCCACGTGGGAGAGGTCGATGGTCTTCTGCTGGGCATGGTCCAGCAGGCGGCCGGGGGTGGCGATGAGAATGTCCACGCCGTGGCGCAACTTTTCTATTTGCGGATTGATCTTCACACCGCCAAAGATGACCGTGGAGCGCAGGGGCAGGTGTTTGCCGTAGGTTTCCACGCTTTCACCCACCTGGGCTGCCAGTTCGCGCGTAGGGGTGAGCACCAGGGCGCGAATCGGCCGGCGGCCCTTGCCTTGGGCGTGTTCGTGCAGCAACTCGAGTAGCGGCAGGGTGAATCCGGCGGTCTTGCCGGTGCCGGTCTGGGCACCGGCAAGGATGTCCCGGCCCTGGAGTACGACAGGAATGGCTTGGCGTTGAATGGGTGTGGGTTTGTCGTAGCCCTGTTCAGCCACGGCACGCAGAATATCGGCCGACAGGCCGAGAGAATCAAATGACATGTTTGGGTATTACCTCTGAATCCGGCCCGACACGGCATTGAGCCCTGTTACGGTCCAGGCGGGAATTCTTTGTTGGGATCGAATCGGAGAGCGGAATGCTCTCTGGACGACGGTGGCGCTGACCGAAAGTGCGTCGGATGTGTGGCATTGTACCAGAAAGGGGAGACGATAGCTTCTTTGATTAAATGATGGGCAACAACAACTCCATTACATCTCATCAAAACTCCGATGGGATGCGTTGTGAGCCCTGTGCAGGGCAGTAAACAAAAAGCGGGAGTACCGCTCCTTGTTTACGCTTGTAACACGCGTGCGTTCTTAGGGACGAGCGCGGCGAGGACGATCTTCTCTGGGGCGTGCTTCGTTGACGCGCAGGTTTCTGCCGCCTACATCTGCATCGTTGAGCGTCTTGATTGCCTCTTCAGCTTCTGACTGATTCGGCATCTCTACAAAACCAAAACCCTTGGAGCGGCCGGTATCGCGATCCATGATGATCTTTGCGCTGTCGACAGCACCAAACTCGGCAAATGCATTCCTTAACTCATCGTCTGTCATGCGGTATGACAGATTTCCTACGTAGATATTCATTAATCTGTGTCTCATTCCATTACGCACTGTAGAGATAAAAAACTGTCGAATAACCAAGTGCGCGAATTATTCAGGCAGCAGGTGGCAAATTGCGCCCCCAGACTCTACAATCATACGACTCACGTGCATAGATTGCCACAATAAAGGTAAATGTGTGAAAAGCCTTATATATTCATGTTGTTACGGGAATATTAAGCAGAGAATAATAGGTGTCTGAAAATGCAGAGGAGTGACATTCAGCAAGGTTTCAGGCGTTTTATGTTTTAAAGCATGGAAACCAAGGAATCTGTAGAATAGCGCCTCTTTGGTTCTTGGTAATGTTCGTGGCTGTGCAATCTCTTCCCAATCCGAAAGATATCGATGCCTGCATGCTGAAAGATCGGCATGGCTTCAGGCGGCGTCTTTCCGGTTTGAAGCAGCGCCAGTAAAGAGGGTAAGCCATTCGACCAGGGGCAGGAACGTCTTACCCAACAGATTGATGCATCGAAGACCCTGGCACATCTCCGTCAGGAGACGCTACCCGAACCCTCTTTCCCCATGGAGCTGTCGATCAGCGAGAAGTGGGAGGAGATCGCCGAACTGATTCGCGATAACCAGGTGATTGTGCTGTGCGGTGAGACCGGCTCAGGCAAGTCCACCCAGCTACCAAAGATCTGCCTGGCTCTCGGGCGAAGTGTCTACGGCCGCATCGGGCATACCCAGCCCCGGCGTATTGCGGCTCGTTCACTGGCATTTCGCATTTCGACCGAACTCGATTGCGAGATGGGTACATCGGTGGGCTACAAGGTGCGATTCCACGATCATGTCAGGCCTGAAACCCATATCAAGCTCATGACCGACGGTATGCTGCTGGCTGAGATACAGCAGGATCGCTTCCTTAACGAGTACGATACCCTGATTATCGACGAGGCCCATGAGCGCAGCCTCAACATTGATTTCCTCCTGGGCTATCTCAAGCAGTTGCTGCCAAAACGCCCCGATCTGAAGGTCATCATCACCTCGGCTACCATCGACCCAGAGCGTTTCGCGGAACATTTCCAGGGCGCCCCCATCATCAATGTCTCCGGTCGCACCTATCCTGTCGAGCTGCGCTATCGTCCACCGGAAGAGGAGGGGGCGGTGAACGTGACGAACCGATGCAGCAGGCCATCGTGGCTGCTATCGATGAACTCAGCCGGGTGGACAGGGGAGATGTCCTGGTTTTTCTCAGTGGCGAGCGGGAGATCCGCGAGACTGCCGGGGTGCTTCGAAAACACAAACTGCAGTTGACCGAGGTGTTGCCGCTCTACGCCCGGCTCGGACCTGCGGAACAGGCACGCATCTTTAAACCCAGCGGTATCCGGCGCATCGTACTGGCAACCAACGTGGCGGAGACTTCCCTGACAGTACCCGGCATTCGTTACGTGATCGATGCCGGTTTCGCACGCATCAGCCGTTACAGCCATCGCAGCAAGGTACAGCGCCTGCCAGTGGAGCGTATCTCCCAGGCCAGTGCCAACCAGCGAAAGGGGCGCTGCGGTCGCGTGGCGGCGGGTATATGTATTCGGCTCTTTTCGGAAGAGGATTTCGAGTCCCGGGCGGAGTTCACCGAGCCGGAAATTCAGCGCACCAATCTCGCCTCGGTGATTCTGCAGATGAAGATCCTGGGCTTCGGCGATATAGAGACTTTCCCCTTCGTCGATCCGCCTGACAACCGCCTGATCAAGGATGGCTACCGGGTACTGGAAGAGATCGGTGCGGTAGATGGCCAACGCAAGGTGACACGTATCGGGAAACAGCTGGCAAGACTGCCGGTGGACCCGCGTATCGGCCGTATGCTGTTTGCCGCCACCCACGCAAATTGTCTCACCGAGGTACTGGTGATTGCTGCCGCCCTGAGTGTGCAGGATCCAAGGGATCGACCCATGGACAAGCAGCAGGCGGCGGACGAGGCCCACGCGGGGTTTCGCAGTGAAGAGTCGGACTTCATCGGCTATCTCAACATGTGGGATCACCTGGAAGAGCAGCGCCGCCACCTCAGCAAACGCAAGTTCCGCATCTATTGCCGCAGCCGGTTCATCTCCTGGACCCGGGTGCAGGAGTGGCACGATATCCATCACCAGTTGCGGGGCCAGCTTCACGAGATGGGATACAAGGAGAACCAAGCCGAGGGGAGTTACGAGGAGATTCATACCAGCGTGCTCACCGGTCTGTTGAGTAACATCGGCCTGAAGGCCGGTGGCAAGGACCGGGATTACCTGGGTGGGCGCAACAGCCGCTTCATGATCTTCCCCGGCTCCGGACTGTTCAAGAAACAGCCCAAGTGGGTGGTGGCTGCAGAGTTGGTGGAGACCACCCGGCTTTATGCCCGCACCGTGGGAAGCGTCAAGCCCGAGTAGATCGAGTCGGTGGCCGGTCACCTGGTCAAGCGCAGTTACAGTGAGCCCCACTGGGAGAAGAACCGGGGGCAGGTGGCAGCCTACGAGAAGCAGATCCTTTTCGGCCTGGCCATCGTGCCCCGACGCAAGGTCAACTACGGTCCCATCAACCCGGAAGAGTCCCGGGAGATCTTCATCCGCTTCGCCCTGGTGGAGCAGGACTTCCATACCCGTGCCCCTTTCTGGCGCCATAACCGGGAGTTGATCGAGTACATCGAAGACCTGGAGCACAAGTCCCGCCGCAGGGACCTGTTGGTGGACGAGCAGGCAATTTACGAGTTCTACAATAAGCGCATTCCCGAGGGGATCTACAGCACGCCCCAGTTCGAACAGTGGCTGCGCAAGGCGACCGCAAAGCAGTCGAAGCTGCTGCATATGCGCCAGGAAGACCTGATGCGGCGGGAGGAACTGGTCTCCGACGAGCAGTTCCCCGGCACCCTGGACGTGAATGGCATGCAGTTGCCCCTGGTCTATCATTCCGATCCAGGGCATAAAGCGGACGGTGTAACCCTGAAGATCCCCCAGACAATTCTCAACCAGATCAGCGAGGAGCGCTGCGAATGGCTGGTGCCTGGTCTGTTGCGAGAGAGAGTGGTAGCACTGCTGCGCAGCCTGCCCAAGAACCTGCGTAAATCCTTTGTTCCCATCCCCGACTATGCCGACAAGTGCATCAAGGCCATGGGGCCCTCAGACGTGCCGCTCATCAGGGTGCTCTCCGAACAGCTCAAGGCGATGAACGGTGTGCATGTACCGGAAGATGCCTGGCAGGAGGATGCGGTACCCGATCACCTGCGCATGAATTTCCACGTGTTGGACGAGAAGGGCAAACGTATCGCCGCAGACCGTGATCTCGCTGCCCTGAAGCGAAAACACGGCGGCAAAGGCGGTGAGAGTTATCACAAGCTCCCGGATAGCGGACTGGAGCGTGAAGGGATCATCGACTGGGATTTCGGCCCCCTGCCGGAAAGCATCGAGATGAAACGCAGCAGTATCAAGCTCAGGGGTTTTCCTGCCCTGGTGGACCGGGGAGACTCGGTAGCTATCCGGGTGCTCGATTCGGAGCAGAACGCCCGTCGTGCCATGCACGAGGGCTTGCGCAGGCTCTTTATGCTCAAGCTCTCTGCAGATATGCGTTACCTGCGGCGCAACCTGCCGGGGCTGGAACGGATGCGCCTGCAGTACGCCAAGGTCGCCACGGCCCCCCAAGGGACTTGGAGGCAAAGGCAAGCCGGACCTGGAGCGGGAATTGGTGGCCCTGGTGGTTGATCTCACCTTCCTGGAGGAGCAGCCCCCGGTGCGGGATGCCGAGACCTTCAAGCAGCGCATCGAGGAGTGCAAGGGCGAATTGATGGCCAACGCCCACGAGGCGGTCAGGATCAGCGGTGAGATCCTGGAGGAATACCAGAAGCTGCGTAAAGCACTCTCTGGGGCCACCCAGATCAACTGGATGACATCCATCGCCGATATGAAGACACAGCTCGACCGTTTGGTGTTCCAGGGTTTCCTACAGTACACCCCCTATGCCCAGCTCAAGCACCTGGCACGCTACCTGAAAGCGCTTGAGCGGCGCCTGGACAAGCTGGGACATGCCGCCGCCAGGGATCAGCAAATGCTGCGCGAGTACCAGGGGCTTTACCAGCGGTGGCAGCAGTGGGACGAAAAGTGTCGCAGAAACGGCAAGACCGATGAGCGCATCGAAGAACTGCGCTGGGCTTTCGAGGAGCTTCGGGTTTCCTACTTTGCACAGGAGCTCAAGACGGCTTATCCAATATCACTGAAAAGGCTCGAGAAGCGGTGGAAGGAGTTGGGGTTGTAACGAGCCGTTAGCGTAACTCCGAAGCATACCGAATTATCCCCATGGCCCACTCGTTAGTTGAAGCGCTTTCCGTCTTCCGGGCTGCAAGGTGCATCTGACAACAGCCGGTCGGAAGACAGCGATGAGGCAGACAGGTTCATCAAGTTCGCCTTGGGTCCAGAGGGCAGGAGTATCATCAAGCGCAACAAGGTCGTGCCCTATTTCGACGGCATGCTGCTGATCCAGAGCCGACTGAGAAACTGGAAGAGCATACGCGACGAGGCACTCGCCGAAAACAACTGACGAAGTGCCGGACTGTTACCTTTTCATCCGATTTGTGGGAGGGCTGCCTTGGCCCGATCAGGCGGTAAATACCTCACACCCCAGCCTGGGTCAGGTCAGATCGCGGCTAGGCGCCGCTCCTACGAGGCTTCTCAGTTAGCCTATACCTCTTCTGCCGAATATCATCTGGTTCGAGTACCTGTTCGAAACGTTGTTGTAGCACGCCTGCTGTAAACTTCACTGGTGGCCACTTGTACAGTGACAAGTCATCGTCCCTTGTCGCTGCGCCTGTTGACCTTGGACTGCTGCTTTGTGAGGATGGCTGAATGGCAGAGAGTGCTGCATCGTTGAGAAACTACTTCGTTATTACAGGAGCCTACTGGGGTTTTACCGTCACCGACGGGGCCATCAGGATGCTGGTGGTGCTCTATTTTCACCAGCTGGGGTACAGTCCCCTGGATATCGCCTTCCTGTTTCTCTTCTACGAGTTCTTCGGCGTGGTCACCAACCTGGTGGGTGGCTGGATAGGTAGCCGGGTAGGACTCAGCTTCACCCTCTATTCCGGCATGGGGCTGCAGGTGGTGGCGCTGGCTATGCTTGCGGTGGACCCGACTTGGCTCTCGGTGGGCTACGTGATGTTCGCCCAGGCGCTGTCGGGTATCGCCAAGGATCTCAACAAGATGAGCGCCAAGGCGAGTGTGAAACTGATGCTGCCTGAGAATGTCCAGGGACGGCTGTTCAAGTGGGTGGCGGTACTAACGGGTTCCAAGAACTCCCTGAAGGGGGCCGGCTACTTTCTGGGCGGTTTCCTGCTGGCACTGATCGGTTTCCAGGGCGCCCTGCTGGTGCTGGCGGGCAGCTTGTTCGCGCTTATGCTGCTCACCATGGTTCTGCTCCCCGGCAGCATGGGGCGTTCAAAGTCAAAGGCCAAGTTCACCCAGATTCTCTCCAAGACCACTGAGATCAACTGGCTCTCTGCTGCACGCTTCTTCCTCTTCGGGGCGAGGGATATCTGGTTTGTCGTGGGGTTGCCGGTCTTTTTCGTGTCGGAACTGGGGTGGGGGCATACGGCAGTGGGCAGTTACATGGCACTGTGGATTATCGGCTACGGTATCATCCAGGCCCTGGCGCCGAAGCTGTTGCGCCATAGCCACCACGACCAGGGGCCGGACGGCGTGACCGCAAGGCTCTGGGTAGGGGGGCTGGTGATGGTCACCGCTGTCATCTCCGCAGGGTTCTATGCCGGCATGGAGCGGGAACTGCTGCTGGTCGTCGGACTGGCCCTGTTCGGAGCGGTATTCGCGATCAACTCGGCTGTTCACTCCTTTCTCATCCTCTCCTATTCGGATCAGGACAAGGTGGCCATGAACGTGGGCTTCTATTACATGGCCAATGCAGGCGGCCGATTGGTGGGGACTATGCTGTCCGGAGGCATATACCAGCTCTGGGGGCTTCAGGGTTGCCTGGCGGGGTCCGTGATCTTCCTCTCACTTGCATTTCTCCTCTCCTTCAAACTCCCGGGTAGGCGGGTTGCCGTATCTGAAATAGCGTAGTCAAACCGCCTCATGACGTGCTAAGGTCTGCCCGGTTTTAATAAATCCCTCTGGTATGCGGGTTTAAGAAGAAAAGAGGTTTGATTTATGTCCCAATGTCCCTGCGGTTCAGGCAAGGCGTTAGATGCCTGTTGTGGTCCTGTGCTTTCCGGCGAGGTGTCTGCGCCCACGGCCGAGGTACTAATGCGTTCGCGCTACTGTGCATTCGTAACCGGCGCCGTCGATTTTCTTACCGAGAGTCTGCACCCAGCTCACCGCCACGATCATGATGCTGCGGCTACCCGACGTTGGGCGGAGCAGTCTGACTGGATGGGCCTGGAGATCGTCTCCATCGAAGCCGGTGGCGAGGGGGACGAAGAGGGTAAGGTGGAGTTTATCGCCACCTTCAAGGAAAAGGGCATGGTGCGTCGCCACCATGAGATGAGTAGCTTCAAGAAAGACCAGGGGCGCTGGTACTTCGTTGATGGAAAGATGGTGCTGCCGGAAACCCAGGTCCATGAAGGACCGAAGGTGGGGCGAAATGACCCCTGTCCCTGCGGCAGCGGTAAGAAATTTAAAAAGTGCTGTGGACGTTAAAGGGTTCCTTAAATTACAGGCGTTTAGGGTCTATTATTCCTGGTATGGGTTTGAACTTTCCCAAAGGGGATGCGTGTGCGTAAATCGGTAACGGCTAAGCGTGTAGTGTGGCTGCTGTCAGCCAGCTTCGTGTTGCTGTGCCAGCCGCTCATGGCCGAGGTTTACAAGTATGAGGACAGGGCGGGTAATCTCTACTTCACCGACCGCCCCATGCGTGGACCAAACTACACCATGCTATGGCGTTCGGGGCCCGACCGGAAGCCCCGCAGGGCTGCGCGCATGGACGCCTCGAAGATGGAGCAGAACCGTCAGCGTTTCACGCCGATGATCATGGTTGCGGCGCGGGAAAGCAGGCTGAAACCCGAATTGCTGCATGCAGTGATCAGGGCCGAGTCGGCCTATGATCCCAAGGCGGTATCGCGGGCAGGCGCCATTGGTTTGATGCAGCTGATGCCGGAGACCGCCCGCCGTTATGGCGTGAAGGACAGCTGGGATCCGCGATCCAATATCGAAGGGGGAGTGCGCTACCTCAGTGATCTGCTCAAATTGTTCAAGAACGACTTGCGACTCGCTCTCGCCGCCTACAATGCCGGAGAGAATGCGGTGATCAAGTACGGCAATCAGGTGCCACCGTATCCGGAGACCCAGGGGTATGTGACCAAGGTGCTCTCCTTCTATCGCGACAACCGGGCGTCACTGTAAGGCGCTGTTCGCGGTACCTAACCCCTAACCCACCATCAGGTAGTCTGTTCCCCGCTTGTAACCAAACCTGTGCAGGTCTCGTGCAATCAGCTCACGGGCGCCGTGATTGGCCACGTAGACCAGAACATAGGGTTTTGGCATTGTCTCCCCGAGCCATCCCGGGTCCACAACAGGCACACCCTCCAACCGGTTGCCAATCTTCTTCGGGTCGATATCGATCCAGGCAATGGGTTTGAAACCTTTCTGCAGCAGCGGTTTGCAGCGTTTGCGCGTCTTTCTTCCAGCTCCCCAGATGGCCAGGCAGTCCCGTTTCTTCAGTAACCGGTGCTCGCGGGACAGGTAATCCGCCCTTAACCGGTCGAAGGCATCGCGGCTGTAGCGGAGGTCAACCCGCGAGGTGCGGCTGGGGTATTCGCGCCAGTCCAACAGGATCTCCGGCAACTTTGCCATGCGGTAGCCGGCACGGTGCAGGCGAAGCCACAGCTCGTAGTCTTCGGGAAAAGGGCCGTCACGATAGCCCCCGAGACGTTCGACAATCTGTTTTCTGAATACCACGCCAGGATGGGCAAAGGGAGACTCGATATAGATCTCATCCGCAATCTGCTCAGGTGTGTTGCAGCTGTTCTGCCAACGGATGTATTCACGATAGCCATTGAGAATTACGTGTTCTGGAAACAGCCGGGTGGCACAGCCCAGCAGCGCCACCTCCGGATGATGCTGCATGTGCTCGAATTGTCGCTCCAGGCGGCGGGGATGCATGACGTCGTCGCCATCCATTCGCGCGACAAGACCTGTCCTGGCCTTGGAGAGTCCATGATTGAGCGCGTCAACCAGGCCATTGCCCTTGTTATCGAAGAGCCTGATTCTCGAGTCGTTGGCTGCAAGGTTGGCAACGAGGGCCCTGGACCCGTCTGTGGAGTGGTCGTTGACAGCCAGCAATTCGTAATCTTTCAGAGTTTGTCCGTTTATGGAGGCCAGGCACTCATCGAGGGTCTGTTCCATGTTTCGGAAGGGGAGAAGGACGGAGATCTGCGGCATTGGGGCAGTTTAGCATGGGGGCGTAGTGTCGAGCCCGCTTTGCAGTTATCGGATTGGAGAGTTGTCAGCCTTTCCAGGAGTCGATCAGTTCACCGATGATCGCGGAGTTCTCGTCGGAAATGTCGATGATATGGAAACCGACCCACGATGTATCTGCAACAGTAGTTCCCTGGCACCAGAGGCTCTCTGCACCAAGATCGACGTTGCTGGCGCCATTGATGGGTGAGGTGAGTGTAAGCCGAAACTGGTATAGGGCGTTCAGGTCCAGGTGACGGTCTGTGATCAGCATGAAACCGCCAAGGGAGATATTGGCTAGATGGCCGATCTCCTCGCCAGACAAGATGTCGATGACACCAATCCGATCCTGAACCGCCTTGCGTTGAGTGGCGCGGTGTTCCGCGTATTGATCGAAATCTGTCATGCTGGTGCCTGCTGAATTCCAAGAGCTTTGCCGAGAATGTTCTTGATCGTCTCCATTGCACGGTCGACGAAGGGTACCTTGTGCTGTTCGATGACTCTTGCCTGGCCAGCACCCATTTTGCGCGCCAGGCTGTCGATGGGGATCACGGATGACTGTACGCCGGAACTGTCAACGAACATGCATTTTCTGGTTACCGGGCTGAGCCATGAGAGTTTGACCCGATAGGAGTTACCGCTGGTGTCATCCAGTTCAAACCATGTTCCGAATTCCAACTCTTTGAGTTCCTCCAGGATCTCCTTCTCTTTTCCACTCAGGGGCTTGGAGCGTGTTCGGGCTACAGCTTTTGGTGATGCAGCATCCTTGGCGTCTTTGCGAATGCTGGGTGCTGCCTCTTCCACCGTTTTATCGGCATAGGATTGAAGCATGCTGAACAGTTCGTCGCTGTCAGGCTGGTGATATTCGCCGAGGGTCATGAGCCCCTCTTCAACGAGTGTTTTCAGCTCCTTGATGGCGATAGGGAGCTGGCCGTGGGTCTCAGGGTCTGTGCAGGCGTCAAAACACCAGATGACCTTATCAACCACCACCATGGCGTCACTCCATTCCCTGGTCTGTTCAACATCAGGGTCGCGAAGCAGCATGAGAATCAGCTTGTCGAGCCAGGCATGGTTCAGAAAACGGTCCAGGGCATGAGGAATGCTGCGGTCGCCCAGTTTTTTCTCGATTGCATGGTGGGCTCGGGATCTTGCACTCTCAAGGCGTTCGCGGCCCCGTGAGGCTTCCTGGGTTCGGGTCTCAACTATGTGCGCTTTCTGAACCAGGTCGCTGATTCGCTTGTCGAGGCTTTCATAAGCCTCATCAAAGACGCCGAGGTTATCCTCTTTGAATTTAGCAAGAATTTTCTTGATCAGGTCCTGCATCGGGTAGTAGATGCCTTTTCGCAGGTCTTCCTCATCGATCCATTGCGTACCGCTGTCCACCATCAGGTTGATCAGTCGCCTGGAGATGTGGCTGTTATCCACCAGGAACTTGTGATCAATAACCGCGACTTTCAGGATAGGGGTATGCAGATGGCTGATCAGCGCCTTGGCAATGTTTGGCAGGTGTTTTTCGTTCAGTACCTCCTCGAACAACATGCCTACCATCTCAATGGTGTCCAGGTCGGCGGAGGGGATCTTGTTTCTGTCTACCTCTGTGAAGAGCCGTTCCCGTTCAGCGACCAGGGTCTGGCGAACCTCCTGGATGAGATTTTGGTCGAGCTCCACCGTTTGGGGTAGTTCGCCTTCACTGTTGGCTTCAGGAAGATAGGATGCGCTCTGTTTGGGCTGAACGTTGGTGATGGCGCTTGCCAGTGCGGGCGTTTCGATCATCTGCACATTGGCAGCTGCCGGATTGAAGTCCGGATGATCCTTGTACCGGGGATCCGATTTGCGCTTGGATTTAAGCATGGAGCGGATGTTGTCGAACAGTTCGTCGCCGAGGCTCTGGGAACCGCCACCTTCGCCTTCTCCTTTACCCTTTCCGGTGCCACCAGCAGCTTCCTTAGCTGATGGTTCGAACCCGCTGCCGGTTTTCTTCTTCTCCCTGATCTCGCCGGTGCGGGGATTTATCTCGATATCGACCTTGAAGTTGGGGAAGATACCGGCATCGATCAGCCTGGAGTTGATGCTTTCAAAAATGGTTCCGGATTCGGTCAGGACAAATTTGTCGAACAATGCGTAGAGAATGAGGAGTTTGTCCTGCTCAAGATCAAACAGGTCTGAAGCGATCTGGAAAGCAGAGGCGATATGTGCAGGCCCAGCCGGTATGTCCTCTTCAGGCAGCTTTTTTCCTCCCCGCAGCATGGAGAGCCGCTGACGAAGGGCATAGATTTCCTTGAACCACTTGTTGTGGGCCTTTGATACGATGTTCTGAATGGCGATGCGCTGCTCGAGATCATCATACTCGACGATATCGAGTTCGATCTGGGCGTTTTTCTCTACAACATCTACCGGGTATGTAATGGGTTTGCCTTGAAGGAACTCCTTGAACCCCCGGGTAATCTCTTCTCTGAATTTGTGCTCGACGCTTTCGCGTTGTGCTTTGACTATATTGATGGCTTCGACAAACCTTAGCTGGCTTTGGTTGGTTTCTGCCATTTCAGCAAAGTCGAGCATTGCAGGTTCCATCTGCTCGAACATTTCTGTCATCTGGGTGTTGAGATAGACAAGGGCGATGTCCCTGCACTCGCTAACCAAGCGGGGATTGTTAGATTGTGGTCGACCAAGGTTATTTTTGGTCGGCGAACTTTTCATAGAAGATCCTTCTCTGATTATTCGGTTGGCTCACGCTGAAACTGCGACAGCAAGATATTGGTCAGGGTTCTGCCCTAAACGGAAGTTTAGATAATTAGTATAGAGTTGGTCAAAGAACTTAACAGTCCCGAATAAAAAGAAGAATAAAAATCCCTCGTCGTGATGTGTCTGCATACATGCACATCTATAGTAAGCTTCACGGCTTGATGAACAGAGGATGGACTGCTTTAGAGGGGGAGTCTAGTCGTCACCCTCAACAGGTGCCTCCCGGGGGGTCAGCAGCAAACGCTCTGCTTCGGTTGGGTTCTGCGCGAAGATGATCTTGACCGTGGCAGTTTCGCCGGCTGTTTGAGCAGCTCTCAGTTCTCTCGCTTTCTCTATCGCATCCCGGTATTTGGGGAAAGTCTCCAGCTGTTCCAGTGTTTTGTCTGTCTCTATCCGGTAGATGAAGTACGGCATGTCTACTCCCAAAAATATATTTCTTGATCTCTGTATCTCTTCAAAGGCCACTGTGTGTGCCAGGTGTGGCCCGGAATTCATTCAATATGGGCTTGGGGTGGCTCAATTTCAATAGCCGTTTACTCCGGTGTCACTTCCTTTACCTTTTCATAGCCTATCAGGAAGCTCAGCAGCGCAGGTATGACGAAGAGCGTAAGCAACGTGGAGAGTGCAAGCCCCCCCAGGATTACACTGCCGAGGCCGCGGTAAAGTTCGGTGCCTGAACCCTGGGCAAGCACCAATGGCAATAATCCGAACAGGCTGGTGGTGGTGCTCATGAAGATGGGGCGTATGCGGGTACGTACCGAGTGAGTAATGGCAGCCGTTCCCTCCATCCCTTCATATCTCAGGTTGTTAAGGGCCTGGTGAACGATGAGGATTGCGTTGTTTACCACTGTGCCCACCAGGATGATGAAGCCGAGCATGACCAGGATGTCAAATGGCTGCGCTGCGAGCAGCTGGTCGACCAGGGCCAGTCCAATGAATCCCCCTGCAGCAGCCAGGGGTACAGAGAGCATGATGATGAGAGGGTAGATGTAGTTACCGAACAGTGCCGACATCAGCAGATAGGTGATAACAATGGCGAGGAGGAAGTTCCACTGCAGTGCCAGTCGGGTTTCGGTCAATTTGTCCGCATTGCCGCCGATTGTCACCTGGATGTTTTCGAGTTTTCCTCCTTTTTCCAATTCCGGGACCAGCTTGTCGGCAATCAGCTCCATGGCTGACTGCAGTGCCAGGGAGT
The DNA here is from genome assembly GCF_002020805.1 of Solemya velesiana gill symbiont. Lineage (GTDB taxonomy): Bacteria > Pseudomonadota > Gammaproteobacteria > Chromatiales > Chromatiaceae > Sedimenticola_A. The sequence goes on along the minus strand of NZ_MPRJ01000049.1, from coordinate 4,823 downwards.
CAGGTGGGGTAACCTCCAGGCGGATGTTTCGTTTGCGCTCGAGGTGGTCGATCTGTGTCATGCCGTGGCCGTAACTGAGTTCGCCCAGGTCGCCCACCCGGATCAGGCTGCCGTAGGGACTCGCAATGACACTCTCAAGGAGGTCCTCGGGGGCCTCCACTGCCTGGGAACTGCTTTTAACCACCATGTCCATAACCTTTGTGCCGTCAGGTTTGAACTCGCCAATCTTGCGCCCATCCATCAGCACATCGACATAGGTGCCCAATTCACTCTCGGTGAGGCCGTTGGCCACTACCCGGGAACGGTTTGGTACCAGGTTGGCTTCCGGGTAGCTGATCTCCAGGGAGGGGACAGGTCGCACTTGTGCGTTTGGTATCTCCTGTTTGAGAGCGCCAAATAGTGCCCGGGCCGATGCCACGATCTGGTTGGTGTCACTTCCCGAGAGATTGACGTCGACGGTTCTTCCCTGGCCTATACCGGATTCGAAAATACCGCGCTGGATACTGACGCCAAACATGTCTGGAATTGAGTTCATCACCCGTGTGAACAGCGGCATCATGTCGCGTGCCCTGTCGGGATGGACACTGGTGCCACCAAAAAGGGTTACTGCATCGGATGCAACATAGAAGATGTTCTCTATCTGGGGTACGCCATCTTTGCCATCTTCCTCCAGGTGAGGAGCAACCTGGGTAAAGATGTAGTTACCGATCTCCTGTCGCTTGGTCTCAGAGTAACCGGGGGGTGGCACCAGGATATTGAGTATGAGGTTGCGATTGCCCTGGGGAAGGTATTCCGCCTTGGGAATCAGTACCATCACCACCAAAACAGCAGCTGCAGTGAAGCCGGCAATGGTAAGCAGGCGGCTGAGCGTGTTTCTGCGGGTCACACGGGAGAGTTTCATGATCGTACGCACGAAGGCATTGCCATCGTGCTCAGTGGCTATCCTGGCCTTAACCTTGCGCCTGGACATGTTGTAAAACTTGTTGGTTATGGCAGGGATTACAGAAACCGAGACGAACAGGCTGATCAGGATCGAGAAAGTGATGGCGATGGCGATATCGCGAAACAGCTGTCCTGCCTCCTCTTCGATGAAGATGACCGGCAGGAATACGGCAACGGTGGTGATGGTGGAGGCCAGGACTGCGCCCCACACTTCACGTGCGCCGTCATAGGAGGCCTTGAAGGGGGATTTTCCCATGCGGCGGTGGCGGTCGATGTTCTCCAGTACCACGATGGAGTTGTCCACCAGCATGCCAACAGCGAAAGTGATGCCTGCCAGGCTGATGACGTTGATGTTGCGCTCGAACAGGTACATGAAGAAGAAGGTACCCATCACCGAGATGGGAATGGCGATGGCAACGGTGAGGGTGGAACTCACAGAGCGTAGAAACAGCAGCAGAACCGTAATGGCCAGGGTGCCACCGATCATCAGGTTCCTCTGGACGGTGCTGATGGCCGTGTTGATGTAGGGGGTCTGGTCGTACACCCAGTCAAAAAAGAGTCCATTCTCAACGAGCAGTCCACTGTTCAGGCCATCCACCGTTTGGCGCATCTCCGCGGTGAGTTCGAGCACGTTGGCGCCGGCCTCTTTCCTGACGCCGACCACGATCATCGGCTGTCCGTTGTGCAACACTGCAGGGGGGGTGGCGGCGTATCCGAAATCAACCGTTGCCACATCACCCAGGTAGATGCGACGCAGTCCGTCGTCGCTGAGCAGCAGTTGGCTGGCATCTTCAGGTGATTGAAACTGGCTGGTGGTGCGTATTCTGTAGTTGCGCTTCGAAACCCCCAGGGTGCCCGCGGAGACGTTGCTGTTGGCGCTGCGCACACGTTCGATCACTTTACCCAGGGCGATGCGGTGGTCTGCGAGGCGTTCAGGAGCAACGGTAATCTCCAGCCGTTTTTCGGTACCGCCAAAGACGAACAGCGAGCCCACGCCGGGAACGCGCTCCAAAACGTGTCGCACCTCGTCTTCGAAAAAGGTGCGATAGGTCTTTATCCGCTCCGGGTCACCTGACAGCGTCTTCAGCATCAGCCAGATAATGGGTGAGTTTTCGGCGCTGGAAGTGCTCACAACCGGCTTGTCAGCGTTTTCAGGATAGCGGGGCACCTCGTTGAGCTTGTTGGTTACCCGCACCATGGCATCGTTGAGGTCGGTGCCGACCTTGAAGGTCAGGTTGACGGTGCCGTAGTTGTTGTAACTGGAACTCTCCATCACGGTCAGGCCGGTGACGCTCTTCAGAACCTCTTCCTGCTTTTCGATAATCTCTTTTTCGATCTCGTAGGGACTGGATCCGGGCCAGTTGGTCTGAACGTTGATCTTGGGTGCCTCCACGTCGGGAGTCAGCTGGATGGGCAGACGGCTGAGCCCGATCAGGCCGAACAGCATCACCAGGATCACCGCGGCAAAGGTGGAGACCGGCTGCCGGATCGAGAGATTGACGAGATCCATGCGTCCGCCCCTAGCGTTTGATGACCGTTACGCCCTGGTCGGGGCGCAGGCGGTCATTGCCGTCGACGATGACCACCATCCCCGCAGTGACCGGCGATTCAGCCACGCCCAGGGTGTCAGTGGTTCGGGCGACAATATCTATGGGCAGAAGCTTGGCCCTGTTCTCCTTGACGGTATAGACGAAATCCTTGCCCTTGAGGCGAACCAGGGCGTCCCGGGGAACCAGCCGAAGCAGGCGCTTTTCGCTCGAACTCACCTCCGCCACCACCGACATGTTCTGCAGCATGCCGGGCTGATAGGGCAGGGCGATTTTCAGCAGCGCGCTCTTGCTGCGCAGGTCCAGTTCAGGCACGAAGCCGGCAACTTCACCCAGCAGTTGCTGATTCAATGCGCTGATCGTCAGCGTCACCTGCTGTCCCGGTTGCTGGTAGCGGACCAGGTTTTCCGAGATGGCTACTTTTACAATCACGCCGTCCGTGGAAGCAAGCCGGCATACCGGGGTTCCGGGCGCCAGCCACTCTCCCTGTTCTTTCAGCTTTTCAAGCACGATGCCGGTAAAGGGCGCGCGTACGGTGCTCTTCTCGATCTGCAGTGTCAGACGCTGCAGCTCCTGCTCGAGGGTTTCGCTCTTCTGCTGCAGTGCGCGGTAGTCGAAACGGGCGTCGTCGTAGGCCTGGCGGCTCGCCGAGTTATTCTTCAGCAGCTTCTCCAGGCGTTTGACCGTGCGACTTGTCTTCTCCAGGTCGGCGTTGACCTGGGCGTGCTCCCTGCGCTTGATGTCCATGTCCTTGAGCAGTAGATCGGTGTTCAGGGTGACCAGAGGTTCGCCCTGCTGAACCACTTCCCCCTCTATTGCCCTCTGTTCGGTAATCAACCCGCTGATTTCGCCGGAAACCTCTGAAATGCGGTCAAAGTCGATAACCCCCACGATGCGGTTGGTTTCTGTTATCTCCCGCTCTTCCACGATGGCGGCGACCACCTGGGTGGGTGCCGGGGCTTTTTTGTCTGCGGCGGAAACGGAACCCGCCAGCAGGAGAAACCCCCCCCCCCCCAGGGTAGAGGTGCGTCACAGGTTCAGTAAGAATGAACAACTTAGTCCCTGGGGCAACGGGGGTCAACCTGTTCAGTTTAGGTTCAGGCTGTGATCACTAATCTGTAGGCAGAGGGTAGGGGATGCCCCTGCCACAACGGCAAACAGATGAGGAAAAGACCATGAAAAAACAGTTGCCCTTATTGCGGTTGGCTTGATGGCAGTCTCCATGTCCAGCCAGGCTGACAACAGTTATACCGATCGTGCACGCGTGATCAAAGCCAAGCCCATCTACGAGACGGTTCGTGTCAACCATCCCGAAGAGCAGTGCTGGAACGAGCGGGTCTATCACCGTGGACGCAGTCACAGCGACTCTTACACGCCCTCCATTGCAGGTGCCATTATCGGTGGCGCCATCGGAAACCAGTTCGGCAAGGGCACCGGTAAGAAGGTGATGACCGTGGCCGGTGCGGCACTGGGCGCGTCTGTTGGAAACGATTTGAGTAAGAGGCACACTAGAGGCTACGCTACGACCGAGCGCAGATGCGAAATTGTTGACCATTACACCGAGCAGGAAGAGCTGGTCGGCTGCAAGGTCAAATACAAGTACAATGGGAAGATATTCCATACCTACACTGATCATCACCCGGGTAAGTGGATCGATGTCAGGGTATCGGTGAAACCGGCACACATCCGGTACTGATGCTGCTGAGGTAAGCATTGAATACGAGGTATGAGGCGTGAACAGGGCAAAGTGGATACTTCTGGGAATTCTGATCAGCAGCCTGCTGGTATCACAGCAGGCCCTGGCCCAGCGCTTCTCTCCATTCAAGGAAAGGGGTTCTGAGCGCAGGGTCGAGGAGCCTGCAGGCAACCACTCTCTCGATCGTGAGGTGGAACGGGTCCGGCGTGAAACCGGAGCCCGGGTGCTGTCAGCTGAGACCCGCCGGGTGGATGGACAGCCTGTTCACGTGATCCGTGTGCTGACCGATGATGGCCGGGTAAAGCGCTTCAGGATCGATGCCTCTCCCGGAAACCGGCGTTTAAGGGATCTGCAGATGCGACTGCTGATTGTGGAAGACGAACAGGCCCTGCGTGAGCAACTCGGCGAACAGCTGCGTGAGAAGGGCTATAGCGTGGATGCTGCCCCGGATGGTGAGGAGGGGCTGTTCTACGGTCGCGAGTATCCCTACGATCTGGCAATTATCGATATTGGTCTGCCAAAGCTTTCCTGCATTGAGCTTATTAGGGCCTGTTCACGTAAAAGTCAGTAAAATGCCACTCTATGGAACTAACGAAAGAGCAGTACAAAATCATTGAGCCGTTGTTCCCCAAACCAAG
>NZ_MPRJ01000048.1 GCF_002020805.1 Solemya velesiana gill symbiont | reverse complement strand
GGCGGAATACGAAAAGCAGTATTATGACAATATGGATGGGTCTGCCATGGTGGCATGACTCAAACTAAACACCCTCCGGTTTTCCCGGGGCGATTCACTGACTCGGTTGCCCGGGGCTTATGGGGTGAGAGTGCCATGTGCCGATAAACTTGACGCTGTTTCCGGTGCGCTTTTTCTTCTCCTGATTGATCTCTTGAGAGCCACTGGTGCCACACACAAACTCCGCTTCGCTAAACTCACTGTCGCTCGGCGGTCCAATAACCTCGTTTACCCAAAGAACATTAACCACATCGTTAAACTCACCGAACAGAAGCCCTCCGGTTTCCACGAGAGGACCTCTTTCTCTTGCTCCGCTGTTTATCCAGCCTTTAATGTCGCGCCAGGCGTGCTGTGTCAGCCGAACATCAACACCATTCCCAGTTTGAATCAAAATATCTGGCTGGTAGGCAAAGAGGTAGTCGTAGTTTTCAGTGGAGTCTCGGGAGAAAAGCACTCCATAAGCCTCTTCACCGCTTGAACTAAGGAGTTCTGCCAGTTTATTGAGCATCTTTCCGGCCAGAACGCCAACATCAGCGCTCGAACCTACGAAGGTAGGATCTGAGCAGCCTGGTTCTGGCTGAAATAGCTGCCTGTCGGATTCAGTAGCCCAAAACGCGTTCTTGTAAACGGACAGGTGGTCTCTGTTCATGACGGAGAGACCAAGCTTTCTTAGGGTATCAAGCGTGGCGCCGGTATATTCTGGAGGGGAGGCAGCCATTGCGGCATGTTCGGCGCGGCTACTGACCATAAGTGATGCCGCCATGGCAGTAATGGCGCTTCCTTGTTTGAGTTCTTCCAGTTTTGTTCGTACGCGTAGAGATGCTGTTGCATCAATCACGATATCGAATTGCTCAATCCACTCAGTGTTGGCTAAAAGATCCTGGTAGACATTCTCCTTCGACGCTTCACAGTTCAGGGCGGGATTGATTGCCAAAAGCCGGTCTTTGAGTGCGTCGGCTTTCCATGCTCCAATATCTTCATTTCTGAAATTCTGGCGCACCAAGATCCCGGGATGCACCTGCCCGTTATCCATAAGGGTGATATGTTCAACGCCAGTCCGGGCTAGATGTTCTGCAACACAGCCTCCAATGGCGCCACAACCCAATAGAGCCACCTTTTTGCCCCGGAAAGCATGTAAAGGGCTTTCGCCGTCTCGCCGCTGAGTTACTTCCGGCCTATTTTCCATGATGCGGCACCAGCCGATCCTGGCTTCTTTTGTCCAAGCTTTGGCAGCCTCGATAATCTCATCCGTCAGCTTGAATATTTCCTTTTTTCCCTCGCCATCTCCCCATTTCTCACACAGGTTCAGCGCCTTGGTCACCAAAGCAAGACGCTGTACGGCAAGGGGTTCAATCTCCCAGATAGCCAAATGTTGACGACGCTCTTCTCCCTGGCCCGCAATCCCTCGCATGGGGGTACCAACCACAACATGCATCGGCTTTTCTGCGTCTTTCGTTTCGGCAGCTACGGAAAGTAACGCAATAAGGGAGTTTTGAGATACATCCGCCTTCTTGAGTTGGCAGACCAATCCAGCAACCGATTTTGGGTATTCAAATCCAAAGGGCTTTGAGAGCAGTATTGCCGGAGCAACCTCTGGGTTATTTGCGACATCACCAAAAGATAACCAGTCATTTAAGTCGAAGCGGTTATCGTTTATCTGATTTAGAACCGCTCCACCTATCCAAACTTCTTCTTCAAATGCTGGGGGTGTCTGCATTGATGCAAACATTGGTATCGGTGGAAGAGTAAACAGCGGGAGGATGCAACGGCGCTCCGTCGGCATCCAATTGGTTTAGTGCGGCATCCTTGAACCAGGCATGCACTCGCCGCATAAAGTCGAACATACCACCTTCTGGCCGCCATTCAGTGTCTGGCGCTTGATAGAGGCAGATATGTCGCGCCCATTGAACATGAGGATGCCCTTGGAATCTTCGATGCCCAACCCACACGGATGGGTACGAATGAGGGAACCGCGAGGGTATGGAGAGCCGGATTGACTCTCTCGCGTTAAGCTTCAACCCTCCTTCAGCCCACTCAAGTAGCCGGCAATCGATTGAAAGATCCACCACCGCGGAGTTTCCCTCGTCGGCAGGGGGATCGATGTAATCGATTCTTAACGCGCTATCTGGTGCTGACGCTATTCGTTCAAGTTGCTCAAGCGCCTTGGCTTGGCCATTACTCAGTGTCACCGCCAAATCCCACAGCTGTCGCGGGAGGCTGATCCAATCCCTGGGCAGCATTAACTGTTTCTTCAAGGCTTGCGGCCAACGACAAGGTTCCCATGTAGGAGAAGCCACCTGCGCCGACTTCAAATGCGATGGGCTCCGGATCGTCCTCGCTTGGCGTCTCATGGGTACACAAGAAGTCATCTGGAGCGATACGCAGATATTGCCTTTTCGCTATCGCATGAGGCGGATTGTCTCCCGATTCGTTCTTTGCTGGCACTGGGGTTGAGCTTGAGATGATGAACCCTGGAGACAAGGCGGCATTGGCCATGCTGTCGAGAATATCCTGCTTGAGTTTCTCCTCATCATCTCCTTCATCCTGCCAGTACATGGCAGATTTGGAGCAGTGGTGAGGAGCTAACAGGACGTTCCACTCCAGATCCTCGGCATCGCTCACATCAAATATCCGCTTCAGGATGGGATACTTGAGATCACCAAGGAAGAGTGCCTTGCCTATGGTGCCGGCGTCAGACAGGGAAATCTGGAAAGCAAGGCTGCAGTCGTTCCGGTCGCCATAGCTGTCATCGACAAACGGTGCATGTATGAACGCTCTGAACTGATCGCCAAAATCTTGCCCATTCAAGGCAGTGATTTCATGCCCGGGGACTGAAAAGAATTCCATCGGGAACCCCTTATAGGGATCTTCTTCCAGCAGTTCATCGTACCCAATAATACGCACCCGGTTGCCGCTTCCAGGGTCACCGGCTGCGTCGATTGTGGCCTTTACGCGGCGCAGTGCTTCGTCATGGAATGTCTCGGCGTCCTCGCAGAGGCCTTCGTCGTCATGGTATTCCTGAAACACCCTGGGGGAGAGCCAGAGTTCTCCAATCTCAACCTTGTCCAACAACTCTTCAAAGCCTTGGCAGTGGTCTTTGTCTGGATGCGTCAGGGCAAAGGTAGACAGGTAAGGCTTCCCGTTTACCTCGGGAAGAATTTCGACTAGATGATCGATGATAGGCCAAGCTGGGTCATCATCTTCATCGACCTTCGCCATGTGCCTGATGTCGACCTGCAGATAGGTGTCTTCGTCGACTTTTACGGTGGAGCTGTCGCCGGTGCCAACAGGCCAAAAAATAAAACCTTGGGATGGGAGATCAATGGACATTGGTAGTTCCTTTTCAATGCGCTAACCCCATCATACATATGGGTTTGTTTTGGAATTTAAAGGAGCATTTTAAAATTTTATCGGCAGTCGAGAGAATTATTCGGTAAATACAACGGGTTGCTGACTTCCCTGCTCCTCCTTACGTACCCTTGTGAGGTGGATTTTGACCTGAGTGGCAACAAAAAAGCCGCTCAGGCCAGGTAGCTTGAGCGGCTTTTTGAGGCCTAAAAGTGCAACAGGTTAAGTAAACCCCTTGCTGTAACGGCCGGCCTTTTCATGACAGATACTGATCTGATTTCATCTCAAACCCAACACATCCTGCATGTCGAACAATCCATTCTCGTACTCCATGACCCAGCCGGAGGCCCTGGCGGCGCCATTGGCAAAGGTCATGCGGCTTGAGGCCTTGTGGGTGATCTCCACCCTTTCGCCCATGGCGGCAAACAGCACCGTGTGGTCACCAACCACGTCGCCGGCGCGAATGGTTTCGAAACCGATGGTCTTGCGATCCCGTTCACCCGTCTGACCCTCACGGCCATAAACGGCGCACTCCTTGAGATCGCGCCCCAGGGCATCGGCTACCACCTCGCCCATGCGCAGCGCGGTGCCGGACGGTGCATCTACCTTGTGGCGGTGGTGAGCCTCGATAACCTCGATGTCCACATCGTCACCCATAACCCGTGCAGCGATATCCAACAGCTTGAAGCAGAGATTGACGCCCACGCTCATGTTGGGTGCAAAGACGATGGCGATTTTATCGGAAGCGGCTTTGAGAGCCGCCTTCTGCTCATCGTCCAGACCGGTGGTACCGATCACCATGCGTTTATCGTTGGCGCTGCAGATCTGCAGATGACCTATGGTTGCAGCCGGTGAGGTGAAATCTATCACCACGTCAAAGTCGTCCACCACCTTGTCCAGGCCGCCGGCAATCGCCACGCCCAGCTTGCCCACACCGGCCACTTCGCCTGCGTCAACACCCACCAGGGTGCTGTCAGGTCTTTCGGTGGCCGCTCCGAGTTCGAGCCCGTCTGCATCGCAAACAGCCTGTATCAGGGCTTTGCCCATGCGTCCCGCGGCACCTACCACTGCTACTCGTACCATTATTCTTCTCCTGATTATTCAGGGCCTGTTAACAGACCCTAGCCCTTGTTGAATCCCATGCCTTCAAAAAACCGCTTCACACCGTCCAGCCAGGTGGTGGATTGAGGGCTGTGCTTGCCGCCACAGTTTTGCATCGTCTCGTCCAGCTGGCGCAGCAGATCTTTCTGGCGATCAGTGAGATTCACGGGCGTCTCCACCATGACACGGCAGATCAGGTCGCCCAAGGGGCCACCGCGTACGGGTTTGACACCCTTGCCACGCATGCGGAACATCTTGCCCGCCTGGGTACCTGCAGGGATCTTCAGCATCACCTTGCCATCCAGGGTGGGCACTTCAAGCTCACCACCCAGCGCGGCGGTGACGATACTGATGGGCACCTCGCAGAAGAGGTGGTTGTCTTCCCGGGTGAAGATCTCGTGTTCTTTGACATTGACCTGAACATAGAGATCACCGGGTGGCCCGCCGTTCTCCCCCGCCTCACCTTCACCGGCGAGCCGGATACGGTCGCCGGTATCGACGCCGGCAGGTACTTTGACGGAAAGCGTCTTGTGCTGCTCCACCCGGCCGACACCATGACATCCCGAACAGGGGTCGCTGATCACCGTACCCTTGCCGTGGCAGGTAGGACAGGTCTGTTGAACGGAGAAGAAGCCCTGTTGCATGCGGACCTGGCCATGACCGCCGCAGGTATCGCAGGTCTTTGGCGTAGTTCCCTTCTTGGCGCCGCTGCCGTTGCACACATTGCACTTGACTATGGTGGGCACGCGAATCTTGACCGAAGTGCCGGCTACCGCTTCCTCCAGTGTGAGCTGCAGGTTGTAGCGCAGATCGGCGCCCCGGTGTACACGTGGGCCGCCTCCCCGACCACCGCCGAAGATATCACCAAAGACGTCCCCGAAAATATCGCTGAAGTTGCCACCGCCACCGAAACCGCCGGCACCCGGGCCACCGCCCATGGAGGCGTCTACACCGACATGACCGAACTGGTCGTAGGCGGCACGCTTCTGGGCATCCGACAGAACCTCGTAGGCCTCCTTGACCTCTTTGAACTTCTGCTCCGCGTCTGTCGCATCATCCCCGGTGTTGCGATCGGGGTGGTACTTCATGGCAAGACGCCGGTAGGCCTTCTTCAGTTCGGCCTCGCTCGCGTTCTTGCTGACACCTAGGACTTCGTAATAGTCACGCTTTGACATATACCGGTCACTTCATCCTTCTCACAGGGCCCCGCTGCCCTGGTGATATTATTCTCAACTGCTGACACGCGAAAACGCAGAGGGTCTCAGCACCCCCTACGTCCGCCAGTAACGTTAACCTTTTTTACCGGGTGATCCCCCGGATGGAAGAACGTTATTTGTCCTCTTTTACCTCTTCGAACTCTGCGTCCACCACATCGTCGCCACCGGCAGATCCGCCAGTATCGCCGCCTTCGGCGCCGGCAGCTGCATCTGCCGCTGCACCCTCGGCATCCTTCTGGGCGTAGAGGCGCTCGGCCATCTTGCCGGAAGCTTCGGCCAGAGTCTTGGTCTTGGCTTCGATGGCGTCCTTGTCGTCGCCCTTCATTGCCTCTTCCAGGTCCTTGATGGCGCTCTCGATGGCCTCTTTCTCGCTGGCTTCCATTTGGTCGTCACCCAGCTCTTCCATGGACTTCCTGGTGGCATGGATCATGGTGTCGGCCTGGTTGCGGGCCTGGGCCAGCTCCTGGAACTTGCGGTCCTCGTCGGCATGCATCTCGGCATCTTTCACCATGCGATCGACCTCATCGTCGCTCAGGCCGGAAGAGGCCTTGATCACGATGGACTGCTCCTTGCCGGTGGCCTTGTCCTTGGCGGACACGTTCAGGATACCGTTGGCGTCGATGTCGAAGCTCACCTCGACCTGGGGCACGCCACGGGGTGCCGGCGGAATGTCGGTCAGGTCAAAACGGCCGAGGGACTTGTTGCCCCCCGCCTGCTCGCGCTCACCCTGCAGCACGTGCACGGTCACCGCGGTCTGGTTGTCGTCGGCGGTGGAGAAGACCTGCTGTGCCTTGGTCGGAATAGTGGTGTTCTTCTCGATCAGCTTGGTCATCACGCCACCCAGGGTCTCGATACCCAGGGAGAGCGGGGTTACGTCCAGCAGCAGTACGTCTTTCACGTCGCCGGCCAGTACACCACCCTGGATCGCTGCACCCACTGCAACCGCCTCGTCGGGGTTGACGTCCTTGCGGGGCGCCTTGCCGAAGAACTGCTCAACGGTCTCCTGGACCTTGGGCATACGGGTCTGACCACCCACCAGGATCACGTCATCGATCTCGGACGCCGTCACTCCTGCATCGTTCAGAGCAATCTTGCAGGGGTCGACGGTGCGGTTCACCAGGTCATCGACCAGGGACTCCAGCTTGGCACGGGTCAACTTGAGGTTGAGGTGCTTGGGACCGGTGGCATCTGCCGTGATGTAGGGCAGGTTGATATCGGTCTGGGTGCTGGAAGAGAGCTCGATCTTGGCCTTTTCAGCAGCCTCTTTCAGGCGCTGCAGGGCCAGGGGATCGTTGTGCAGGTCGAAGCCCTGCTCTTTCTTGAACTCGTCTGCCAGGAAATCAATGATGCGCAGGTCGAAGTCCTCGCCGCCCAGGAAGGTGTCACCGTTGGTGGAGAGCACCTCGAACTGGTGTTCGCCGTCGATTTCGGCGATCTCGATGATGGAGATATCAAAGGTACCGCCACCCAGGTCGAACACCGCGAGCTTGCGATCGCCGGTCTGCTTGTCCATACCGTAGGCCAGGGCCGCGGCGGTGGGCTCATTGATGATGCGCTTCACTTCCAGGCCCGCGATGCGGCCGGCATCCTTGGTGGCTTGGCGCTGGGAGTCGTTGAAGTAGGCCGGCACGGTGATTACCGCTTCCTTGATCTCTTCACCGAGATAGTCCTCGGCGGTCTTCTTCATCTTCTGCAGCACCTTGGCTGAAATTTCGGGGGCAGCCATCTTCTTGCCATTGGCTTCCACCCAGGCGTCACCGTTGTCTGCCTTGACGATATTGTAGGGCACCATCTTGATGTCGCGCTGAACAACGTCGTCCTCGAAACGACGACCGATCAGACGCTTGATCGCGAACAGGGTATTCTGGGGATTGGTCACAGCCTGGCGCTTGGCCGACTGGCCCACCAGGATCTCGCCATCGCCGGTGTAGGCGATGATGGAGGGGGTGGTGCGATCACCTTCACTGTTCTCAATCACCCGGGCCTTGTCGCCTTCCATTACGGCGACGCAGGAGTTGGTGGTACCCAGGTCGATTCCGATGATTTTTCCCATTGTTCGGTGTCTCCAGTTAAATCAGTTCTGTTCTAAAATTCTGTACAAAATATCGGGTTACCCCACAGATGGGGCGCATACCCTCTGTTTTCAAGCCCGCTCGTCTATGCCGCCGGATGCGCCCTGGGATACCATGACCATGGCCGGGCGGACCAGGCGTCCATTCAGGGTGTAGCCTTTTTGAATCACGGTAACGACGGTGTTGGGTGGCACGTCGTCCCGGGGCTGCATGGACATCGCCTGGTGAAACTCGGGGTTGAAGGGCTCGCCTTCGGGGCTGATCTGAACCACATCGAACCGCTCCATCACATCGGAGAGCAGCTTCAGGGTCAGCTCGGTGCCCTCGATCAGCTTATCTAAATCTGCGCCCTCTTCCTGGGTTGCGCCCAAACCCAGCTCCATGCTGTCCCGCACAGCCAGCAGTTCGCTGACGAAGCGTTCCAGGGCAAACTTGTGGGCATTCTCCAGTTCCCGCTCATGACGCTTGCGCAGGTTATCAACCTCCGCCCGGGCGCGAACCAGCTGGTCCCAGTGTTCGTCTGCCTTGGAACGGGCATCCTCAAGCAGAAGGCGCAGATCCTCGCCCTCGGAGTCTTCGGTTGATTCTGTCTCTGAAGCCTCTGCAGCGTCGGTTTCAATCGCCTCCGCTTCATCGGTCACGGCCTGGTTATCGACCGCTTCCTGATCTTTGTCCATCCTGCTACCTCTAACTCACTCAATTCGCATTAAAAATTAACAATAAAAAAGCCCATCTCCAGCCACTCAATAGCCGGATAAAGCTAATGATTCCACATAGTGGGGGCGGTTATTGCTGTTTCAAGGCCGCCCCGAGCAATTTGGCCGTGACGTCCACAATCGGGATGACACGGTCATAGGCCATGCGGGTCGGCCCGATGACACCCAGTACCCCTGCCAACTGGTCATCCACCTCGTAGGGCGAGGTGATCAGGCTGCAGTGGTCGAGGGGCTGGTATCCGGACTCTTCGCCGATAAAGACCTGCATCCCCTGGGCCTGCAGTGAGCCGTCCAGCAGGTGCAGCAGGCGCTGCTTCTCGGTGAAGGAGTCGAACAGCTTGCGTAGTCGGTCCATCTGGGCGAGCTCGTCGAAATCCATCAGGTTGGTCTGGCCCGCCATGATGAAATCGTCCTGCTCGTCACTGGAATCGATCACCGTCTCAGCCATTTCCAGTGCCCTGGCCATGATCTGGTTCATACTGTCCCGCGCTTCCTCCATCTCCTTGACCAGCCGCTTGTGCATCTCCTCCAGGCTGGCACCGGCATAATACTGGTTGAGCAGGTTGGCCGCCTGCTCCAGTTCAGAGGCAGTATAGTGCTTCTTGGGCTCGATGATCCGGTTGTGTACTTCACCGTCCTTGGTTACCAGGATGGTCAGAACCCGGTTTCCGGAGAGGGGCAGAAACTCGATCTGTCGAAACATGATATGGGACCGCCCGGGCACCATCACCACCCCTGCCATGTGGGTGAAGCCCGAGAGCAGTTGGGATGCGGATTCGGCCAGGGCCTTGGGATCACCCTCCCCTGCAAACTGGCGCTGCAAGGCAGCCATCTCGCCTTTGCCGGGGGGCTTGAGGGTGACCAGGCTGTCGACGAACATGCGATATCCGGAGATGGTAGGCACTCGACCGGCCGAGGTATGGGGTGATTCCACCAGCCCCATATCTTCCAAGTCGGACATCACGTTCCTGATAGTGGCAGGACTGAGATCGAGACCGGAGTCCTTGGCCAGGGTGCGTGAGCCCACCGGCTCACCGTCACGGATATAACGCTCAACAAGCACTTTGAGAAAGTACTGTGCCCGCTCATTGTTACTGAGCTCTTTTTTACGCGCCACCAACCACCTCAGGTTCCATAAGCGACAAAAAGACGCTGTTTGGCACTCGATATTGACGAGTGCTAAAGATGGCTGGAATTATCATTTTGGGTGTTCAGGGTGTCAAGACACCAATTTGGACAGATGAGGTGTTGGCTCACCCCTGGGACCGTGTTAACTTCTGAGCCTAAATAACCATAAAGAAACTTCGCCATGACGCAGCGTTTCCAGACCATCGGCATTATCGGAAAGCATGGGGATCTGACTCCCCATGAGACGCTGCTTGGCGTGAATGATTTCCTCCACAAACGGGGCCACCGGGTACTGCTCGAGGAGGCCACGGCTGAACGGCTGGAGGGACACGACCTCGAAACCGCCAGCCTCCGCGAGATCGGTAGCAACAGCGACCTGGCCATCGTCATTGGCGGTGACGGCACCCTGCTGCACACCGCCCGCAGCCTGGCCGACTACGATGTGCCCCTGGTGGGGGTCAACCTCGGTCGCCTCGGCTTTCTGGCAGACATCTCCCCGGACGAAATGCAGGTGACCCTGGAACAGGTGCTCTCCGGCAACTACGACGAGGAGCATCGTTTTCTGCTCCAGGCCGACATCGACGGTGAGATCTATACCGCATTCAACGACGTGGTGGTCCACAAGTGGAACATCGCGCGCATGATCGAATTCGAGACCTACATCAACGGCAGTTTCGTGGATGCCCAACGCTCCGACGGCCTGATCATCTCAACCCCCACCGGTTCCTCGGCCTATGCCCTGTCAGGTGGTGGTCCCCTGCTCCATCCCGATCTCAACGCTACGGTTCTTGTACCCATCTGCCCGCATAGGCTCAGCAACCGTCCTATCGTGGTCAACGGAGACAGCGAGATCGAGATCGTGGTCTGTGGTCACAGCGACAAGGAGCATGTGCGGGTAACCTGCGACGGCCAGACCTGCCTCCCCTTGAGCGGTGAGCGCATCAAAATCCGGAAACACAGCCACGCCATCCGGCTGATCCATCCACAGGAACACGATCACTTCAGCATCCTGCGGGCCAAGCTTGGCTGGGGCGAGCACCCGGTTTAAAAACCTGCCAACAGTTCCAGATGTAACCGTTACATGCTGACAAGTATCCATATCCAGAATCTCGCCATCGTCACCACCACCGAGGTGGAGTTTGAACGGGGGCTGATCGCCCTGACCGGTGAGACCGGTGCCGGCAAGTCGATCCTGATCGACGCCCTGGGCCTGACCCTGGGCGACCGCGCCGACAACAACATGATCCGCAACGGATGCGACCGCGCGGAGATTTCAGCCCACTTCAACCTCTCGGATCTGCCCGAAGTCCGCACCCTGCTTGAAGAGCAGGCACTGGATTCCGGCGACGAATGCCTGCTGCGCCGGGTGCTGGTACGCGACGGCAATTCGAAGGCTTTCGTCAACGGCAGTCCGGTTACCGCCCGCACGCTCCAGAGCCTGGGGGAGCTGCTGGTGGACATCCATGGCCAGCACGCCCACCAGTCGCTGCTGCGACGGGACCACCAGCGGGAGTTGCTGGACGAGTACGCCGGACACCAGGCGCTGTGCAAAAAGACGGCAACCCTCTACCGGGAGTGGCGTGAGACAGATGATCACCTGCAGAAACTGCGTGAGGACTCCCGGAACCGAACCGAGCGCCTCGACCTGTTGCGCTACCAGACCGACGAACTGGAACAGAGCGGCCCTGGAGATAACGAGTGGAAGGAACTCGAGGAGGAGCATGCCCGGCTCAGCAATGCCGGTCGACTGCGCAATAGCAGTGACCTGATCCTCTCCATCCTCTACGACCAGGAAGGGGCGGTCCAGGCCAGCCTCAACCGCGCCATCGGCGAGCTTGATGATCTGCTGTCGGTCGATCCCACCCTTGAAGAGTGCCGGGAGATGCTGGAGAGCGCCAACATCCAGATCCAGGAAGCGGTTTTAGAGGTACGGCAGTACGTGGACAAGGTAGAGCTGGACCCTGCCCGCCTCGACCAAGTGGAACAGCGACTCGGCGAGCTGCACGACCTGGCCAGAAAGTACCGCTGCAAACCCGAGGAGCTGCCTGCCCGCCTGGAAGCACTCCAGGCCGAACTGGAGGAGCTCAACAACGCCGACATCCATCTGAGCGAACTGGAACAGCAGACCGAAGCCCTGGAGCAGGCGTACATGGAGTCAGCCGAAAAACTGGACAAGAGCCGGCGCAAGGCAGCGAAAAAACTGGGTGGCCAGGTCACCGAGGGGATGCAATCCCTGGGCATGCCCGACGGCCGGCTGTTGATAGAGATTGAGAGCCTGCCACTTGAGAAGGCATCAGCCAGCGGCCTCAATCGCGTCGATATGCTTGTCAGTGCCAATCCTGGCCAGAAACCCCAGCCATTGAACAAGGTTGCATCGGGGGGTGAGCTGTCCCGCATCAGCCTTGCGATACAGGTGGCCACCCTGAGCTGCGGCCAGATCCCCACCCTCATATTCGACGAGGTGGATGTGGGCATCGGCGGCGGCGTTGCGGAGATCGTCGGCCGGCTGCTCAACCGCCTGGGCGAGACCCGGCAGGTGCTCTGTGTCACCCACCTGCCACAGGTGGCTGCACAGGGACATCACCATCTGCAGGTCAATAAATCCTCAAACGGGAAAGGCACCCGTACCGAGATCACCCAGCTGAGTGGCACACAACGCGTGGAAGAGATTGCCCGCATGCTCGGGGGTGTGGAGATTACCGATCAGACCCTGGCCCATGCCCAGGAGATGCTGGGACAGTCCCGGCAATAACCTGAATCGGCCATGTAGGAGCGAACTTGATCGCAAACAGCCTATTGCCAATACCCAACACCGATCGCGACTGAAGTCGCTCCTACCCCCTTGTGGAGAGGGGTATCAAGATCAAACCTTCTCGTTCCGCTTTGCACACGCGTCGGCATTGAGGCAATGCCCGTAGATGGTCAGGCTGTGATCGCCGATCTCGAAATCGTATTTTTCGGCAATCTTCTGCTGTCGCTTTTCGATGGTCTCGTCATAGAACTCTGCCACCTTTCCGCAGAGTACGCAGACGATATGGTCGTGATGCTGGCCCCGGTTCAATTCGAACACCGAGTAGCCGCCTTCGAAGTTGTTGCGCTCGACAAGCCCAGCTGCTTCGAATTGGGTGAGCACCCGGTAGACCGTGGCCAGTCCGATTTCCTCTCCCGCTTCCAGCAGCATCTTGTAAACATCTTCCGCACTGACGTGGCGCTGTCCACTCTTCTCCAACAGTTCCAGAATTTTCATCCGGGGAACTGTGACTTTCAGTCCCGCATTTCTGATGTGTTGATCTTCCAAACTGCAATCCTCAGATGTTTTCAACGTGCGAATCGGGTATGATTCCGGCCATTGTTTTTATAGTGAACTGGAAACTCCGAATGCGAAAGCTTCTCATCTATTGGGTATGTGGTGCAAGCCTGCTGGCCGGCTGCGAAAGTGCACAAAAAGTAAGCGATGCAATTCCCAATGCTCTGGACGAGATGCCCTATGTCTACAGGGTTGACGTTCAACAGGGCAACGTAGTTAACCAGGAGATGATCAACAAGCTTCAACCGGGCATGTCAAAGAGCCAGGTTCGCTACCTGATGGGTACGCCGATGCTGATCGACACCTTCCACCAGAACCGCTGGGACTACATCTACAGCATGCAGGAAGGCAAGGAAGAGCGTGTGCAGAAACGCGTGGCATTGCACTTTGAGCAGGACAGGCTGGTAAGCATCGAGGGTGACCTGCGGCCCCAGCCTGAGCCCGATCCCGTTCAAGTGGATGAAGAGAACGTGATCACGGTACCTGACTACACTCCCCAGAAAAAAGGCATCGTGACCCGAATGCTGGATAGCGTCGGTCTCGAGTCGGACGAGTAAACGGGACTACTACGCTTCCTTAGTACCCTTATCTTCGGCCTTACCGCCACCTTTGCGCAGTGCCTTGCCCTCGGCTGCCCGTTTCTTGCGTGCCGCCTTGGGATCGGCGATCAGGGGACGATAAATCTCCACCCTGTCTCCGGCGTTCAGTTCGGCATCTTTTTTTGCCGCTTTGCCGAATATACCGATCTTTACCGTTTCAAGATCGATCTCCGGGAACTCCTCAGTTATACCTGAGCGTTCAATAGCCTCGGCCGCCGTGATGCCCTCCTGGCCCTTCACCGTCAGGATCACCTGCTCATTGGCTTTTGCATAGGCCACTTCAACTTCGAAGGTACTACCCACGATACACCTCGCTTGCTCTTTTACAGAATGCGTCCACCAGGGTATTGGCGATCTGGTTGAACACCGCACCGAATGCCTTGTCAATCAGCTTGCCTGAAAAATGAAAATCCAACTCCAGTTCCACCTTGCAGGCATCTTCGCGCAGTGCGGTGAACCGCCACTCACCATGCAGGGTTTTGAACGGCCCCTCGACCAGGCGGATCTCGATCCTGTCGTAGGGATGCAGGGTATTGCAGGTGGAGAACTTCTGTTTCACCCCCGCCCTGGCCACCTCGATCTGCCCGCATAACTCCACTTCATCCCGCGACAGCAATGCACTGGAGTTACACCAGGGCAGAAACTGGGGATAGGACTCGACATCATTGACGATTTCAAACATCTGGGCTGCCGAATGGGCAACCAGCGCACTTTTCTTTACAACCGGCAATTAAAAAACCCCTATCGCCCGTAAAAACACCACAAATACTGCCAGAGGCGTTATATACCGGGTAACAAAGTACCACAGCTCAAAGCCGGCCCCCTCTTTTCCGCCCAGCTCATCAGCAACCGACTGTCGGCGCATGATCCATCCGCAAAACAGCGCAATGGCCAGGCCACCCAGGGGCAACAGAATACCTGCTGTCAGAATGTTAAAGATATCAAACATTCCGTTGTGTTTCGTCTCTCCGGCAAACTCGAATTCGAATGACCAACTGCTGAAGGACATAATGGTTACGATGCCCAGCATCCAGACTGACAGGCCGACCCAGGCCGCGGCCCGCCTGCGCTGCATATTCAAGCTCTCCACCAACCAGGCAACACCGGGTTCAAGCAACGAAATGCTGGAGGTCCAGGCTGCAAAAACAAGCAACAGGAAAAACAGGGCTCCAAACAGTACGCCGTCCGGCATTTGGCCGAATGCCACCGGCAGGGTCTGAAAAATCAAACCGGGTCCGGAATCCACCGCAAGACCATTGGCCAGTGCAATGGGAAAAATCGCCAACCCGGCCAGCAGGGCAATCACCGTATCCATCCCCGCGACCAGGAGCGTCGCCTTGCCGATGGATACCTCGCCAGGAAGATAGGAGCCATAGATCATGATCGCCCCCATCCCCAGGCTCAGGGTGAAAAAGGCGTGACCCATGGCCTCCAGCATGCCGGCGGCCGAGAGCTGGCTGAAATCCGGGGTAAAAAGGAACAGGAAGGTATCCGTCAGCTTGCCGGTAGTCGAACCGTAGACCACCAGGAAAACCAGGAGCAGAAGCAACATCGGCATCATGAACTTCACCGCCTGCTCCAGGCCGGATTTAACGCCGCGAGCAACAACCACCGTGGTCATCACCATGAAAATGGTATGCCAGGCGAGGAGCCGCTCGGGGTCGGACACCAGGTCGGAGAAGATACTGTCTATTCCCTCGTGGGTGACGCCGACAAAAACCCCCGCTGATGTTCGCACCAGGTAGGCCAGCGCCCAGCCTGCGATCACGCTGTAGAAAGAGATGGTCACCAGGGCCGAGAGGATGCCCACCAAACCGATCCACTGCCACTCCCGGCGGGCGCCTTCGTTCTCCACCAGGGACTTGAGGCTGTTCAGGGGGCTCTGGCGACCACGGCGACCGATCAGGATCTCGGACATCATCACCGGTATACCGATCAGGGCAATGGAAAGCAGATAGACCAGCACGAAGGCCCCGCCCCCGTACTCACCGGCCAGGTAAGGAAACTTCCAGATATTGCCCAGGCCAACGGCAGAACCCGTCGCCGCCAGGATGAACACCATCCGCGTCGACCACTGCCCATGTATAGAAGCCTGCTTCAGCAAATTATCCGCCCTTGATAACCCAATCTGTGCCAACTGTCAGAGCGGGCCATTTTCGACCATATCCTGCAACATAACAAGAAACTAACGTCCCAGACTGGCCCCACCTCCGAACCTCGCATAAAATGCGCGCCATGGCGAAAAAACCGAAAAAGAAAACCCCAAGCAGCGGCGGCAGTACCATTGCCCTCAACAAGCGGGCAAAACACGACTATTTCATTGAGGAGCGCTTCGAGGCAGGAATCGCCCTTGAGGGCTGGGAAGTGAAGAGCCTGCGCGAGGGGCGTATCAACCTCACCGAGAGCTATGTCTTCGTCAAAGAGGGCGAGGCCTTCATCTCCGGTCTACACATCACCCCGCTGAAGACCGCGTCGACCCACATACACCCCGAACCCACCCGGGTACGTAAACTGCTGCTCCACCGCCAGGAGATCAACAAGCTGATCGGCCAGGTAGAGCGCAAGGGCTACACCCTGGTAGCCACCGCTATGTACTGGAAAAACGGCCGCGCCAAGCTCGAAGTGGGCCTGGGCAAGGGCAAAAAGCTCCACGACAAGCGCACCACAGAGAAAGACCGCGACTGGCAGCGCGACAAAGCCCGTCTCCTCAAAAAAGGCTGACCTCCCCCGCAGCCGACCACCCCACCCGTCATCCCGGCGCATGCCGAGATCCACAAGCGATTTTAATCGCGACCATCGGCCCCAGGCCGATTTATGCCCCAAACCCCATAATCTTCTAAAACAAATGACACGGAACTCCCCCCCATATAAAATGTCTTACTTACGACCCTTGGGGGCGACTTGGCTTCGACGTGGGTAGCAAAACCTGAGGTGCATGCCGAGGATACAGATTCCCTCGTAAATCCATCTGTACCAAGATAGTTGCCAACGACGACAACTACGCACTCGCAGCTTAATAACCTGTAGAGGCCATCCGACTGGAGCCGTGCTTGTGCGTCCAGGTTCCGGGTGTCATATCTCACAAGCTTTGCGATGAAGCTTGTTCGGGGTGGATTCGCTAAAACTTAACCGGAATCGCTGCTCTGAACGCCCTGTCGGTCGGGTATCAGGCAGTTAAATTTTAATAGACTCGACTAAGCATGTAGAGCCAAAGGCGGAGTGCTTGCGGACGCGGGTTCGATTCCCGCCGCCTCCACCAAATACGAAACCCCAACTGTTATCAGTTGGGGTTTTTTATTGCCTGCAACCCGCGTTACAGCCCTTATGTGGCAAGGGTTTACGGACTTCGCCCTCTTCTTAATCTCGGACTATCCAAGGCGAATATTCTCTAAATTGCCGAATACTCTCTGCACCTTTCCCCATCTCGAACAGCCCAAGTCCATAACCAGAGAACAGAGAGCCCTTTAAAATCAATAGCTTATTATTGGACTAATCAAAAGATTTGTTGGGTGAATTGGTTGGGCGAAAGGAAATACTCAATAAATTCTTTCGAGCATTTATGAGTTGATAAGTACTTAAATTCGAGCGTTCATAGCTGCAACTCAAGTATCACAAGGGCTGCAGCCACATGACTCTATCCCCAAAATTTTTTAGCCGAAAAACTCTCAAATGGTAAAGGCAAACCTCTTACCACCTTCTGATTGTACTGCAAACTGCAATACAGTATATTGCAGTACATTTGCAGGCATTTCGGGAGAGTATGATGGCTACCACCAAAACTGCGACGCTGACTATAAGAGTCGATCCAAACTTGAAGGAGGCGTTGCGCGCAGCTGCTCAAGCGGAGCATCGCTCTATCGCAAACATGATAGAAGTGATGATTCGAGAGCATTGCGAGAAAAATGGTATAGCCATAGAACAATCCCAGGATTCAGATCAACGTGGGGAGCGTTCAAAATGATCAAGACGGTTAAACAGGCGTGTCGTTTTAATCCTGTTATTCAGGACTACAGAATGAGCCAGGGAATTGAGAACCTGGCAGATCTAATCACTGACGCTGGTGATGGTAGCGAGTTCTTCTCACGCAACTTTGTAACTCACGGAATGGAACAACTCTTTCGTGAAGGCATGCTGCGATTGTCAGGCAAATCAGATCAAGCCGTTTTTGAACTCACCCAAGCCATGGGTGGTGGTAAAACGCACATGATGATCGCCTTGGGCTTACTTGCTAAACATGCTCACTTACGACCAGACGTTCTGCCCGAAGACCTAAATAACCGATTAGATTTTGGTAATGCACGAATAGCTGCATTTAACGGACGAAACAATCCAGATAATTATATTTGGGGCGAAATTGCCACGCAGCTGGGTGCTGCTGAAGAAATTAAAGATTACTTGTTGAATTGCGCCCAAAACTGACCCACCTACCCCCATAATTTGCATCGAATTTTGACCCACGTACAACTCTACCTGCATCAAGGCTTTGCAGGAGTA
>NZ_MPRJ01000047.1 GCF_002020805.1 Solemya velesiana gill symbiont | reverse complement strand
GAATTCCAGCGATTGCGGCTATTTGTCTCTTGGAAATCAGGCCGTATTGAAAGCGGCTGGTACAATAGAGCTCAAATAAGGGACTATTTCAACAGCCTGTTAAGCTGGTTTTCAGCATAGACCAATCTTAGCGACCTGTCTCCATGCATTTTCCTGATGGCTAGTTGTCGTCCTTGGGGGTAAGCGACAGACCAAGATCTTCCCCCATCTCGGACACTCTATCTCCTGATTTTGCAAGATTGATCTTGATTTTGACGTTGCTCTTGGAATCGGCATAGTCGAATGCCGTCTGTTCATCGATCATGCCATCAAAATAGAGTTTGACCATGCATTGGTCGAAAGACTGCATGCCGTAGTTTGACCCTTTCTCGATCGCCTCGTGCAGTGCACCCATCTCGAGCTTCTGCATGAGGTCAGTAACATAGGGTGTGTTTATCATGATCTCTACGGCCGGTATTTTTCCGCCTCCCTTCTTTGGCACCAGGCGCTGGCAGACAATGGCTTTCAGGTTTTGCGCAATGCGCATGGCCTGTGCCTCCTGGTCCTCCTGGCTGTAGAAGCCCATGACGCGCTCCATGGTCATGGTGGCGTTGTTTGCATGCAGGGTGGAGAGGGCCAGATGGCCCGTGTTGGCAAATTTAAGTGCATATTCCATGCTGTCCAGGTCCCGGATCTCACCCAGCAGGATGACATCGGGAGCTTCACGCATTGCGGCGCGCATACCGCTTTCGAAGCTTCGGGTGTCGGCACCGATTTCACGTTGTGCGACAACCGACTTTTTATGGCTGTGCACAAACTCGATGGGATCTTCCAGGGTGAGGATGTGGCCGCCTGTGGTCTCGTTTCTGTGATCGATTATTGCCGCCATGGTGGTCGATTTACCCGAACCGGTGGCACCCACGACAAGGATGAGTCCGCGGCGCTCCAGGGCCAGCTCTTTCAATACCAGGGGTACGCCCAGGTCTTCTATTTTTGGCACTTCCACATCGATATGCCGCAGCACGAGGGAGACCTCTCCGCGTTGGCGGAATGCGTTGCCGCGGAAACGACCGATGCCCTTGTAAGAAAGGGAGAAATCCACTTCGCCGTGTTCGTCAAAATGCTTGGTCTTGGCATCAGTGAGAATCTCCCGGACGATCGCTTCGGTTTGCCCGGGAACCAACTGATCTCCCAGCTGCGCGAAACCGTTGGCCGTCTTCATGTAAATGCGCGCACCGGTATGAAAAAACACATCGGATCCGCTTTTGCTGACCATGTATTGGAGGATTTTAGGGAGGTCAACTTCGGTCATTGCATTTCTCTCCATTTGGGCATCGCAATCACGATGGACATACCTGCTAATAAGACTAGCAGGTATGGGAAAAATGTCCCCTCGATCAACGGGGCACGTTAGATGGAAATGTCGAACCGGTATGCGGAAGAAGCGAAGTGGAAAGAGCTGAGCGGAAAAGGTCGGTGCAGGGGGAAGGGCCGGCAGCCGGATAGCTGCCGGCCGGGATGTCATTACAGGCCGATTTTCGCCTTGATGGCATCTACGACGGCATCGCTGGAGGTGGCGTTCACATCCATCAGCATGCCTTCGTTACGGTAGAAGTCAGCCAGGGGGGCGGTTTTTTCATTGTAAACGTCGAGGCGGTTGGAGATGGCCTCTTCGGTCTCGTCGTCACGCTGTACCACTTCGGCGCCACATTTGTCGCAAACGCCCTCGACCTTGGGAGGCATGGATTTTACGTTGTAAATGGCACCACATCCGACACAGGTACGGCGGGTGGTGAGACGGTCGAGAATGACTTCACGGGGCACGTCCAGGTTGACAGCAGCGTCGAGCTTGTCACCAATCTCCTCCAGCAGCACCTTCAGCTGTTCAGCCTGGGGAATGGTGCGGGGGAAGCCGTCCAGCAGGTAGCCGGCCTTGCAGTCGTCTTCCTGCAGACGCTCCTTCATGATGCCCATGATCAGCTCGTCAGGTACCAGGTCGCCGGCCTTCATGAAGGCTTCGGCCTGTTTGCCTAGTTCAGTGCCTTCTTTAACGGCGCCACGCAGGATGTCACCGGTGGAGATCTGGACAGAACCGTCGATAGCGGTCAGCATTTTTGCAACGGTACCTTTTCCTGCACCGGGTGCGCCCAACAGAATCAGTTTCATGGCTTAATTCCTTTGTCTGGTGTTTTTGAAAAATTGTGAAAGATTATTGGCTTACTTTGTGACCTGACTCAGGGCACGGGGCCTTAGCCGACCAATTCTGCATAGAGGGGAAGGGGACTTCAATTCAACAAATTTTATATCAGCATGTTGAATTTAGGGGGGTGTTGTCCCGAGCATTTACCTGGACGAACCAGATCAAAAATAATAAAAATATATAATAAGAATATATCAATGGTTAGGCTACATTACTTAAAGTAATTTATAAAACAAATCGATATTTCAGCCCAACCAGATGATGTAAAAAGATGGAGGCCGGTGCATCATGGAGAGCTCGAGAATCAGGAAGTTGTTTCATCGTGATAGCAAATCTGGGATTGAAAGCGGAAATGAGCGTCGCCGGAATAGGCGGACCATTCCCCCCAAAGTTGAAAACGTGCTCTACCACAACAGTGTACGTATAGCTTGAGAGCAGAGCTTAGAGCGCGGCCTGTTCCGTCACATCGACGTAAAGCTTGATACTCTGGCCCGGCTGAAGATATCGACCGGGCAGCTTGTTCCATTTTTTCAGATCAGATACCTTGACGTTGAAACGCTGGGCGATGCGTGACAGTGAATCTCTGCTTCGAACCCTGTAGTGCACGGTGCTCCGGGTCTTGAAAGGCACAGTGGAGGGTATGCTCGGGCTGGCCGTGGTGGCGACGGATTTCTGAGTCCAGATGACCAGTTTCTGTCCGAGACGCAGGGTATCACCCGGCGCAATGCCATTCCACTTGGCCAATCTCTTGTGGTTTACACCATATCTGCGGGCAATGGTCCACAGGTTGTCCCCGGAGCGGACCGTATACATCACCTTGTTGCCTTTGCGCTCGACGTTCTGCAGCTTCTTGTTGCGCTGTTCAACGGAGTAGGCGTACTGGTCGAGACTCTGTGCGGATACCGGGATCAGCAGGTGTCTGCCTGCCCTGATGCGGGAGTTTTTGAGCTTGTTGATCTGCTGGAGCAGGCCGACCGTGGTGTGGTGCTTGCGCGCTATCGCCCCAAGGTTGTCGCCCGAACGAATCTTGTAGCGTTTCCAGGTCAGGCGCTTCTCCGGTGAGAGTTCAGCAAGTTTCACCTTGAAGGCTTCCACCTTGTCCAGGGGCAGGTTGAGGCGATGGGGACCATCGGGATCGGTGGCCCAGCGGTTGAATCCCGGGTTGAACCGATAGAGTTCCTTGATGGAGATGTCAGCCATGTCGGCAGCCAGTGCCAGGTCCAGCTGGGAGTCGGTATCCACGCTTCCGAAGACCGGGCTGTTTTCGATTTCCGGCAGGTCCAACCCAAATGCCTTGGGATTGGCGATGATCAGGGATATGGCCAGGAGTCGTGGCACGTAACTCAGGGTTTCCCGGGGTAACTTGAGGGACCAGTAGTCGGTGGGTTTTCCCGATTTCTGGTTGCGGCGAATGGCGCTTCGCACATTGCCGGCGCCGGCATTGTAGCCTGCCAGGGCCAGTTCCCAGTCACCATTGAAGTCCCGGGACATGGATTTCAGATAATTCAGGGCGGCTCCGGTAGCGGCGACAACATCACGCCTGCCGTCATACCACCAGTTCTGTTTAAGGCCGTAGCTTTTTCCCGTTGAAGGGATGAACTGCCAGAGACCCGCTGCACGCCCGGGAGAGTAAGCGAAGGGTTGAAACGCGCTCTCGACAGCGGGAAGCAGCGCCATCTCCGTGGGCATACCACGCTTTTCGACCTCCTCGACGATGAAGTAGAGGTAGGGAGCGGCCCTGTCACGAATGCGGACCAGGTGCTCCGGGTGTTTGGCATACCACTTTATCTCCCGCTCGATGCGGGGATTACCGGGTGTGCTCATCCGGAAACCCTTGCGGATTCGTTCCCAGAGATCCACGGGGGGCTGATTCAGCTGTGGTTCTGCAGCGTTGAAGCTGGTTTCCTGGTTCAGGTCGGGGGCGACCGTCTCCTGAATTTCAGGCGTGTAAGCAACCTGGACTGCTGTGTCGGTTTCAGGGGCGGGCGAGGCAGCTGCGGCAGCGTTATCTTTTATCAGGGAAAACTTGTTGCACGCGGAGAGTCCGAAGAGGGTAAGCACAGCCAGCAGTGGTAGTGCTGTTCGTTTACAACCCATTGAATATTCCCCGATCATGCGTTTGTGCTGTCTGTTATTGCGCTGTCGAAAAAACTGGTGATTTTCCAGATATTCCGGCGGACTATACGCAAACGGCATCACTATTTCCAGGAAATGGCCCACCTCCCAGGGAAATGGGAATCTAAGTGTTGCATTCGTGTTACATATATCGCTTATTGCTGATCACGGGTTAAAGCCTCTTTCACGGTTATGAAAAACAGGTATCCTTGATCCAGGAATATGACTAAGAAACAGTTTTGTAAATACGAGGCGAATATCTCCGCCAGCCTGGGACAGTGGTTGAAGGGGCCGCTGGGAGAGATACTGCTCGAGCAGGAGTGGGACTGCCTGGAGAGACGGCTTTCCGGCCTGTTTGGCTATTATGCGGTCCAGGTTGGTTGCCTGGGGGAGCAGGCACAACGGCTGGAGTCCAATCACATCAAGTCCCAGATTCTGGTTGGATCTGGCAAACCTGGAGATCAGTCTGTAATAAACATCGTGGCTGCTTCAGAATCCCTGCCGATCAGTTCAGACAGTGTGGACGTGGTGGTACTTCCCCACACCCTGGATTTCTCTCCCGATCCTCACCAGGTACTGCGTGAGGCGGAACGCATACTCATACCTGAAGGCCGGGTGATTGTGGTTGGCTTCAACCCGGTCAGCTTATGGGGGATCTGGAGGCTATTTCGTCGATATCGGGGCAAAGTGCCCTGGTGTGGCCAGTTTCTGCCCCAGGGGAGGATACATGACTGGCTTTCGCTGCTGGGTTTTCAGATTGAAGAGAACCAGACACTTATGTTTCGTCCGCCGGTGAGTCATGCAGGGGCCATGCAGCGCATGCAGTGGCTGGAAGGCGTCGGTAGCCGATACTGGCCTGTGGTGGGCGGCGTTTACGTTGTACAGGCGATCAAGCGTGTCTCGCGATTGACGCCCCTGCAGCCGGCCTGGAAGATACGCTCTGGCGTTTTGGGTGGACGTTTGGTCGAACCCACGACAAGAACAACGAGGACGACCAGTAGTGGCTGACAGGGTGGAGATTTTTACCGATGGTGCCTGCAGGGGGAACCCGGGGCCGGGCGGGTGGGGTGTTCTGCTTCGCTACAAGGGAAAGCAGAAAGAGCTCTACGGCGGTGAGCCGGAGGCCACCAACAACCGCATGGAACTGGCTGCGGTTATCAACGCCTTGAAGGCGTTGACCCGCTCCGCACGGGTTCGAATCACCACCGACTCCCAGTACGTCAAGAATGGAATCAATCAGTGGATTCACAACTGGAAACGCAACGGCTGGAAGACAGCTGCAAAGAAGCCTGTGAAAAATGAAGACCTGTGGCGGGAGCTCGACGAACTGGTTGCCCAGCATGATATAGAGTGGGCGTGGGTGAAAGGCCATAGCGGCCACCCCGAAAATGAACTTGCAGATGCACTTGCAAACAAGGGCATCGATTCGCTGTCGGAATAACAATATATGCGTCAGATTGTACTGGATACAGAAACAACGGGCCTGGAGCCTGAGCAGGGGCACCGGATCATCGAGATTGGCTGTGTGGAGATGATGAACCGGCGTCTTACCGGCAATAATTTTCACCAGTACCTGCAGCCGGACAGGGAGATCGACGAAGCTGCGGTGGAAGTTCACGGCATTACCAACGAATTCCTGGAGGATAAGCCCAGGTTCGGCGATGTGGTCAGTGATTTTGTCGAGTACATCCGCGGTGCTGAACTGGTCATTCACAATGCGCCCTTCGATGTGGGATTCATCAATCACGAATTACGGGAACTCGGCGGATGGGATGTGGTCGGCGACATCTGTACCGTGGTCGATACCCTGGTGATGGCCAAGAAGATGCATCCGGGTCAACGAAACAGCCTGGATGCCCTTTGCAAGCGTTACGATATCAATAACAGTCATCGTGAACTCCACGGCGCCTTGCTGGATGCCGAGATTCTGGC
Organism: Solemya velesiana gill symbiont; assembly: GCF_002020805.1. GTDB lineage: Bacteria > Pseudomonadota > Gammaproteobacteria > Chromatiales > Chromatiaceae > Sedimenticola_A. The sequence goes on along the minus strand of NZ_MPRJ01000047.1, from coordinate 20,291 downwards.
CGACGTCTATCTCGCGATGACCGGTGGCCAGGCCAACCTGTTACTGGGCGGAGGGTTGGAAGACGGAGAAGGTGGTGACTCGGCGGCCATTCGCCGACTCGATGGGGAGCGCCTCGCCTTGAGGGTGGTGCCTGCCGAGGGCCCAGATCTGGAAGCACACGAGGCCCGCCTCGACACCCTGGATAAGGCAGTAGGCGGCAAATGCGTCTGGCGCAGCAGTGAGTAGCTTCTGCAGGCGGCTTTCCGAAAGGAGAGATGGGGAGATAAAAAAACCGCTCCAATGAGCGGTTTTTCAGTGCATGGGGAAGAGCTGGTGTCTCAAGTGTACTGGCGCTTGTTACCGTTGCGCTCTTCACCCTGAATGATGTTGTTCAGCCTGTCGATATCCAGAAGCTGGATATGTTTGCGTTCGACCTTCAGCAGTCCTTCATCCTGAAAACGCGTGAAGAGCCTGCTGACGGTTTCCACGGCGAGGCCCAGGTAGTTGCCGATTTCGTGCCGTGACATGCTGAGGTAGAAATCCGAGGCAGAGAAGTCGCGTCGCTTGAAGCGTTCAGAGAGGCTGATCAGGAAGGCTGCCAGGCGCTCTTCTGCGCTGCGCTTGCCGAGCAGGGTCAGTATATCCTCATCGTGCCCGATTTCACGGCTCAGCAGGCGGTACATCTGGTGTTGGAGACTGGGTACCTGGCTGCTCAGTTCCTCCAGGTTCGTGAAGGGGATTTCACATACTGCAGAGGTTTCCAGTACCTTGGCCGAGCAGTGGTGCTCCTCATTCTCGATGGCGTCGAGTCCGATCAACTCACCCGGGAGATGGAATCCCAGTACCTGCTCACCGCCATCTTCGCTTGGTGCATAGGTTTTGACAGACCCAGCCTTGACCACGAAAAGGCTGTGGAACTTGTCGCCTTCGCGGAACAGGTGGTCGCCCCGATGCAGTGGGCGGTTGCGCTTGACGATTTCGTCGAGTTTTTCGACATCATCAGGATCTAGCCCCATCGGAAGGCAGAGGGAAACAAGACTGCAGTTCTCACATGCAACCTTGATGTTCTCGAACGAGATGATTTTGCGTCCGCTCACTACTACACCTTCTCCTTTCTGTTAAAGGATATTGTGCAGCGAGGATTGATCTGGATCAAGTAGTTTCTTGATGTGGGTCAATGGCTTTTGAGCGCTCATCGGAGGATTTCTTAAAGGATCTAGGCCGTAAAAAACCTGCACCGGTTTCCCGGTACAGGTTATGCACAAGCCTGTCGAACTGCTTACTTGGCAGGGGCAGGTGCTGCTGGGGCAACAGGAGCCCCGTAGCCGTATGGTGCGCCATAAGGTGCACCGTAGGGAGCGCCATAACCGTAACCGGGATAGCCGTAACCGCCGTAGGGGTAGCCGTAACCACCATAATACGGGTAGCCGTAGCCACGACCGTAGCCTCTGCCGTAATCGGAGCCGCGGCCGCTGAAATTCATGTCGAAATCGCCGAAGCCGTCACCCCAGCCGTCTCCCAGGCCGCTCCAGGGGCCACCGCCCCACCAGGCGTGGGCTGGTTGCATTGCGAATGCGGCTGCGCCGGCAATTGCGGCGGCACCAATAATCTTGGTGAGTTTTTTCATCTGAATTCTCCTTCAGTGATGAGCATTATGATTAGATTTTTTTACGTGCCTGCTCCATGGCGATTGCCGGGGTTTAAGGGACGCAAAAACCTCTCCTTGCTTCGAGGAGCGTCTGCTTTTTGGCCAGGGATGGCCTTATGTCGCGGAGCACATGGATGTGCTAGAGCGATGTATCCCATCACAGCCGCGACCGAATAAAACAGGAATTCCCAGCGTGCCAGTCGATTATGTAGTGGTCAGGGGGGGAGGGCAAAGAAAATTGCGATATTCCACACGATTGGGGGGATGCAAAGAATCGCTAACTCTGCAAAAGCGTGTCAGATTGCGATGAGATTATGGATTGCGATTGAGGCGAAGTGCCGTTTCTGGTACATTTTAACCCCTTAACCCCTTAACCCCTTAACCCCTTAACCCCTTAACCCCTTAACCCCTTAACCCCTTAACCCCTTAACCCCTTAACCCCGTCCTGATAACCCCATTCCGGAATCAAATATTCCATGACCAAATTCGTATTTATCACAGGCGGTGTTGTATCTTCGCTAGGCAAAGGTATTGCGTCAGCCTCCCTCGCCGCCCTATTGGAAGCACGCGGCCTGAAAGTTACCATGATCAAGCTGGATCCCTGTCTACGTCACCGATGACGGTGCGGAGACCGACCTGGATCTGGGCCACTACGAGCGCTATATCCGCGCTACCATGGGACGGAACAATAACTTCACCACCGGTCAGATCTACGAAAGTGTGATCCGCAAGGAGCGCCGTGGAGATTACCTGGGTGGTACGGTACAGGTGATTCCGCACATCACCAACGAGATCAAGGACAGCGTCAGGCTGGGCGCCGGCGATGCTGATGTGGCGTTGATCGAGATCGGCGGCACCGTGGGTGACATCGAGTCCCTGCCATTTCTGGAGGCGATCCGCCAGATGGGGGTTGAACTGGGGCGGCAGAATGCGCTGTTTATGCACCTGACCCTGGTTCCCTACATTCCCACCTCCGGGGAGATCAAGACCAAGCCGACCCAGCACTCGGTAAAAGAGCTGCGCTCTATCGGTATTCAGCCCGACGTGCTGCCGTGCCGTTCCGAGAAACCCCTGCCCGATGGTGAGCGCAAGAAGATCGCGTTGTTCACCAATGTATCGGAGAAAGCGGTTATCTCCGCTGTGGACGCGGACAATATCTACCGCATCCCCCTGCTGCTGCACGAGCAGTGCCTGGATGAGATCGTGGTAGAACAGTTGGGTCTGAATGTGCCGGCGGCCGATCTCTCCGAATGGCATGCCGTGCTTGACGGCCTGGAGAATGTCGACGGCTCGGTGACAATTGCCATGGTCGGTAAGTACATGCACCTGACCGAGGCCTACAAGTCGCTCTCCGAGTCTTTGATTCACGCCGGTATCCACACCCGCACCCGGGTGAGGATCGAGTACGTCGATTCTGAGCGCATCGAGGAAGAGGGCGTGGATTGCCTGGCGGGGATGGATGCCATCCTCGTGCCCGGCGGATTCGGCGAGCGTGGAGTGGAAGGTAAGATCGCTACCGTTCAGTATGCCCGTGAAAAAGGCATCCCCTACCTGGGCATCTGTCTCGGCATGCAGGTCGCCGTGATCGAGTATGCACGCAACGTGGCCGGCCTGGAGGGCGCTCAGAGTACCGAGTTCAACCGTGAGACGCCGCATCCTGTTATCGCCCTGATTACCGAGTGGCTCAATGCAGACGGCAACCTGGAGACCCGTTCCGAGGATTCGGATCTCGGCGGCACCATGCGCCTGGGCGGCCAGGAGTGCAAGCTGGAAGAGGGGAGCCTGGTCAGGGATTTGTACGATAAAGAGACCATAGTCGAGCGTCACCGCCACCGCTATGAGTTCAACAACCAGTACCTCGACAAGCTGAGCAATGCCGGGCTGCGCTTTGCTGGTCGTTCCATCGACGGCAAGCTGGTGGAGATCGTAGAGGTCCCTGAACATCCCTGGTTCGTGGCCTGCCAGTTCCACCCGGAATTTACCTCCACACCCCGGGACGGTCATCCACTGTTTTCCGGTTTCGTAAGGGCTGCCAGGGCCCATCAGCGGGACCACAACCGGGCGGTAAGAGCATCATGAAGCTGTGTGGTTTCGAAGCGGGGCTGGACAAGCCCCTGTTCCTGATTGCCGGTACCTGCGTGATCGAGAGTGAACAGCTGGCGCTGGATACTGCGGGCACGCTGAATGAGTTGACTGCCAGGTTGGGCATGCCCTTCATCTACAAGTCCTCCTTCGATAAGGCCAACCGCTCCTTGGGCGAAAGTTATCGGGGACCGGGTATGGAAGAGGGGCTTAAGATCCTGGAGAAGGTGCGCAGCCAGATCGATGTGCCCGTCATCACCGACGTGCATGAGGATACCCCCCTGGATGAGGTCGCCAGCGTGGTTGATGTACTGCAGACTCCGGCCTTTCTCTGCCGCCAGACCAATTTCATCCAGGCCGTTGCCCGCCAGGGCAAGCCGGTGAACCTGAAAAAGGGGCAGTTTCTGGCGCCCTGGGACATGTCCAAGGTCGTGGACAAGGCACGCAGCGTGGGCAATGACCAGATCATGGTCTGCGAGCGCGGCGCTTCCTTCGGCTACAATAACCTGATTTCCGACATGCGCTCACTGGCCGTGATGCGCGAAACGGGTGCACCGGTGGTCTATGATGCGACCCACTCGGTACAGCTGCCCGGTGGTCAGGGCAACGCCTCAGGAGGGCAGCGGGAGTTTGTCCCGGTGCTGGCCCGTGCGGCGGTTGCCGTCGGCATCTCCGGTCTCTTCATGGAGACGCATCCCAACCCGGAGGAGGCCCTGAGCGACGGCCCCAACTCCTGGCCCCTGGGGATGATTGAGGAGTTGCTTGAAACACTGATGATGCTCGACCAGACCGTGAAGTCCCGCAATCTGGCTGAATCATCGCTCTGATAACATCAGACAAAAGAATTTATAAACTTTAGAACCTTACGGAGCAGAAATGTCCGAAATTGTTGATATTCGTGGACGTGAAATTCTTGATTCACGCGGTAATCCCACAGTAGAGGCCGACGTCATCACCGCAGACGGCGCAATCGGTCGTGCCGTTGCACCCTCCGGTGCATCTACCGGTTCCAGGGAGGCCCTGGAACTGCGCGACGGCGACAAGGGTCGCTATCTGGGCAAGGGTGTGTTGCAGGCGGTGGAGAATATTCGCGGCGAGATCAAGAACACCCTGATGGGAATGGATGTAGGCGGCCAGGTTGAGCTTGACCGCAAGATGATCGACCTCGACGGTACGGAAAACAAAGCGCGCCTGGGCGCCAATGCCCTGCTGGCGGTCTCCCTGGCCGCGGCCCATGCCGCTGCCCAGGAGCGTGCCATGCCCCTCTACCGTTCCCTCTCATCCGGTCCTTACCGCATGCCGGTACCGATGATGAACATCATCAACGGTGGTGCCCATGCCGATAACAGTGTCGATTTCCAGGAGTACATGATCCTGCCGGTGGGTGCCACTTCCATCCGCGAGGCGGTTCGCTACGGTGCCGAGGTCTTCCTCGCCCTGAAGAGCGTGCTCAAGGGCATGGGCCTGAATACGGCAGTGGGTGACGAAGGCGGGTTCGCCCCCGATCTTCCCTCCAACGTGGCTGCGGTAGAGGTGATCCTGCAGGCCATCGAGCAGGCCGGTTTCAAGGCGGGCGAGGACATCTACCTGGGCCTGGACGTGGCAAGCTCCGAGTTCTACAAGGACGGTGCCTACGACCTGGAGTCCGAAGGCCGCAAGATGGATGCAGCACAGTTTGCCGACTACCTGACCAGCATGGTTGACCAGTTCCCCATCATTACTATCGAGGATGGTATGGACGAGGGCGACTGGGATGGCTGGAAGCTGCTCACCGAAAAGCTCGGCGACCGGATTCAGCTGGTGGGCGACGACCTGTTCGTGACCAACACCAAGATCCTGGCCCGCGGCATCGATGAGAAGATCGCCAACTCCATCCTGATCAAGTTCAACCAGATCGGCACCCTCACCGAGACCATGGAAGCGATCAACATGGCCCACGATGCGGGCTACACCGCCGTGGTCTCCCACCGCTCCGGCGAGACCGAAGACACGACCATCGCCGACCTGGTGGTAGCGGCCAATACCGGGCAGATCAAGACCGGTTCACTGAGCCGTTCGGACCGTGTAGCCAAGTACAACCAGCTGATGCGAATCGAAGACCAGCTGGGCGACGAGGCGGCCTACGCGGGTAAGGGTGCCTTCAAGGGACTCTGAAATCCGGAACCGGGTGGTATTGAATGCCCCCGGAAGTGACAGAGGGGCGCGCGGATGTAGGAGTTGGCTCCTGATCCAAGCGCCCCGACTTCTTTATAGGCAACCATGCGCATAATCATCGGCATACTGATCGTCATTCTGATCGTCCTCCAGTACCGGCTCTGGGTCGGAGAGGGGAGTCTTGCCGAGGTACATGGCCTGAAACGTGAGATCGAGAGCCAGAAGGCCGAACTCAAGCAGCTGAAACTGCGCAACCAGGCCCTGCAGGCCGAGGTGGCGGATCTCAAGCAGGGATTGGAGGCGATCGAAGAGCGGGCCAGGAGCGAACTGGGCATGATTCGGGAGGGCGAGGTCTTCTACCAGGTGATCGAGCCCCAGGAAGGTAAAAGCCAATGAGTGCATCTCCCGGTTACTGGGCTGTGGTGCCGGCTGCCGGTGCTGGACGTCGTATGGGTAGCGAGGTACCGAAGCAGTACCTGCAGTTGGGAGAGCGCAAGGTCATAGAACATACCCTGGGCCGCTTGCTCGGTCATACCCTCATTCGAGGTGTAGCGGTTGCCGTTTCTGCCTCGGACGAGTGGTGGCCTGAGACTGCGTTTGCCGGTCATCCTTCCGTCTTTCGGGTTGGAGGGGGTGAGGAGCGCTGTCACTCGGTACTGAATGCCCTGGTGGAACTGAAACGGCATGCCGATCCGGATGACTGGGTGCTGGTTCACGATGCGGCGCGCCCCTGCCTGCGCAGCGAGGATATCGACAGGCTGATCCAGGCCATGAAGGATGATGCCCCTGGTGGACTGCTGGCAGTGCCGGTGCATGATGCCGTCAAGCGGTCTGACGAAGGCGACAGAGTGGTGGAAACAGTGCCCCGGGAGGCCCTGTGGCGCGCATATACTCCCCAGGTGTTTCGACTCGAGGCGCTTCACGAGGCGCTGAAGCGCGCACTGGCGGAAGGCCAACTGGTCACTGACGACGCTTCTGCCATGGAGCTGCAGGGCGTGAAGCCGCTTCTGGTGGAAGGCCACAGCGACAACATCAAGATCACGCGCCCTGAAGACCTTGAACTGGCGGCATTCTATCTCTCGAAACAGGGCTGAGAATCACCCTGCCCAGGAAGATTGAGAGGTGCCTGGTATTCCCGGATATCCTTTTCTGCTGGCGCAAAAAGCCCCACGGCCCTTTCAGGCAGTGGGGCGATCGGATCGAGCAGCTTTAGTGAACGCTTCCGAAAGAGAGGTCGAGGGAGTAGGCGGGTAGTGGAATCCCGGCAATCTTGCAGGCCTGCACTACGGGGCCTCTCGGAAACAGGGTATAGAGGTAACGCTTCCCACCCTGGCGTTTGAAATGACCGGTCATCGCTTTGAGCATCAGGCGGGCACTGCAGGATGTTCCGTTCTGCTTGCAGTGACCACGAACGAAGTGAATGATATCCCAGTGGGCGGGCGTAAGTTCTATCTCTTCCTCAGCAGCGAGCTGCCTGGCCAGTTCTTCGGTCCACTCGTGAAAGCTCTCGGGGACTTCGCTGGTCTCGGTAGCCATCGGGTCAGGTATCGGCATGTTCCAATCTCCTTTGTGGGTTTGATTAGGCATCTTGTTCTGGTGCGGATGCCGGTGACAAAGGTGGTTCGCCTGAAAATAGACCAAGATCTGAATAATAACAGACTAAAAAAGTAGGGTATTTAGGAATTTTTAACTAAGCAAATGAAAATAAAAGAGAAAAAAAATGGAAAAAAGTGTAATTTAACGCCGGAAAAAGAATGTGTTCAGGAGCAGTTATGCGCATAGGTCAGGGTTATGACGCCCACCGTTTCGGCGGGGAAGGCCCCCTGGTAGTCGGTGGGGAGAAAATTGACTACGAGATGGGGATGGTTGCCCATTCCGACGGCGACGTGCTGGTCCATGCGCTGTGCGATGCGCTGCTGGGGGCTGCGGGCCTGGGGGATATCGGCCACCACTTTCCCGACAGTGATGCTGCCTACGAAAACATCGATAGCCGGGTGTTGCTGCGCCAGGTCGTAGGCAATCTCGCTCAACGGGATATGCGTGTCGGCAACGTGGATATCACCCTGGTGGCGCAGGCACCGAAGATGGCGCCGCACATCCAGAAAATGCGGGAAAACCTTTCAGCAGACCTCGGTGTGGAGGTGCCGCGGGTCAACGTCAAAGCGACCACTACTGAAGGGATGGGGTTCGCCGGAAGAAAGGAGGGCATCGCCTGCTATGCCGCCGCCCTGCTTGAAACTGTCGGCTAGAATCGATTCCCTTTTCCACGCCTGAGAAACCGCTTTGTCCAACCATTCAGAACCCGAACTACCCTTTGCCTTTTCCGGGCCGGTCGGCAGGGGGGTAATACGTACAGTGCCCGAGGACTTCAGGGTCGATGAGATCCCGGTTACAGAGCCTGATGGAGAGGGTGAACACTGCCTGCTTGAGATCGAAAAGCGCGATGCCAACACGGACTGGGTGGCGCGCCTGCTTGCCGAGCATGCCGGGGTGAAGATCCGGGATGTGAGCTATGCCGGGAAGAAGGACCGCTTTTCGGTGACCCGTCAATGGTTCTCCGTCCACCTCCCGGGCAAGCCGAACCCGGACTGGAAAGCCCTTGAATCCCAGGAGTTGAAGATCATTCAGGCTGCCCGCCACAGCAGGAAGCTGCGCACCGGGGCCTTGAAAGGGAATCGTTTCACCATCCGGGTACGGCATTTCACAGGGACACCCGAAGCCCTCGAGGAACGAATGGAGGCGATACGCCACCAGGGTATTCCAAACTACTTCGGTGAGCAGCGATTTGGTCATGGCGGTGGCAACCTCGAGCGGGCCCGTGCCCTGTTCGAGGGGAAGCTGAAACGCCTGTCGCGGAACAAGCGGGGTATCTATCTCTCTGCCGCTCGATCAGCGCTTTTCAACAGTGTGTTGGCATACCGGGTTGCCAATGGCACCTGGAATACTCCGCTGGATGGTGAACGGTTCCTGCTGGCAGGCAGCCGCGACGGTTTTCTGGCAGAGCAGATCGACCCGGAAATGCTCAGGCGATACCGGGAGCATGATATCCACATTGCCGGTCCCCTCTGGGGCAGGGGGGAGAGCGGCGTAAGTGGCGAGGTGGCGCGACAGGAAGCCGAGGCGTTGAGGGGGTTCGAGCAGGAGATGGAGGGCCTGGAGCGCCTGGGCATGAAGATGGAGCGTCGTTCACTCAGGGCACTGGTCGGTGATCTTCAATGGTCTCTTGAGGGTGATAACCTTGAGCTTGCCTTTACGCTGCCCAAGGGGAGCTTTGCCACCGTACTGCTTCGTGAGTGTATTGATTACAGCGAAGCCGAGCGAAACAGGGCGTGACCACTTTTCCCGCCGATGCGGGATAAGGCGTTTCCCTTTGAAAATGACTAGCGCCGCTTCCTGCCATGATGCGGAGCGCCACCCTGTTTGCGGGAAAGCAGGACATAGGCTGCACCGGTACCGCCGTCGAACCGGGGTGCGGAGCAGAAGGCGAGCACTTCCTCCCGTTGGCGCAGCCACTGGTTGACCTTCTGCTTGAGTATCGGCTGCTGGCCCTCGGAACCGATCCCCTTGCCATGGATGATACGCACCACGCGCATGCTGTGGCGCAGTGCATGAGCGAGGAATCCCGCCAGCTCATGACGTGCCTCGACCACTCTCAATCCATGAAGATCGAGGGTGTCGTCCGGCTCCAGGTATCCCCTGCGAAGGTTCTGGTAGAGACGGTGCTGAACACCCGGGCGCATGAAATCCAGTTCTTCGGCAGTTTCAATGGCCAGGTCGGCAAAACCCTCCTCAACCTCGTCGCCGGTTACCGCGGGATTGGGTGGCAGCGGCAAGGGTTTGAGTCTCTTCTTGAAAGGGTCGGCCTTGTCGTGCTGATGGGGCACAGCCTTGCCCATCTCCTTCTGAAAGAGATCGAAATCGTCATCTGGCTGGTTGTCGTCTGTACCCATCTGCAGCAGCTTCTTCGGTTGTCCGGGTTTGGATTATATCAATAAGGGGTTGGGAGTGGGTTAAGGACCTGATTTACAGTATGATTCGGTATTTGAAAAAGGCTGAAGCCGAAAGGCATGAAGATACTCCTGAGCAACGATGACGGTTACAATGCGCCCGGTCTGAAGGCGCTGGCAGATGCACTCCGCAATGTGGCAGATATCACCGTGGTGGCGCCTGACCGTAACCGGAGCGGCGCCAGCAATTCGTTGACCCTGGAATACCCCATCAGAGCCCAAGAAACCGACAACGGTTTTATCAGTGTCGATGGCACGCCGACGGATTGTGTCCACCTGGCGATTACCGGGTTGCTCAAAGAAGAGCCGGATATGGTTATCGCAGGTGTAAATGCCGGCCCCAACATGGGTGATGATGTGCTCTATTCAGGGACGGTTGCTGGTGCCACCGAAGGGCGTTTCCTGGGGCTGCCTGCGATGGCAATATCAATAAACAGTCATCAACCGGATCACTTCGAAACCGCGGCCAGGGTTGCCGCTGTACTGGTTGGCGAGTTGCAGAGAAGACCCCTGGCTACGGACGCCATCATCAACGTCAACGTTCCCGATATCCCCTTTGACCAGTTGCAGGGGTACCGGGTGACCCGCCTTGGCCACCGGCACAAGGCAGAGCCGGTTGTTAAGTCGACAGATCCGAGGGGCAGGCCCATATACTGGGTCGGTCCTGCCGGTGCAGAGCAGGATGCCGGGCCGGGTACAGATTTTCATGCAGTCAGGGAAGGGTATGTTTCGATTACGCCATTGCAGGTCGATCTGACTAGGCATTCGGCGCTTGCCCCCCTGGGTGAATGGTTGGATGGTATGCAGTAATGAATAGTTCAGTACATCGTGGAATCGGAATGACGTCCCAACGGACAAGGGAGCGATTGATGCAACGGCTGAAAGATGAGGGTATCCGCAGCCGTACAGTTCTGGGAACCATCAGGAATACTCCGCGTCATATATTTGTTGATGAGGCCCTGGCCAGCCGGGCCTATGAAGATACGGCGCTGCCCATCGGCCATGGCCAGACCATCTCCCAGCCATACATCGTTGCGCGTATGACCGAGGTGTTGCTGGAAGATGGCCCGCTGGAGACGGTGCTCGAGGTCGGTACAGGTTCTGGTTACCAGACTGCAGTGCTGGCCCAACTGGTGAAGCGGGTGTATAGCGTGGAGCGCATTTCGGCCCTGCAGCGGTTGGCCCGTATGCGCTTCCAGGAGATGAACCTGAGAAACATTCGCCTCAGGCACACCGACGGTGGTATGGGGCTGCTGGAATATGCACCCTTCGACGGCATTATCGTGACTGCTGCCCCGGAGGGGATTCCCCGGGCACTGGTTGAACAGCTGAGACCGGGAGGCCGCATGGTGCTTCCCATTGGTACACGACAGGAGCAGGTATTGGTGAAAGTGATCCGCACTGAGAGCGGTTATGAAAAGGAGATCCTCGAACAGGTTGCATTCGTTCCACTGCTCGGGGGGGTTCTCTGATGCGACTCTTCTCTCCCTTGTATAACCGGGTCATCGAGTGGTCCAGGCATCGACATGCACCGCGTTACCTGGCGGGGCTGAGCTTTGCAGAGTCCTCCTTTTTTCCCATTCCTCCCGATGTGATGCTGGCGCCCATGACCCTCGCCAACCCAAACCGTGCATGGTACCTGGCGGGATTGACCACCATCGCATCAGTAGTTGGAGGGGTGTTGGGTTACCTGATCGGCCTTTTTTCGTTCGAGATGATCGAACCCTTGCTCCAGGATGCAGGCTACTACCCGAAATACCTGCAGGCCAGGGAGTGGTTTGATCAGTGGGGATTCTGGGCCATCTTCTTGGCCGGCTTTTCGCCTATCCCCTACAAGGTGTTCACCATAACCGCAGGTGTTATCTCCATGGCAATGCTGCCCTTCGTGGCTGCCTCTTTCATCGGTAGAGGGGCACGCTTCTTCCTGGTTGCCGGACTGATGGCCTGGGGGGGCGAGCGTATGGAAGGCGCTCTGAGAAAACATATCGACCGGATCGGATGGGCTACCGTGCTGCTCGTCGTGGTCGGTCTGATTGCCTATCGTCTGCTGACTTAGGTTAAGGAAGCACCAGGAAGCGAGGAGAGCGTGATAAAGGGTAGGGTGCGGCTCAATCAACTGGTGACAGTCTGGACAGGCTTTTCTCTGTCCGGCGTTCTCGTCGTCACCACCCTATCCCTGGTCGGTATAACTCAATTGACTGGTTGCAGTGCGCCCAAGCGCGCACCTGTGGTTTCAAGGGAGTCCGGAAGAAAATACACCTCTTCTGTATCCCGGGCGCGCCCTGGAAGCTATAACGTCAGACGGGGCGACACTCTCTTTTCAATTTCCTGGCGCTTTGGTCTCGATCATCTGCAACTCGCACGCTGGAACGGGATAAGGTCGCCCTACACCATCTATCCGGGGCAGCGGCTGCGTCTGAGTGCTCCGCCAAAGCGTTATACCCCGCCTCCGCGAACCGTTGCCAGCAAGCCAAAAGCACCCGCTGTATCAAAGGCGAAAAAGCCATCACCCAAGCCAGTTACCAGGGCCGGAACAGCACGACCCGGATCCGGGAAATCAGCAACCACCAAGAGCAGTGCCAAAAGCCTAAAGTTGAGCTGGCGCTGGCCGACAAAAGGTCGAGTGCTGGAAGGCTATCGCCGGGGGGATCCCTCGAGAAAGGGGGTGAAGATAAAGGGCAGGAACGGCCAGTCGATTGTTGCTGCAGAAGCCGGAAAGATTGTTTATGCAGGTAGTGGATTGATCGGATATGGTCGTTTGATTATTATCAAGCATAATAAAAACTATCTAAGTGCCTATGGATACAACAAAAAAGTTCTGGTTAAAGAGGGAGACCAGGTTAAGAGGGGAGAGCAGATAGCACTGATGGGCAACAATGGAACCGGAAAGACGATGCTTCATTTTGAAATCAGAAGAAATGGGGCGCCGGTGGATCCCCTGACCCTGTTGCCTCGAAACCGCTAGGCTCGTTATGGATGGGAGTGATTGATGGCAAAAAAATTATTAGAAAATGATGACTCCGCTGCAGATGATGTTGATGCCGAGAATATGCTCGATGATCCGGAAGCGGATGCCGAAAAAGAGCATGGCGACGAGCATGAGAAGTGCGACCAAAAGGCCTCAGCGCCTAAAAACAACCAGACCTTTGAAGCGGGTGACTTCTCCGGCCAGATGGATGCCACCCGGCTCTATCTGAGCGAAATCGGTTTATCCCAACTGCTGACTGCCGAGGAAGAGGTTCACTTTGCACGCCTCGCCCAGAAAGGAGACATGGCGGCCAGGCAGCGCATGATCGAGAGCAATCTCAGGCTCGTGGTCAAGATTGCGCGTCGATACATGAATCGCGGATTGGCTCTCCTGGACCTGATCGAGGAAGGTAACCTGGGCCTGATCCGGGCTGTGGAGAAGTTTGACCCGGAACGTGGTTTCCGTTTTTCCACCTACGCCACCTGGTGGATCCGCCAGACCATCGAGCGGGCGATCATGAACCAGACCCGCACCATTCGTCTTCCCATTCACGTGGTCAAGGAGATCAATGTCTATTTGCGTGCCGCCCGCAAACTGGCCCAGACCCTGGATCATGAACCCTCATCCGAAGAGATTGCAGACCTGCTCGATAAGCCCTTGGACGAGGTGAAGCGCATGCTGGGGCTCAATGAGCGCATCACCTCCGTGGATGCACCCTTCGGCAAGGATGCGGACAAGCCGCTGCTGGATACGATTCCCGACCGGCAGACCCTGGACCCTTCAGTCAGCCTGCAGAATGAGGGCTTGAATGCCAACCTGAATGAATGGCTCAGCAAGCTCAACGACAAGCAGCGCGAGGTGGTTGAGCGGCGTTTTGGTCTTCATGGCTATGAAAATTCAACCCTGGAACAGGTCGCCAATGAACTGGGTGTGACCCGTGAAAGGGTGCGCCAGATTCAGATGGATGCCTTGAATCGCCTGCGTATAATCCTTGAGAAGGACGGTTTCTCAGTAGATGCCATTTTTAAATAATGGCCCGGGATAAAGAGATTCATGGTCATCGTGTCAATGATCCGAGCTGTTTCATTCCCATACCAACTTTGGCAGAATACCCCGGCTTGTGTTTTTACTTCAGTGGCTTGGATCCGGGATGAAAAAGGTTCAGTTTCTGTAAAAAGAGCCAGTTGCAAGACTGATACGCGCTGCACCTCACTGGAGGTGGAGTGCAGGGACTGCGGGCTCGATCCCATCTGTTCCATCCTGGATTATGCGGAAGAGCGCAGTGGCGTCCCGGAAGGCGTGCTGCTTCGCCGTCGCCCCGTCAGCAGGGGTGAGACGATATTTCGCAAGGACGACCCCTTTTCACTCCCTGTTTGCTGTCAAATCGGGTTCATTTAAGACCTATGTGCCCCGTTTCGACCACCCGGACCAGGTGGTGGGATTTCACCTGGTTGGCGAAATGCTCGGTTGTGAGGGGATGGCCGGCGGTAACTATCCCTACACCGCTCGCGCCCTGGAAAACAGCAGTGTTTGCGAACTGCGCCTTGAAAAACTCTCCGATGCCGGACGCTCGATTGAAGAGTTGCAAAAGGGCATCATCGAATTACAGGGTAAAGAGGTGGCATTCAGCCACGAGTTGATCGCCTCCATGGTGCACCAGAGCTCAGAGCAGCGGGTTGCCGGCTTTCTGCTCAGCCTCTCCAACAGGCTTCAGCGTCGGGGGATGCCGTCTTCCGAGTTCAACATGGGAATGTCACGCAGCGATATCGGCAACTTTCTGGGGCTGGCGGGAGAGACGGTGAGTCGTGTTCCGACCAAGTTTCAGAAGCAGGGTTTGATCAAGCTGAATCACAAGCGGGTAACCATTCTTGATGCTGCTGCTGTGCAGCATTTCGCCAATGATCTAGATTAGTTTATTAGAGTTTTTTGATCTGGCTCAATAAAACCAATCGCCGAATTAAAAAAATTATCCATTTCAATCGTTTGTGACTTTTTAGTCTCTGTCTAATTAGCCGTTTTTTTGGCCTCTCTCCTTGACATTTATCAGGCTTTTTAGTGTGATATGGCGCGCCTGAGTCCGAGTTTTCACTTGGTTTCGGGTAGGGGGTTCCCCAAAAATGATAATGTTTTTTTACCCGTAATTACCTCAACTAGAACAAGGGGGGTTCATGGACGCCGCAGCTGAACAGAAGTACAACTTCGATGTTGTACGCTGGTTCGCCGTCATGGCAGTCGTATACGTGGTGGTAGGCGCACTGGTCGGTGTGTATATTGCTTCGGAACTGGCATGGCCGGTACTCAATTTTGATAGTCCTTATCTAACATTCGGGCGCTTGCGTCCGCTTCACACTAATGCAGTCATTTTCGCCTTCGGCGGAAGTGTGCTCATGGCTACCGCCTTCTACAGCGTACAGCGTACCTGCGGTGTTCGTCTGTGGAGCGACAAGATGGCATGGTTCACCTTCTGGGGTTGGAATGCCATCATCGTTTCCGCAGTGGTAACCCTGCCGCTGGGTCTGACCTCCGGTAAGGAGTACGCCGAGCTGGAGTGGCCCATCGATATCGCAATTGCGGTAGTGTGGTTGTCCTACTCCATCAACTTCATCATGACCATTGCGATTCGCAAGAGTTCCCACATCTATGTGTCCAACTGGTTCTTCCTGGGCATGATGATCATGATCACCTACCTCCACGTGGTCAACAGCCTGGCTGTTCCCGTCAGCCTGATGAAGTCCTACTCCCTGTTCTCTGGTGTTCAGGACGCCATGATTCAGTGGTGGTACGGTCATAACGCCGTGGGCTTTTACCTGACAGGTGGCTTCCTGGGTATCATGTACTACTTCGTACCCAAGCAGGCCAACCGCCCGGTATTCTCCTACCGCCTGTCCGTGATCCACTTCTGGGCCCTGATGTTCGGTTATGTATGGCTGGGTGCTCACCACCTGCAGTACACCGCGCTGCCTGACTGGACCGGTTCCCTGGGTGCTGCTGTTTCCCTGGCCATGATCATCCCTTCCTGGGGTGGTGCCGTGAACGGTATGATGACCCTCTCCGGTGCCTGGGATAAGCTGCGTACCGACTACATCCTGCGCTTCCTGATCATGTCCCTGGCCTTCTACGCCATGTCCACCTTCGAAGGTCCGGTCATGTCGCTGAAGACCGTTAATGCGCTGTCCCACTACACCGACTGGACCGTTGGTCACGTACACTCCGGTGCACTGGGCTGGGTTGCCATGGTTGGTATGGGTGCGATCTACCACCTGATGGAGCGTTGCTTCCACACCACCATGTGGAGCGCCAAGCTGGTGAACCTGCACTTCTGGACCGCCACCATCGGCGCCGTGATCTACATCATTGCGATGTGGGTATCCGGTATCATGCAGGGCCTGATGTGGCGTGCTTACGACGAGTACGGCACCCTGGCATACACCTTTGCTGAGTCTGTAGAAGCAATGCATCCGTACTACGCCATGCGCGCAGTTGGTGGTGCTATCTTCCTGCTGGGTGCAGTGATCATGCTCTTCAACGTGCTGATGACTGTTAAGAAGGCCTCTTCCGAAGGCACTCTGCAGCAGGCTCGCACCGCGGCAGCTAGCGCATAAGGGGAGAGTAATAACATGGCAAACAATGTAGAACCCAAGAACTTCCAGGAGAAGATGGAAGTCAATATATGGGCAATGGTAATTGTCGCGGCAATTGCGCTCTCTGTCGGCGGTATCGTCGAGATCGTGCCCCTGTTCACCATGAAGTCAACCATGGAGCACAATGCAGCACCTGAGATCGTATGGCAGCGCAAGGATGGTCAGACTCTGGCCGATCACAAGGCCGGCGACGGCATCCGTACTTACACCGCCCTGGAACTGGCCGGTCGTTCAGTCTACATCCGTGAAGGCTGTTACACCTGTCACTCCCAGATGATCCGTCCGTTCCGTGACGAGAAAGAGCGCTACGGTCACTACTCACTGGCCTCCGAGTCCATGTACGACCACCCCTTCCAGTGGGGTTCCAAGCGTACCGGTCCCGACCTGGCCCGTCTGGGTGGCAAGTACTCTGACGAATGGCACCGCAGGCACCTGCGCGCACCGCGTAGCGTGGTACCTGAGTCCGTCATGCCCAACTACCCCTGGCTCGCCGAAGCGACTGTGGACAGCATGAACATCGCTGCCCACATGTCCACCATGCAGCTCATGGGTGTGCCCTACACCGACGCGGATATTGCTGCGGCGAACGACGAGGTGGCAGGCAAGACCGAAGAGGATGCGATGGTTGCATACCTGCAGGTCCTGGGCACCATGGCCAAACTGGACGAAAACAAGGTTTACCGTGAGTAGCCTTGCTGACTACTTCCACACCGATTGGGAGGCTATGACCACCAACGACTGGATCGGTACGATCCTCACCGTGGTCATCTTCCTCCTGATGGTGGTGGCGTATGTCTACGTCCTGCGTCCAAAGAACAAGGATAAGCTTGAATCCTACAAGCATATCCCCATGGACGACGACGAACGAATAGAAAGCGGAGATAAAAATGGCCGATAAAAATCCATTTCCGGGTGAAAACAACACCGGACATATCTGGGACGACAACCTTCGGGAGCTGGACAATCCAGCACCTCGCTGGTGGATGATCGCCTTCTGGGCATCCGTAATCTGGTGGATCGCCTATGGCTTCATCTACCCGATGTGGCCTATTGGTCAGGAGCCCACCAAGGGCATGACCGGTTGGAGCCAGATGAAAGAGTATCAGCAGGGCGTCGATGAGATCGAAGCCGTACGTGCTGAGTTTGAAACCAAGATCAAGGGCATGACTGCAGCCGAGATCCTGGGAGATGAAGGTCTGTCAGCGTACACCGTGGCTTCTGCCAAGGTGCTGTTTGGTGACTTCTGTGCAGCCTGCCACGGTTCCGGTGGTCAGGGTGGTCCGGGCTATCCCGTGATCGCTGACGACGACTGGCTCTTCGGTGGTTCCATCGAGACTATCGAGCAGACCATCACCATGGGCCGCAAGGGCATCATGACCGCCCACGGAAAGATTCTTTCCGAGGACGAAGTGAACACCCTGGCACAGGCCGTGGTTAGCGGTAACCCGGCTGCCGAGCCCCTGTTCCTGCAGAAAGGCTGTATCGCCTGCCACGGCATGGAAGGAAAGGGCATGAACGCCCTGGGTGCTGCCAACCTGACCGATGCTATATGGCGCTTTGACGAAGAAGATCGCCTGGCCAGTGCCAAATACACCATCTCCCATGGCGTCAACGACGGCAGCGATCCCATGAGCCGTGAAGCTGTAATGCCTACCTTCGGTGATCGTCTCTCCAAGGACGAGATCAAGAAGCTGGCAGTTTACGTCTACAAACTGGGCGGCGGTCAGTAATCTGACCTGAAGCCTGCCGTGCGGGGGTATCCCCCCCGCACGGAATAACCATCAATAATTGTAGGGGGTAATCATCATGGATGTGAGCGATCCTGTAGTTTGGGGTTCTGCACTGACCGTTGTTATTGCGTGTATAGTTCTCGGTTTCCTTGCTGCAAAAATCCTGCAGCTGATGAAGCGGGATGAAGAAAAGCACAATAAGTAAGCTTTTCTGACATTGTTCTGGAAAAGGGGGAATGCTTCATTCCCCCTTTTTCCATTTCTGAATAGGTCAAAAAGTATATTGATAAATCTCAATGGTTTCGGTTTATGCATTCAGTAAACTAGTCCCGTTGCGGATTTTAATTTTTATTGATGAAGTGGTGCTTCCAGCTGGCAGCACTTTATGATCGCGACCCAGGCATGACGATTCTGCAGTCTGTCTTGTCGATATGCCGTAACATCACTCACCCTCCCAGGAGAGACTCCGTTGAGCGAAGAACAGAAGAGCAGACATGACGCCGCCGAATCCGCCATCGACGAGCTTTACGCAGAAGCGGCTCACTACCATGTAAATACTGGCGAGGAGACCATCCATGCCAAACGTGTGGGTGGCAGGTGGCGCAACATCAAGTGGTGGACTGCTTCTGTCTGGCTCGTATTTTTCCTCGGCCCGTACCTGCGCTGGGGTGACCGACAGGCTGTTCTGTTTGATATCCCCAATCGCCAGTTCCATATCTTCGGGATAACCATTCTGCCCCAGGATTTCTGGATGCTCTCCCTGGTGCTGCTCTTCTTCGCCATTCTCCTGGCCGTGGCAACGGCATTGGCGGGTCGTGTTTATTGCGGTTTCTTCTGTTTCCAGACGATCTGGACAGATGTCTACACCTGGATAGAAGAGAAGCTGGAAGGTAACCCTCAAAAGCGCAGAAAGCTGGAAAAGGCGCCCTGGAATTTCACCAAGATCCGGATCAAGGCCATCAAGCACTTTCTGTGGATCATCATCGGTGCATTGACCGGCGTATCTTTCGCCGCATGGTTTGTGGATGCCTTTGAACTCTGGGGGGGCATTCTGACCCTCAGCCTTGTCGGTGTTCCCCTGATCGTTGTCCTGTTGTTTACGGCCGGTACCTACGGTCTTGCAGGCTTCCTGCGCGAACAGACCTGCCTCTGGCTCTGCCCCTATGCCCGAATCCAGGGTGTGATGGTAGACACCACTACCGCCGTACCTACCTACGACTTCTATCGTGGTGAGCCCCGTGGCCGGGTCAAGAAAGGAGAGACCCAGGAAGAGAGCGGCAAGGGAGACTGCGTGGACTGCAACCAGTGCGTGGCAGTTTGCCCCACAGGTGTGGATATACGCCACGGCCAGCAGGAGGGGTGCATCATGTGTGCCCTCTGTATCGATGCCTGCGATACAGTAATGGAGAAGCTGGACCGCCCAATCGGTCTGATTCGCTACGAATCCCTGGATCAGTTGGAAGGCAAAGAGACCCGTGCGATGTATAAGCGCCCCAGGGTATGGGTCTATGGTGCAATTTTGACTTTGGCATTATCAGGTATTGCATTCGGTCTAAGCACCCTGGATGCGGTCGCCCTGAAGGTACTCCATGATCGTCTGCCGCTGTTTGTCACCCAGAGCAACGGCTCGATCCAGAACAAGTACACCCTGAAGGTACTGAACAAGACGACCGAGAATCTGGAGGTCAAAATCAGTGCCAGTGGGCTTGAGGGCATTATCCTGGTTGGCGCCGATGAGCCGGTAAAGGCGACCAAGGGTAAGGTGGCCCCAAGGGTGGTTTTCGCCAGGGTTCCCCGTGAGAACCTGAAGGCGGAGTCCCAGCCCATCATGTTCCATATTGAGACAAAGGACGGCGCTGGGCAGGTCTTCACCAGCCAGCGCGAGAGCTTCTTCGCCGGGCCGAAGCCCCGACGCTGACGCTAAGTCTTCGCAGTTCCAGGGAGGGCGGGCTATAATAGCCCGCCCTCCCTGTTTTTACGTTTTAAGGGAATCTCTAAAAACCCACCTTAATCTGCGATAATAACACACACACAACTTTTCAATCACAGTACACAGACTATGCAACCGAACTTTTTTGCCC
>NZ_MPRJ01000046.1 GCF_002020805.1 Solemya velesiana gill symbiont | reverse complement strand
GTTGTAGCTCATAAGTGCTTCGTCTCTTGGTCGGGAGAAGCGCCGACTCTACCAGCTGGCCCTTCAACTACCAATTGCACTTATTATCCGAAACCGCCGAAAGTTAAAGATGCCGCTGTGCTGATTACAGAGAAAGGAGATGGCGCTGCATTCGAGGTAATTAATGACAAAGAGGGAAGATTTACATGGAAGGGGATTTATGTGTTTGTCATCGACTACGACGGAACCATGCTCGCCCGTAGCTTCCGGACAGATAAGGTCGTCGGCAAAAATTTTCTGGAATGGAAGGACAAGAGCGATCCGCCAAAATATCCAATCCAGGAGATGATCGTACTTGCCAAGACAAAAGGCGAAGGCTGGGTCGAGTACATGTATCCAAAACCGGATGGCGATTACAAGGTCTCATCCAAGAAAATCAGTTACATACAAGCTGTTCCCGGGCGTAATATGTTCACGGGTGCGGGTATTTACGAGTAACAGTTTTTTCTGACCGCCGTAGCGGGTGGAAGTACAGGAGCTGTTTCCTGTCCGTATATTCTGTACATCGACGCTCCCGGATATCCATTCACTTCGCGACATAAGGCCATCCCTGGCCAAAAAAAAGAGCCGCAGAATGTAGGTGCGGCCCTCTTCAAAGGAGGAGATAAAGACCAACAGGAGGGTGACACTACTACGATACTGCCTTTGGCCACCCTCCCGGTGATCAATGGCGATATTTCAGCATAAGCGATTACTTATATGCATTGATAATTCGCAATACCTTGACATCCTATTTTGCGGCCTGATTCTCAACGATGGCCATGGCCATCTCCAGGGCCTGTTCGTAGTTGAGACGAGGATCCACCTGGGTCCTGTAAGCGCGTTCCAGGCCGGTTTCGTCAAGGCCCCGGGCACCACCGATACACTCGGTGACATCATCTCCAGTCAACTCGAAATGAACCCCTCCGAGCACAGAACCCTCCGCCTTGTGGATCTCGAATGACTGGCTGAGCTCAGAGAGGATATTCTCGAAGCGCCTGGTCTTCACTCCCCTGGCGGTGGATTCGGTATTGCCGTGCATGGGATCGCTGATCCAGAGTACGTTGCGCTCTGTACGCTGAACCGCGTTGACCAGGCCAGGAAGGCCATCGGCCACCTTATGTGCGCCAAAACGGTGTATGAGCACCAGTTTACCCGGTTCGTCGTCGGGGTTGAGTCTTTCCACCAGTTCCTGCAGGTAGGTTTCCGACATGCCGGCACCTACCTTCACTCCGACCGGGTTCTGTATACCCCTGAAATACTCGATGTGCGCACCATCGAGTTCGGCGGTGCGAAAGCCGATCCAGGGGAGGTGGGTTGAGAGGTTGTAAAACCCCGTTTTGTTGGGTACCTGCCGGGTCAGGGCCTGTTCGTAGTGCAGATGCAGGCCTTCGTGGCTGGTGTAGAACTGCACACGGTTGATTTCGGGGTTTTCCGCACCACCCAGGGTTTCCATGAAGTGCAGGGAGTGGGAGAGGTCTTTTACGATCTTGTGGTACTTGTCCGCCATTGCGGAATGGCGAACGAAGTCCAGGTCCCAGTTCTCAGGGTGGTGGAGATCAGCGAAGCCGCAGTCCGAAAGGGCGCGGATGAAGTTCAGCGTCATGGCCGCACGGCCATAGCCTCGCAGCAGACGCACCGGGTCCGGCACCCGGGCTTCGGCGGTGAATTCCGGGCCGTTGACCAGGTCGCCCCGGTAGCTCGGCAGGGTAACGCCGTCAATGGTTTCACTGTCCGCGGAACGGGGTTTTGCGTACTGGCCGGCGATGCGCCCGATCCGGATTACACGCTTGTTGAGTCCGTGGATCAGCACCAGGCTCATCTGCAACAGTATCTTCAACTTGTTGGTGATTATCGGCGAGGTACAGTCGGTGAAGTTCTCGGCACAGTCTCCACCCTGGAGCAGGAAGGCTTCGCCCCTTGCCGCTGCCGCAAGCTGGTTCTTCAATGCATCCACTTCCCAGGATGTGACCAGTGGCGGCAGTGAAGAGAGCTGTGTGATGACTCCGTCGAGGGCCTCTTTGGATGGATAGCCGGCCTGCTGTTTTGCAGGCCGCTTCTGCCAGGATTCCGGGTGCCAGTCGCCCATATCTATTTCACTACCGGGTTGCCCTTGGAAATCCAGTGGGTGATTCCTTTCTCCACGTTATAGACCTGGCCGAATTTAAGCTTGTTGGCCAGGAAGCGGCCGATAATTTCGGTACGGTTGCCGGTACGGCAGATGAGTATGAAGGGCTCATCCTGGTCGGCGATCTCCGAGAGGCCCTGCAGCCACTTGCGCACATCGTAATTGCCCTTCTTGTCGAAGAAGGTCATCAGGTGGCTGCC
This sequence comes from Solemya velesiana gill symbiont, assembly GCF_002020805.1. GTDB lineage: Bacteria > Pseudomonadota > Gammaproteobacteria > Chromatiales > Chromatiaceae > Sedimenticola_A. Next base: position 16,319 of record NZ_MPRJ01000046.1, on the reverse strand, counting down.
TTCCACCACGCCGGTCTGCTTCCACTCCTCCGGACGGCGCACATCGATGATGGGTACCCCCTGGTCCAGTAGCTGCTGGAGCTCCTGGTTGGAGATGTTGTTGAGCCCTGCATGGGCTGCCAGAGAGCTGAACAGCAGGCCAAGTATAAGAATCCACTTTGTCATGGTATGTCTTGTTTCTTTGCCAAAAGTGACTGCAACTATACCCATTGCAGGGTGCAATGGAAAAGGGTTGAAAGGAATGCACAGTGGGAGGGCCGCCTCGGCCCGATGATGGCAGTTAATTTAGCCACATGGCCTGAAGCAGGCTTGATTCGCCGCGAGGGCGCGGCTCCCACAAAGCATTTACAGTTAATCAATCTTTCTGAAAGTGGTGAGGAACGGTAAATTAGAATGAAGAATGGGGTGAGCTTTAGCGAAACCCATCCTGCCTGGCAGCTACAATAACCTCAGCGACCTTTACGTCTTTTCTGTACTCTTGGCGTTATATCAACTTAACATGCGGCTTCGGCCGCCTGTCCTGCCTCGAATGCCTTTTCGTTGATCTCCACCAGTTTCGGTTTTTTCTGACGAAAGCGGTCGAGAATCTTGTTTTTGAGGATCTCCGGAGAGAAGGGGAGGTAGCGTGCGATGGCCCCCAGCATTACGGTATTGACCAGGCGGAAGTTGCCCAGGTCCCGGGCGATGGCGCCGGCATCGAAGGCGTGTACGTTGATGCTAAGATGTTCAATCTGACCGATGGGATCGGCCGGGTAGTCGAACAGGCCGAGGCTGACCACCGGTGGCTCCTGCTTCACCCGGTTGACCATGGCGACGCCGTCGGGGCGCAGGTGCTTACACCAGCGCAGCGCCTCTGCGGGTTCGAAACCCACCAGGATATCCGCCTCACCAGGAGGGATGGCGGGGGAGAGCACCCGCTCACCGATACGCACATGGGAGGTGACAACGCCGCCGCGCTGGGCCATGCCGGCCACCTCGGTTTTCTTGACGTCGTAGCCCTGGGCCAGTGCGGTCTGGGAGAGCACTTCGGCAGCGGTCATTACGCCCTGGCCGCCGATGCCCGAAACAAGGATGTTGGTGGTTTTCTGTTCGCTCACGCTTCTTTCCAATTCTCAGATTATGTCCGGGTAAAACCTTCCAGGGGGATGATGGCGTCCGGGCCGCAGGTCTTGGGGCAGAGGTCACAACCGGTACAGGTCTGGCTGTCGATCTCCACGAACGCCAGTTTCTTCTCCTTGCCGTTGGGTTTGACCACGGTTTAGCGACGGGTGACATGGATTGCCGGGCACCCAACGTCGATACAGTTCTTGCAACCGGTGCACTTCTCCTCGTCCACGGTATAGGCTGGCTTGTGCTTGTAGAAGTCCACCAGTACGCATGGCTGGTTGGTGATGATCACCGAGGTGTCCTCGATCTTGGTCTCTTTTCGCAGTATCTTGAACAGGGTTGGCAGCTCGTAGGGGTTTACTTCGTGGATACGCTCGGGTTTGACTCCCATGGCCTCGCAGATCTTCGGGAAATCCACCCGCAAGGACTCCTCGCCGTGGATGTCGCGGCCGCTGGCGGGATTGTACTGGCCTCCGGTCATCCCCACCGCCCGGTTGTCCAGGATCAGGATAGTCACGTTGCCCCGGTTGTAGGTGATGTCCAGCAATCCCTGCATGCCAATGTGCATGAAGGTGGAGTCGCCGATCACGCCGATGATCTTCTTGTCCTTGTCCGCTTCCACGCGACCCTTGTCCAGGCCCAGGGCGACACCCATGGAGGCGCCCATGCAGATGGTGGTGTCCAGGGCATTCCAGGGGTGGCCGGCGCCCAGGGTATAACAGCCGATATCCCCGGAAATGCTGGTCTTGGGGATCTTGGAGAGGCAGTAGTAGATACCCAGGTGGGGACAGGCCACGCACATGGTGGGCGGGCGGGGGAAGAGATTGTCCGCCGGGTTGATATCGACCTTTGTCCCGGGGACTTTTTCAGTCGTCGGTGCCGCCTCAATGACTTCCTCGCCGATCAGTTTATTGATGGGTGGGCGCAGCACGTTGGGTGCCAATTCGCCCACCCGGGGCAGGATCTCCTTGCCCAGCACGGGAATTCCGGCCGCCTTGATCTCTGTCTCGAGGATGGGCTCCACCTCTTCCACCACGACCAGCTGGTCCACCTGCTTGGCGAACTCGCGGATCTGCTCCATGGGTACGGGGTAGCTGAGTCCCAGCTTGATCGCCGGCATCTCGGGGAAGGCCTCCTGCACGTGCATGAAGGTGGGACCCGAAACAACGAAACCCACGCGCTTGTCACTGCCCTCAATGACGATATTAAGTTCGTGTCCCTCGGTGAACTTCTTCATCTCCTCTTCCCGTGCATGCATCATGGGAATGCGGAAACGGGCATTGGCCGGGGTCATCACCATTCCGGCCGGGTCCTTCTGGAAGCCCTCGGCCAGTTCGAACTCCTTGCGCTCACCGGGAGTGACCACGCCCTTTACATGGCAGATGCGGGTGGTCATGCGCAGGATAACCGGTGTGTCGAACTTTTCTGACAGTTCAAAGGCGTACTTGGTCATCTCGTACGCCTCCTGGGAATCCGCAGGCTCCAGGATCGGAACGTGTCCAAAGCGGCCCCAGAAGCGGGAGTCCTGCTCGTTCTGGGAGGAGGAGAGGCCCGCGTCGTCAGCCACGGCGATCACCAGTCCGCCGCCGACCCCGATCAGGGTCTGGGTCATCAGCGCGTCAGAGGCGACGTTGAGTCCCACGTGCTTCATGGCGCAGAGCAGCGCGGCTGCCGGCCAGGGAGGCGCCGATGGCTACCTCCAGTGAGACCTTCTCATTGATGGACCACTCGGAGTACATGTCCGAATACTGGGAGCAGTACTCGAGGATTTCGGTAGAGGGCGTGCCGGGGTAGGCGGCAGTCACCTTGCAGCCAGCCTCCCAGGCACCGTGGGCCACGGCCTCGTTGCCTGACATGAAACGCCGTTCGGTAGCCGGCAGGGGATTGACTGCACTCATATTTTTAATCCTGTGTATTTTACTCTGTTATTTACCCTGTTAGGAGTAGGTATTATGATCCAAGGTTTACGTTAACGTAAAGGTAAATAGCCTTGCACTTGCCCATTTTCCGGGACGGAGAATCCCGCCCTATTTCTTACGGTGGTCGATGACCCGAACGGCCTTGCCCTGGGGGCGTGGCACCTCGCCGACACCCTTGATAATCACCTTGCAGCTGACGCCGACGAAGTCCTTGATGTCCCGAACCACTTTCTGGGCCAGGTTGTCCCTCGCCTCCCGGGATTGCTCCATCAGTGGTGGGCTCGCCTCCACGTTGACCACCAGGGTGTCCATGTTGCCCTCGCGGAACACCTCCAGTTGGTAGAAGGGAGAGAGGGTCTCGCTCTTCATCAATACCGACTCCACCTGGGAGGGGAAGACGTTGACGCCGCGGATGATCAGCATGTCGTCGCTGCGACCGGTGATGCGGCGCATGCGCACGTGGGTGCGGCCGCATTTGCATGGCGCGGGGTCGAGCATCGAGATGTCCCGGGTACGGTAGCGGATAATGGGAAATGCCCCCTTGGTCAGGGAGGTGAAGACGATCTCGCCCTCCTCGCCGTAGGGCAGGGGCTTGCCGGTATCCACGTCCACGCACTCCACCAGGAAGTGGTCTTCCCAGATGTGCAGGCCGTTCTTGGCCTCGATGCACTCGTTACCCACGCCGGGTCCCATCACTTCCGAGAGGCCATAGATGTCGATGGCGTCTATGCCCAGGCGGGACTCGATCTCGTAGCGCATCTCCTCGGTCCAGGGCTCGGCGCCATGGATACCCACTTTCAGGGGCAGCTTGCGGATATCAACGCCCATGGCCTCTGCCTCCTCGGCGATGTTCAGCGCGTAGGAGGGGGTGTAGCTGATCGCGGTGGTTTCGAAGTCCTGCAGCAGCATGATCTGCTTCTGGGTCTGTCCGCCGGACATGGGGTGGTCATCACACCCAGCTCCTCGCCACCATAGTGCAGGCCCAGTCCGCCGGTGAACAGGCCGTAGCCGTAGGCGTTGTGCAGGCGGTCGCCGGGACGCATGCCACTGGCGGCCAGGCAGCGCGCCACCAGCTGGGCCCAGGTACTGATGTCGCGTTTGGTGTAGCCCACCACCGTGGGCTTGCCCGTGGTGCCTGATGAGGCGTGTACCCGCACCACCTGGTCGGTGGGTACGGCGAACAGGCCGAAAGGGTAGTTCTCCCGCAGGTGTTCCTTCTTGGTGTAGGGAAGATGCTGCACATCCGATAGCTTCTTGATGTGACTCGGTTTGACACCGAGTTCGTCCATGGCGTCGCGGTAGAACTTCACCGTGTGGTAGCAGCGCTCGACAGTGGCCTGGAGCCGCTTCAGTTGAAGTGCTTCTAGGTCTTCACGGGGCAGGGTTTCGAAGTCGGTGTGCAGGATCATTGCGTTCCCCTAGTTAGTCTTTGTTCATCCATTCCGTGATCGCATCGCTACGCCGGAACACGGTGCCGGTGCGACCGCTCTTGTTCTCTTCCCGGGCTTAGGCGATCAGCCTGTCGCCCTCCTTGTTGACCGCCGGGTAGCTGATCTGAGCGGTCAGGGCCACGGCCACGGTACCATGGGAGTTGGAAGCCACGGCGAAGGCGAAGTCGGCCATGCCGAAAGTGACGCCAGCGTGGGTGATGCCCACCGAGTTGAGCATGTCGCTTGTGACGGTCATTCCTACCCGGGCATAGCCCTCTTCCACCGCTTCCAGCTCCATGCCGAGCAGGCGGGCATAGTGGTCTTCCCGCGCCATCCAGCGGCCGATCTGCCCTGGTGTCATCGCGGTGTCACTCATCGTCAATGCCTGGTTGGCAGCTCTTCGGTGACCAGGTCGTACCCAAGGCCGCGCAGGTGGTCGTCCAGGGACTCGGGGTTGCTGGAGCGGTAGCGAATTATGGCTACGCGGTTGCCTGTTTCATCAATTGAGAGAGGAGATACCACGGTGGCGATGTAGCCACCGAAGTCGTTGACCCGGTCCATCAGGCGTCCCAGGGCTCCGATTTCGTCAGGCAGGTGTACGGCGATGCGGGTGCTGTCGCGCAGGCCACAACCTGTGATGTCCAGCAGGAAGTCGGAATCCGGCAGCTTGTCTGCCACCAGCAGGGCGGCTGCCTGTCGATCTGTGCAGTTTGTGGATTTGCATCAAGACGTCGTCGAACCCAACTCATAATAGAGCCACTATTTCTAAGGATTTTATGCTGCCGTTTACGTATACGTCAATTAGTGTGTGGAAATTATCTGTGGTGATTTAACAGGGTAAAAGACTGGGAAATTGAGTGTTGGGAGGTCCGGGGGATTGTTTTGGCAGGCGTCTTCTGGTGGTGGTAGTAAGCCAGCGGAACAGGACGCCCGCGGAAACATGGGGGCAAAGAAAAAGGGCGGTATCAAACCGCCCTTTTTGATGGATGAGTTTAATGACTGTGTCAGGCGACCAGTTGGGTCTTCAGTTTCTTCATGGCCGCCTTTTCGATCTGGCGGATACGCTCGGCGGAGACGCCGTACTTGTCTGCCAGTTCGTGTAGGGTCGCTTTCTTCTCCGACAACCAGCGTGCCTGGAGAATCTCCTTGCTGCGATCGTCGAGTCCCTGCAGTGCCAGGTAGAGCTGCTCTTTGTCGTTGCTCTCACTGTCATGCTGTTCAAGCTGGGAGGCCGGCTCCATGCGCATGTCCGCCAGGTAGCCCGCAGGAGCGGTTACCGGCTTGTCGTCATCATCGTTGGCCGCGCCGTCGAAAGCCACATCGTAATTGTTCAGGCGCGCTTCCATCTCCAGGACGGTTTCCGGCTTTACGCCGAGCTCTTCAGCCACGCCGTCGACCTCCTCCTTGGAGAACCAGCCGAGACGCTTCTTGGAGCTGCGCAGGTTGAAGAAGAGCTTGCGCTGTGCCTTGGTGGTGGCTACCTTGACGATGCGCCAGTTGCGCAGAACGAACTCATGGATCTCGGCCTTGATCCAGTGCACGGCAAAGGAGACCAGGCGAACGCCCATGTCGGGATCAAAGCGGCGCACCGCTTTCATCAGGCCGACGGTGCCTTCCTGGATAAGGTCAGGCAGGGCAAGGCCGTAGCCGGAGTATCCACGGGCAACACGAACCACGAACCGCAGGTGCGATAGCACGAGGGTGTGTGCGGCCTCCAGGTCGTTGTCATTCCTCAGCTTGACGGCGAGGTCTTTCTCCTCTTCGGCGCTGAGCATCGGCAGCTGGTAAGCAGCGCTGATGTAAGCGTCGATGTTGCCGGTAGGCAGGGTTGTCGGAATGGCGAGTTCTTTGCTCATCTCTAATAACCTATTGAATCAGTACGGTATTATATTAGCACCCTTGAATTTAGAGTGCCAGCTATTTTAGCAGTCCCTCTCTGAGAGTGCTAATAAGGTGGAAAGTTCACGAATATTGACCGGTTTCAGGTGGGTTCTATTTCACTGAGGTGGCGGCCCACGGCGATCCAGGAACCACAGAGGCCGAGCAGGGAGCTCCCCCCCAGCAGCAGGGCGAAGGTGGTCAGGTCGACACCCGAGAGACCGAACTGGCTACCGTACAGGCCGGCCAGCTTTTCCACCGGACTATCCAGCAGAATAAGGGAGAGGGTAACCAGCAACCAGGCGATGATTCCCCCGAACAGGCCGTACCAGAAACCGCTGTAGAGAAAGGGACGCCGGATAAAGGTGTTGGTACCGCCGATCAACTTGGTGATCTCGATTTCGGCGTGGCGGTTCTGGATCTCCAGCCGGATGGTGTTGCCCACGATCAGCAGTACCGCGATGCCCAGCAGGGTGCCGAGCACCCAGACTGCCCGTTTTGCGATCTGTGTGATGCCCTGGAATCGGCGTACCCACTGGAGGTCCAGTTGGGCAAACTCCACTTCGCGGATCTTCTCCAACTCCCCAAGCAGCTGTTCTGCAGCCTCAGGTGAGCTGTGTTTTTCACCGGGCTCGATGATCAGTACATTGGGCAGCGGATTACCCTCCAGGCTGTCGAGGACCGAGGAGAAACCGCTCAGGGTGCGGAACTCTTCAAGGGCCTCTTCCCGGCTGATCAGCTGTACATGTTCGATTTCGTCTTGCAGGCGTAGCCTGGCGGCCAGTTTTGTCGCGCTCTCCTGGCCGGTCTCCTTGGTCAGGAACAGGGAGATGCTGGCTGCACCGTCCCAGTTTCCGCTGAGTTGCTGGGCATTGTTGAGCAGCAGATGGAGGCCGATAGGCAGTGAGAGGGCGATGCCGATCACTGCGGCAGTCATCAGGGTGGAAACGGGGTTACGGCTCAGGCGCCCGAGGCTGGATAGGCTGACCTGGAGGTGGCGCATAAACCAGATGTCCAGTCGCAGGCTGCGGCGCTGGCCTGTGTGAGTGGCCTTCTTCCGCTTAGTTGCCACCGATGGTTTCCTCGGGAGCGATATCCCGTATCAGGCGGCTGTTCTGGAGCGTCAGGATGCGCTTGTTCATGCGGGAGATGAGCGCCAGGTCATGGGTTGCTATCAGCAGGGTTACTCCGACGCTGTTGAACTGGTCGAACAGCTGCATGATCTCCCGGGAGAGGGTGGGGTCCAGGTTGCCGGTGGGTTCGTCGGCCAGCACGACGGGGGGTTTGCTGACCACCGCCCGCGCAATCCCCACCCGCTGCTGTTCGCCCCCCGAGAGGGTGATGGGGTAGGCTTTCTCCTTGTTCAGAAGACCCACCTTGTCCAGCGCGGCCCTGACTCGCCGGCCGGTCTCCAGGTGGCCAACGCCTGACACCACCAGGGGTATGGCGACGTTGTCGAAAACCGTGCGGTCGTAGAGCAGGCGGTGATCCTGGAAGATCATTCCGACTTCCCGGCGGTGGTAAGGGGTTTCTCTCCTCTTCAGTCGTGTCAGGTTACGACTCGCCACCCGCACCTGGCCCCGGGTGCTGCGCTCCAGCAGGCCGATCAGCTTGAGCAGGGTGCTCTTTCCGGCACCGGAGTGTCCTGTCAGAAATACCATCTCCCCGGGCTCGATATGAAAGCTGGCATTCTTCAGCCCCTCGTGCCCGCCGGGATAGCGTTTTGTGACGTTATCGAAATGGATCATCCGGTTATTCAGTTATACGTTTTACTGCTCGAATAGTGCATCTACGAACTCTTTTGGTTCGAAGTGGCGCAGGTCCTCGATTGCCTCTCCGACGCCAATGAAACGGATCGGTACTTTCAGTTTTTCAGCTATGGCGAATACGATACCGCCTTTCGCGGTGCCGTCCAGTTTGGTCAGAGTAATACCCGTGAGGCCCACGGACTTGTCAAACTGGCTTGCCTGGTTCAGTGCGTTCTGTCCGGTCGTGGCATCCACCACCAGCATCACCTCGTGGGGGGCGTCGGGGTCGATCTTTTTCATCACCCGGGCAATCTTCGACAGCTCATCCATTAGGTTGGTTTTGGTGTGGAGTCTGCCGGCAGTGTCGGCGATAAGAACGTCGACGTTTCTGGATGTGGCAGCCTGCAGGGCATCGAAAATCACGGAGGCGGAGTCCGCACCGGTGTGCTGGGCAATCACGGGAATGCTGTTGCGATCGCCCCAGGCCTGAAGCTGCTCCACGGCGGCAGCGCGGAAGGTGTCGCCTGCAGCGAGCATCACGCTCTGTCCCTCTTCCTGTAGTCGCTTGGCGAGCTTGCCGATGGTGGTGGTTTTGCCTGCACCGTTGATACCGACCATCAGGATCACCTGGGGCTTGCCTTCGCCGGATGGCTTGACCGGCTGTTCGCATGACTCGAGGATCTTCAGCAGGTCCTCCTTGAGCACGCTGCTCAGGGTCTCCGGGTCAGAAAGCTCCTTGCGCCTCACCTTGCCTGTCAGGTCGTCGATAATCCGGGAGGTGGCATCCACGCCGACATCGGCGGTGATCAACAGGGTTTCCAACTCCTCTAGTAAATCCTCGTCTATGCTCTTCTTGCCGAGCAGAAGGTCTGCTAGGCCGTCAGTGAGATTGCTGCGGGTCTTGGCAAGGCGGCTTTTCAGCCGCGAAAAAAGCCCCTGCTGCTCTTCTGGAGATGGCTGCTCCTCGATAGGTGCCTGGCTCTCCGTCTTGGCTTTTCGTTTTCCAAATCCAAACATTTACAGTTTTCCAGCACTGCAGGGGAACCCCGTGCGGTGAGTTTTGTCATTAAATCAGATTGAGGTCTTGCACTGGTTTGATGTGCTCTGAAAGAATGCATCATCGTTGAAGACCGGCTGTTGGGGCTAAATCCTAACATTTTGAGCAGTTTCAACCTATCCCAATTCGTACAAAGGGAATGAATAATGAGAAGTGTCTTTGCTGCCTTGCTTTTTCTGACCGCCACTGCCGTGGTGGCACAGGGCGAGGTCCACGAGTTTAGGCTCGACAATGGCTTGAAGGTGATCGTGAAAGAGGATCACGGGGCACCCATTGCGGTATCCCAGGTGTGGTACAGGGTGGGCTCCTCTTATGAACCGGACGGTGTGACCGGCGTCTCCCACGTGCTGGAACACATGATGTTCAAGGGTACCAAGAGCCATCCGCCTGGTGAGTTCTCTCGCATTATCGCCGCCAACGGGGGAGATGAGAACGCATTTACAGGGCGTGACTACACGGCCTATTACCAGAAGATCTCCGCTGATCGTCTCGAGGTCTCCTTTGAACTCGAGGCCGACCGAATGCGCAACCTAACCCTGCCCGAGGGTGAGTTTCTGAAGGAACTGGAGGTGGTGAAGGAGGAGCGCAGATTGCGTACCGAGGACAAACCCACCTCGCTCACCTACGAGCAGTTCAATGCGCTGGCCTACAATAGCCTGCCCTATGGCAATCCGGTTATTGGCTGGATGAACGACCTCAATAATATGGAAGTGGGGGATCTGAGTGAGTGGTATCGTCTCTGGTATGCACCCAACAATGCGACCCTGGTGGTAGTGGGAGACGTGCAGCCTCAGCAGGTACACGCCCTGGCAAAAAAATATTTCGGCCCCTTGAAAGCGGAAGACACACCCAAGACCAAGCCGTTGCGCGAGCCGCCCCAGCGGGGTATGGCAAGGAGCGTGGTCAAGGTGCCGGCAAAAGAACCCTACCTGATCATGGGGTTCAAGACCCCGGTGCTCAACTCCACCGATGCGGAGTGGGAGCCCTATGCGCTGGAGATGCTGGTCGCGATTCTCGATGGGGGGGACAGCGCCCGAATCAGTCGCAACCTGGTGCGCGGGCAGGAGATTGCGGTCTCTGCAGGGGTTAGCTACAGCGCCTTCTCCCGGCTTCCCGGGATGTTGTTGATGGATGGCACGCCGGCCAAAGGGAAGAGCATGCAGGAGCTGGAAAAAGCACTGCTTGCCGAGATCGAACTTATCAAGAATGAACCGGTCAGCCAGCAGGAGTTGGACCGGGTGAAGGCCCAGGTGGTGGCAGAACAGATCTACGATCTCGATTCGGTCTATTACCAGGCGATGCAGATCGGCATCCTGGAGACCATCGGCCTGGGCTGGCCCCTGCTGGATCAGTACGTGGACAAGATAAAGGCGGTAACCCCTGAGCAGGTCCAGGCGGTGGCACGGAAATACCTGAACCAGGATCAACTGACGGTTACGGTGCTCGAGCCGTTACCACTCTCAGCCGGGAACTCGACCACGGCTGCAATGCGGGGGAACAGCCATGGTCGTTAAGATGAGACTGAGTGTCCTGTTGGGGCTGTTGCTGATCGGACTGGTTACTGCTCAAGCGGTCCAGGCAGGACCCAAAATCGAGAGTTGGCAGACCGCCAACGGTGCCAGTGTGATGTTCGTTGCGGCCCCGGACCTTCCGATGGTGGATATCAGGGTGGTGTTCGATGCAGGCAGTGCACGGGATAGCGATCTTCCCGGTCTTGCGGTGCTGACCAACGCCCTGCTGACAGATGACGCAGGGCAGTGGAATGCCGACCAGCTGGCAGAACGGTTGGAATCCCTCGGCATTGAGATCGGTGCAGGTGCAAGACGGGACATGGCGTGGGTATCGATTCGCTCGCTTACAGATCCCGCCGCCTACCAGGTGGCGATGTCATCACTGGCAGCCGTACTGGCAGAGCCTCGATTCGAGGAGGCCGACCTGGAGCGCAATCGCCAGGCGATGCAGGTTTCCCTGCGCCGCGGTGAGCAGAACCCGGGAACCGTGGCAAAGAAGGCTTTCTGGAAGGCGGTGTTCGGTTCACATCCATACGCCATTCACAGCGGCGGCACCCAGGAGTCCCTGGCAGCCATCACACGCCAGGATATCCTTGCCTATCACAAGCGTTATTACGTTGCGAAGAATGCCACCGTCGCCATTGTCGGTGCCCTGGACAGGGCTGCTGCAGAGACCCTGGCAGAGCAATTGGCCTCCGGGCTGCCTGTGGGTGAACCGGCAGCGAAGTTGCCGGAAGTGGGTCCCCTGAATGCTGCTGATATGCAGGATATCGCCTTTCCATCCTCCCAGAGTCACATCCTGATGGGGCAGCCGGGCATGCGTCGTGGGGACCCCGACTACTTCATTCTCTACGTTGGCAACCACATCCTGGGTGGCAGTGGACTGGTGTCCCAGCTCAGTGAAGAGGTGCGTGAGAAGCGGGGCCTATCCTACAGTGTTTACAGCTACTTCTCTCCCATGCGCAGATACGGTCCTTTCATCATGGGTGCCCAGACCCAGAACGCCAAGGTGGAGGAGGCCACCGAGGTGATGCGAACGACGTTGAAGCGTTTTATCGAGCATGGGCCCACAGAGGATGAACTCACTGCAGCCAAACGCAACATAACCGGCAGCTTCCCCCTGCGCATTGCCAGTAACAGCAATATCGTTGAGTATCTGGCAATGATTGGTTTTTACGGGCTTCCCCTGGACTACCTGGATGCCTTCGTCGGCAAGGTGGAGTCTGTCACCGGTGAACAGATCAGGGATGCATTTAAGCGACGCCTGAAACCTGACAATTTCGTAACCATCGTAGTAGGCAATGGTCAGTCGTCCGAACAAGGGAGCTAGACCCGGCAAGCGACCGGGCCAGAGCAACCAGATCCGGATCATCGGGGGTGAGCACGGTGGGCGCAAGCTGCGCTTCCCCGATCACGTGGGGCTACGGCCTACCTCTGATCGTGTGCGCGAAACGCTTTTCAACTGGCTGATGTCAATATTACCCGGAGCAGACTGCCTGGACCTTTTTGCGGCCAGTGGCGCCATCGGTTTTGAAGCCGCGTCCCGTGGAGCGGGCAGTGTGACGATGCTGGACACTGCTCCCGTGGTGGTGCGCCAGTTGAGGGAGAATTGCGGACTGCTCGGACTGGAAAATGTAGTCATCCAACAGGCCAATGCATCCACCTGGCTGGACGGGCCCTCTGAGCCGTTTGAAATTGTTTTTCTCGATCCGCCCTTCGCGGATGATCTGCTGGAAGGGTGCTGCGAAAAGCTCGAAGCCAATGGCTGGCTGGCGCCAGAGGCGCGGATTTATATCGAGATGGATGCCCACAAGAAACTTCCCCCCCCTCTGCCGGCCAATTGGCAGCAGCTCAAGGAGAAAAAGGCAGGCCAGGTGGCTTTCTTTCTCTATTTGCGGGGTAATTGAGGCGAAAATTGCAAAATGTCATTTGACTTTGAATCCATGGATACTATCATCCCGCCACCAGATGTCAGGATCTAGGGCCTGTTAACGCTATGCTGATATCGATCACCGGGGATCATTAAACTATGCCCGTAGCAATTTACCCGGGAACATTTGACCCGATTACCAATGGACACAGCGACTTGATCAAGCGGGCTTCCACCCTGTTTGATCGTGTCATCCTTGCGGTTGCGGCCAGTCCCGGCAAGGAGCCTCGTTTTTCCCTGGAGAGGCGAGTGGCATTGGCCCGGGAAGTGCTGTCGAACATTGATAATGTAGAGATCTGCGAGTTTGACTCGCTGCTGGTGGATTGCGCAAGAGAACACGGGGCGGATGTGATATTGCGTGGGCTGCGTGCGGTGTCGGATTTCGAGTACGAGTTTCAGCTTGCGGGGATGAACAGGCGACTGGCGCCGGAGGTTGAAACCATGTTCCTCACGCCGGCAGAGAATTTTGCCTATATTTCCTCCAGCCTGGTAAGAGAAATTGCAGCACTGGGTGGAGATGTGTCAGAGTTCGTCCATCCTGCCGTGGAAGCGGCACTGAAAGAATAGAATTGAGTTACCACGTGTTTGAGTAGAGGGGCCCAGGCCCTGTATTCAGGAGTTAAGAAAAATGTCTTTGATGATTACTGACGAATGCATCAACTGTGATGTCTGCGAGCCCGAGTGCCCCAACGGCGCCATTTACATGGGCGATGAGATCTACGAGATTGATCCCAGCCTGTGCACCGAGTGCGTTGGCCACTACGATGAGCCCCAGTGTGTTGAGGTCTGTCCCGTAGACTGCATTCCGAAGGATCCCGACCACGAAGAGACAGAAGATGAGCTGATGGCCAAGTTCGAGAAGCTGCAGGAAGAAGGCTGATCTCCATTGGTTCATCGCATTCGAAAAGGCCCCTTCATGGGGCCTTTTTTATTGCCTATGCTGAATGCTATCGTTAGCGCAAAACAACGCTTCTTCCAGGATGGGGTGAAATGAACGTCTTTATCATGTTGCTTGCGAGATGCAGGCCCAGGATTCTTTTCTTTTGCCTGTCTCTCCAGTGCCTGGCCATCCCGGGCATTCTCCTGGCGGATGGCAAGGCGGCTATGGCAACAGCCCATCCCATGGCCACCGAGGCCGGACACGAGATACTCGCCCAGGGCGGCAACGCCTTCGATGCGGCTGTGGCAGTGAGCGCTGTGCTCGCGGTTGTCGAGCCCTACAGCTCCAGCATCGGCGGTGGCGGCTTCTGGTTGCTGCATCGTGCCAGCGATGGCTACCAGGTGATGATCGATGGGCGGGAGAAGGCGCCGCTGGCGGCCCATCGCGATCTCTACCTGGATGCAGACGGCAAGGTGGTGCCCGGGCTTTCCATCAATGGTCCGCTCTCGGCGGGCATTCCAGGTGAGCCGGCGGCATTGGCGCATATTGCGGGAAAATACGGGCGGCTGCCGCTATCCCGGAGCCTGGCACCGGCGATCAGGATCGCCCGTGAAGGTTTTTTTTGTCGATGAGCACTACCGACGACTGGCCAAGTGGCGCAGGGACGTGCTGCTGGAGTCACCGGCAGTCAGTGCGCAGTTTCTATTGAAAGGTGAGGTGCCGCCAGCGGCACACCGGATCAAGCAACCCGACCTGGCGGATACCCTTTCCCTCCTGGCTGAGCAGGGTCGTGATGGGTTCTACAAGGGGACGCTGGCGAAGAAACTGGTGGAGGGGGTGAAGGCTGCGGGGGGTATCTGGAGCCTGGATGACCTTGCACAATACAAGGTGGTCGAGCGCAAGCCGGTGATCGGTGAGTACAAGGGTATGCGGGTTGTCAGTGCGGCACCGCCCTCATCAGGAGGCATTGCCCTGATCACCATGCTCAATATCCTCGAAGGATACGACCTGCAGACCATGGATGAGGTTCAGCGCAAGCACTTGGTGGTGGAAGCGATGCGGCGCGCCTACAGGGATCGTGCCGATTTCGTGGATGTGCCTGTGGATCGCCTCATCAGCAAGGACTATGCGGCCGGCCTGGGGCGGAGCATCAGCTTGCACCGGGCCACGCCAAGCAGGATAAGCGAAGAAAGCGACGTGACCGAAGGTACGGACACCACCCATTTCTCGATCATCGATGCCGAGGGCAACCGGGTATCGGCAACCCTGAGTATCAACTATCCCTTCAGTTCCTGTTTCGTCGTGCTGGGCACAGGGGTTCTGCTCAACGATGAGATGGATGACTTCTCCGCCAGTCCCGGGGTGCCCAATGCCTATGGACTGGTTGGAGGAGAGGCCAATGCCATAGCGCCTGGGAAGCGTATGCTCTCCAGCATGACGCCAACATTTGTCGAATCGGATGACGGCGTTGCGGTGCTCGGCTCACCTGGGGGGAGCCGTATCATCACCATGGTGCTGCACGGGATACTGGAACTGGCTTCCGGCAAGGGCCCCCAGTACTGGGTGAGCAAGGGGCGTTATCATCATCAATACCTACCGGATCATATTCAGTTCGAACCTGGCGTCCTCTCTGGCCAGGAGCAGGAGGCGCTGCAGCGGATGGGGCATAAGCTGAAACCACTGGAGCGTAACTACAGCAATATGCAGGCGGCTTTTCAAGACCGGGGCACTGATGAGATGGGGGCGGCGAGTGATCCCAGGGGGTTGGTTCGGCCGCTGTGCGTTGACAATTGTTGCAGGGTTATTATGCTGTCCTGCAACGTCCATTATCGATTTAATACAGGAGATAGATATGCAGTTCAGTCCGTGTAAAGGTGGTGATTTCTGCACCCAGGACGGCACCCATTGCCAGGGTTGCGGTCGTAGCCATGAAGAGATTGCCGAGACTCGCATGTTGATGCAGCGCGTGGCGAAGTATGCAGTCGATATGGATTACGAGAACATCGAAGAGTTCACCCCGTTTGTGGGTGAAAAGGCTGGAAAAATCGCCCGTAAACTGCAAGATGACCAGGCAGGCGGCGGTATCGGCATCGGTATGCCGATCAAATAAACAGCTTGCGACAGCTCAATGCAAAACAGCGGCCTGGTGCCGCTGTTTTTGTTTATCACAGGACGCCGGACTGAAGCATGATCATATATACCCCTGTGCCACTGAAGATGCTCAGCAGTGCATTACCCCACAGGTGATGCAGAAGTGCCGTCACGGTGACCGCGATCAACTCCGGTGCGCCCTGCGGTGCTATCCCAAGCTCTATCCCCTTGAGGCTGTAGAGTACAAGCAGGGTCATGATCATGGGTGGTGTGTATCGGCCCAGGAACGCCAGCACCGGATGGTCATGGCGGTTTTTCAACAGCACAAAGGGTATCAGCCGGGTGAGGAAGGTGGCCGCTGTCATCACCAGGATGACGCCCAGCAGGTAGCCGCTGGCTCCCCCGGTCATGATGTACTCTCCCCGGGGCGATAGCGGGTGAGCAGGATCAGAATGGAGAGGCCGATGGAGACTAGCGGCATATGCTGGGGCCAGAGAGCCAGTGCCGTAATGCCTGTCACCAGTCCCGCGGCAAAGGGAAAGGGTTCGTGCAGCTTCTTCCACTGTTCCTGTAGCAGCACCACGAACAGGGCGGTCAGCGCGAAATCCATGCCGGTTGTATCAAAGCTCACGGTACTGCCCAGCAGTGCCCCCAATGACAGAGGTTCAACTCTGCGTGATACACCAGATCCGCAACTCGATGAAATATGTGGCCTCCAAGAACCAGAAGGCCTTTATGGCGGACCTCAAGCCCGTCTACAAGGCAGTA
>NZ_MPRJ01000045.1 GCF_002020805.1 Solemya velesiana gill symbiont | reverse complement strand
GTGGGCAAAAAAGTTCGGCTGCATAGTCTGTGTACTGTGATTGAAAAGTTGTGTGTGTGTTATTATCGCAGATTAAGGTGGGTTTTTAGAGATTCCCTATATCTGTAAGGATATTTGCGCTGTCGGTGTAAATATAGCCTGTTTCGCGCCAGCATAGGTGCTTATCCCGCCTAAGCGGTGAATTACATAATTACGATAGCAGCGCCGGAATACCCGGAACTTACCGTCAAAAGATGGAAGCAGCTGCAGACTGGAGGAGATGGATCATGAGTACTGATATGCAATCGGTAGGTAATTTCTGCACCAAGTGCACCGTAATCGGTGTTGTTGCAATTGCTTTGGTAACGGCGGCAACGCTGGTTTGGGTGTTTATGCTTTAAAGTTGTAGGTCCTATACAACGCGATTCCCCTCGAAAGCAGGGGAGTCGATCAATACTTCACACTCTACCGGGCAGCGGATGGTTGCCACGGGCAGTGTCTGCTTGCCTGAGCGCCAGTGATTCACAGCATCCTGCTTGCTCTCCCCGGTAATCAGAAACAGCAGGCTGTGGCATCGTCCCAGGGCCTCCTTGCTGAGGCTGATGCGTTCAGGCGGAGGCTTGGGTGCATCTCGGACAGGTACTACCAGCTCGTTTTCAGGGTGCAGGTGGCCGGGAAAAAGGCTTGCGGTGTGCCCGTCTTCCCCCATGCCGAGCAGCACCATGTCGAAAGGGAGTACCTCCTCGATGGTTGCTGTGTAGGCTGCAGCGCCAGGTTCAGAGCCCAGCTCAGCGGGTATGGGATAGATCTGCCCTGGCGGGATAGGTACCTTTGAAGTGAGCGCCCGCTTCGCCATCAGGCTGTTTCTGTCGGGGTGATCGGCTGGCAGGCAACGCTCATCACCAAAATAGATGTGCCACTTCTGCCAGTCGGCGCTGCTTTCCGCCAGTAGTCGGTAGGTAAGTGCCGGGGTACGGCCTCCGGCCAGTACCAGCTTGAAGCAGCCTCGATCGGCAACAGCCTGTCGGGCAGCCTCGAGGATCCTGTCGCGTGCGGTGCGCGCCACCGCCTCGGCATCATCCAGTATCGTCCACTCCATCCTGGCAGCCGCTCCTAGGTATCTTCCGGGGACATACTGTGGCGCCAGTGGTGCTCCGCCTTTTCGAACAGCCGGCGGCTCTCTTCCGGGCCCCAGGTGCCTGCGGTGTAACCTGGGATAAAATCCCGCTCCGTGGACCATATCCGCAGCACCGGGTCGACAACCCGCCAGGCGTACTCCACCTCGTCGTAACGCAGGAAGAGAGAGCGGTCGCCCTGGATGACATCGAGCAGCAGTTCCTCGTAGGCGTCGGTGGCCGCCTCGTGGGTGCGGCGCAGGCTGGCGTCCAGGCTGGTGGGGCGGGTGCGCATCTCCAGCCCGGGTTCTTTTACCGTCATCTCCACCTTGAGGCACTCCGAAGGTTGAATGCCCAGCAGCACCCAGTTCTGCTTCATGCGTTCCACCTGGGTGTCGCGGAAGAACTGCTGGGGCGGGTGGCGGAAACAGATGGAGACCATGGACTGACTCTCAGCCATGCGCTTACCGGTGCGCAGGTAGATCGGCACGTCCCGCCAGCGCCAGTTGTCTATGTAGAGCTTGAGAGCGGCATAGGTTTCGGTGACGCTGTCTGGTGGGACCTTGTCTTCCTGAAGATAACCCGGGACCTTCTCACCATCGACACTGCCTTCTGTGTACTGGGCGCGGAAAGCGTGTGCGTGTACGGCCGACGGGGGAATCGGCCTGATCGACTTGAGCACCTTCACTTTCTCATCGCGCAGGACCTCGGCTTCCATGGAGACCGGCGGCTCCATAGTCACCAGGGTCAACAGTTGGAGCAGGTGACTCTGGATCATGTCGCGCATGGCGCCGGCTCCGTCGTAGAAGTCGGCCCGGCTGCCCACACCAAGGGTCTCCGAGTGGGTGATCTGGATGTGGTCGATGTAGTTGCGGTTCCAGAGCGGCTCCATCATGGTATTGGCGAAGCGGAATACCAGGACGTTTTGTACCGTGCCTTTACCCAGGTAGTGATCGATGCGGTAGAGCTGGTCTTCCCGCAGGTAACGCCCGATTCGCTTCTGCAAGCCCTGGGCGCTCTCCAGGTCGTAACCAAAGGGTTTTTCAATGACCACCCGCTTCCAGCCGTGCCCCTCATCGAGCAGGTCCGCATGGCTCAGGTGCTCTGCCACCACGCCGAATTCGGCAGGGCGGATCGCCATGTAGAAAGCGATGTTGTCGGGGAGATCAGAACGATTGTCGAGATGTTCCTTCAGTCGGTGGTACATCTCGCTGTCTGTAAGATCGCCGCGGAAGTAACTGAGGCGGCTGGCAAAGCGCTGGAAGATCGTTTCGTCCAACCCGCCACGGGCCTTGGCGCTCACCCACTCCCGCACCTCCGACAGGCGCTTTTCGTCATTCCATGGTCTGCGGCCGATAGCCAGGATACGGGTTTGCGCCGTGAGCTTCCCCGCTGCCTCCAGGTGATAGAGAGCCGGCATTAATTTGACGCGGGAGAGGTTGCCGGTAGCGCCGAAGATCACGTAGGTGCAGTCATTCATGTTATTCTCTCCAGTCGGTCCTACACATCGTATTTCGTCGAAGCCGTATCGCCACTCTCACCGGTCCAGTCGGTATGGAAGTGCTCACCCCTTGGGCGGTCGATACGTTCATAGGTGTGAGCGCCGAAGTAGTCCCGCTGGGCCTGGAGCATGTTGGCTGGCAGCCGGCCGCTGCGATAGCCGTCAAAGAATGACAAAGCGGAGGTGAAAGCGGGCAGGGGAATGCCCAGTTCGATACCCAGAACGGCCGTGCGGCGCCAGCCGTTGTCAGCCTGCTGTACTGCACGGGAGAAGAAGTCGTCCAGCAGCAGGTTTTCCAGGTCGGGAGCGGCATCGAAGGCCTCTTTGATGTTGCCCAGGAAACGGCTGCGGATAATGCAGCCTCCACGCCACATCAGGGCGATATCGCCGTAGCTGAGATTCCAGCCATACTCTTTGGCCGCCTCCTGCATCAGCATGTAGCCCTGGGCGTAGGAGATGATCTTGGATGCATAGAGTGCATCCTGCAGATCGCTGATGGTCTGCTGGCGGTCGCCATCAAATCTTACCTGGGGGCGACCCAGCATCTCTTCTGCACGCATGCGCTGATCTTTGAGGGCGGAGAGGCAGCGTGCGAACACCGCCTCGCCGATGAGGGTGAGAGGAATACCCAGTTCCAGGGCGCTGATACCGGTCCACTTGCCGGTGCCTTTCTGGCCGGCACTGTCGAGGATCTTCTCCAACAGGGGCTCACCGTCACTGTCCCGTGTGCCGAGAATCACCGCGGTGATCTCGACGAGATAGGAGTCGAGTGCGCCCTTGTTCCATTCGCTGAGCACCTCCTGCATCTCGTCGGCCTCCATGCCGAGTCCCGATTTCATCAGGTGGTAAGCCTCGCTGATGAGCTGCATGTCGCCGTACTCGATGCCGTTGTGAACCATCTTTACGTAGTGTCCGGCACCACCTTCTCCAACCCATTGGCAGCAGGGTTCGCCGTCCACCTTGGCGGCAATGGCCTGCAGTATGGGTTGTACTTCGGGCCAGGCAGTCCGGTCACCGCCGGGCATTACCGAAGGGCCGTGGCGTGCGCCCTCCTCGCCACCTGAAATACCGCAGCCAAGATAGCGGATGCCTTGCTGGGACAGCTCGCTCATACGTCTTTCGGTGTCTGTGAAGCGTGAATTTCCGCCGTCTATGATGATGTCCCCTTGATCCAGCAGGGGGAGGAGCTGGGCGATGACACTGTCCACTGCGTTGCCGGCGCGGACCATCAGCATGATCTTGCGCGGGGGATGGAGGCAGGACACGAGTTCTTCAAGTGCGCTTGTGTCGATTACGCGGGTGTCCCTGGCCGGGCCGTCGAGGAAGGCATCCGTCTTCTCCCTGGATCGGTTGTAGACCGCGACCCGGTAGCCGTGGTCGTTCATGTTGAGGACAAGGTTCTGGCCCATGACGGCCAATCCGATTAACCCGATATCTGCATTCGGCATCTCTACTCCCTCGATTCGTACCGGCAAGAAAGCATCTTAGCAACAGATACGAGTGATGATTACCTTGTTTATTCCATGGCCGGTGACGTGAGTCTGAAATACGATGAAATTCAGACTCGCGGCACTAGAATATGGCAACATACTATAGTTAGCGTTTGATGAATTCCCGGGGAACTCTGATCAGAGTGCCCCTTTTGTTTTGGAGTAAACCTGATGTGCGGGTTGTGTGGTGAGCTGAGATTCGATGGGCAGAGGCCCGATATGGGGGCGATCCAGCGTATGACCGCCAAGTTGGAGCGGCGCGGTCCGGATCATGGTGGTTTCTTTGGTGACGGCCCCCTGGCTTTAGGTCATCAGCGCCTAGAAATCATCGATGTGACCGAGCATGCCAACCAGCCGATGGTGGATCAGCAGCTGGGTCTTGCCCTGGTGTTCAACGGTACCATCTACAATTACCCTGAACTGCGCGAGGAGCTGCGGGGAATGGGCTATCACTTCTTCTCCGATGGCGATACCGAGGTGATCATCAAGGCCTACCATGCCTGGGGGGAGCGGTGTGTGGAACGTCTCAGCGGCATGTTTGCCTTCGCTCTCTGGGGTCAGCGGGATAACAGCCTGTTCCTGGCCCGGGACCGTATGGGCATCAAGCCACTCTACTACGCTGCCGGTGAAGGTTTCTTCCGTTTCGCTTCCAACACCCAGTCGATCCTCGCTGGAGGGGGTATTGATACCAGCATCGACCCGGTGGCCCTGCACCACCAGTTCACCCTGCATGCAGTGATTCCGGCGCCGCGCACCATCATGAACGGTGTGCGAAAGCTGCAGCCGGGACACTGCATGAGAATCGACGCCGAAGGCAGGCGCACCCTGCGCCGTTACTGGAACCTGCCGGCCATGCGCCCCGATAAGCCCTTGAGCGACGGTGAGTGGTTGGAGGCGATCCATGACGCCCTGCGTTCTGCGGTGCAGAAACGCAATGAAATTGCGGACGTACCGGTGGGTGTGCTGCTCTCGGGCGGGCTGGACTCCAGCCTGCTGGTTGCCCTTTTGGCTGAAACAGGTGTGAGTGACCTGCGTACCTTCTCGGTGGGCTTCGAGGATCACCCAGACGAGAAAGGAAGCGAGTTCGAGTACTCGGATCAGGTTGTGGCTTATTACGACACCAACCATCACAAGTACCACATTCCCAATGCCGAGGTGCTGAAACGACTGCCGGAGGCAGTGGATGCCATGGCGGAGCCGATGTTTGGCCAGGATGCCGTGGCTTTCTACCTGCTTGCGGAACAGGTATCAAAGCAGATCAAGGTAGTGCAGTCCGGGCAAGGCGCTGACGAGGTGTTCGGCGGCTACTTCTGGTATCCGAGAATGATGGCAGAAACCGAGGGGACTCCGGTTGAGCGTTTTGCCAGGCACTACTTCGACCGGGATCACGAGGAGTATCTCCACGGCGTGAACGAAGGCTACCGGGGGGAGGATCATACCAGCGCTAAGCTCGCCGAGCTGTTGGCAGAGCCGGCGGCGGATACATTCATGGACGCGGTCCTGCGCATGGATGTGACTACCCTGATCGTCGACGATCCAGTGAAGCGGGTGGACAACATGACCATGGCCTGGGGGCTGGAGGCGAGGGTGCCGTTTCTCGATCAGAACCTGGTGGAGCTTGCGGCCCGCTGCCCCCCCGAGTTCAAGTTGCGGGAGGGGGGTAAATATCCCCTCAAGGCGATGGCCAGGGGGATACTGCCCGACGCGGTGATCGATCGCCCGAAGGGTTACTTTCCCATGCCTGCACTGAAGTATGTCCGGGGTGATTTTCTGGAATGCATGCGCGACATTCTCAATTCCCAGGCCTGCCTGGAGCGGGGTGTTTATAGTCGTGCCTACGTGGACATGCTGCTCTCCGCTCCCGAAATGCACCACACCAGGCTACAAGGCAGCAAGCTTTGGCACGCAGCGCTGCTGGAGTTCTGGCTGCAACGTAATGTGGATGCTGCTTAATTTAAGAGAATTGATTGTTTAGGTGTTTGTATGTTGTCGATTGCAATGACCCTGCACGTGCTGGGAAGTGTTATCTGGGTTGGCGGGATGTTTTTTGCCCACATGGCACTGCGGCCAGTGGCTGCTGAACAGCTGGAACTGCCACAGCGACTACCCCTGCTCAAGGGCGTACTGGATCGTTTTTTTCGCTGGGTTTGGCTCTCGGTGGTCCTGATTCTGGTCTCCGGGTACCGGATCTATTTCGTTCCATTCAATGCAGAGGCTGGGCTTCACGTTCTCGTGATGCTGGTTGTCGGGACCGTGATGGCCGGAATTTTTATCTTCATCTACAGCATGCCATACCAGCGCATGGGGCGCGCCCTCGACGCCGGTGAACTGCCCCTTGCGGGGGCCAGCATGGCGCTGATACGCCGCCTGATCGGGTTCAACTTGGTATTGGGGCTGGTTACCACGGTCATTGCTGTGGCCAAGCCTTTTTAAATGGTTTTTTTCTGAAAACCGGGCTGGTATTTATGCCAATAGGCGAAGCGTGGATTTTCTGGGATCCTTTAAGGAATTCAGTTGTTTGGCGGCAGGGGGCTTGAAACCCGCCTGTGAAGCCTTATGTTAGGTTTTTAAGATTTTCTCGGTAGTGAGGTGAGTGATGGACGTTTTGGATCGGATCAGGGAGCAGGTGGAAGGCAATCCCATCGTGCTCTACATGAAGGGTACCCCCCAGTTTCCCCAGTGTGGTTTCTCTTCCCGCGCGGCAGCAGCACTGCAGGACTGCGGTGTGAATTTTGCCTATGTCAATGTGCTGGCAGATGCCGAGATCTTCGAGAACCTCCCACGCTACGCCGACTGGCCGACTTTCCCCCAGCTCTACATCAACGGTGAGCTGGTAGGCGGCTGCGACATCACCCTGGAACTCCACGCCAGTGGCGAGTTGCAGCAGATGGCTGCGGAAGCGGCCAAGAATTGGCCTGAAGAAGAGCAGAGCTGACAGCTGTTCTCCGCTCGGTATGAATGGGGCCCGGTTACGCTGAAGCGTACCGGGCTTTTTTATGTACGGGATGCACAGGAGCGGCGATGTACAGGATGTACGGGCAGGCAACTCGCCTAGGCAGGCTCCACCGGCAGCCAGGGCCTTTCGGGACAGCATTTGTGACATTTGTTGATGATGGTACAGAACAGTTCCGCGGTCTTTTCGGTGTCGTAAATGGCAGAGTGGGCTTCGCTGTTGCTCCAGTCGATACCCGCGGCCTGCACTGCCTTCGCCAGGACCGTTTGGCCGTAGGCCAGGGCCGAGAGGGAAACGGTGTCAAAAGTGCTGAAGGGATGGAACGGGCTGCGCTTGTAACCCGTACGTTCAACCGCGGCGTTGATGAAACCGAGGTCGAAGAAGGCATTGTGACCTACCAGCACGGCTCGTGTGCAGCCGCTCTCCTTGATTGCCTTGCGAATGGGCTTGGAGATTTTTTTCAGCGCATCCAACTCCGGAAGGGCATCCCTGAAAGGATGGTGGGGGTCGATCCCATTGAACGCCAATGCCTTGGGGTCGATATTGGCCCCTAGAAAGGGTTCGACGTGACAGGCGATGGTCTCCGCCTTGTGTAGCAGTCCTTCTTCGTCCATACACAGGGTGACGGCTGCGATTTCCAGCAGGGCATCGGTCTGGTTGTTGAAACCGGCGGTTTCCACATCGACCACAACGGGCAGAAAGCCGCGGAAGCGATTGGCGATATTCGGGTTGTAGAGGGAGTCGGTCATGGGCGCAAAGGATAAAGGATATGGGCTTGATTTACGAACCGGCGGGGCTGCTATAGTGATTCCATGGGAATCTGTGTCCAGATAGTGAAAGAGGGGTGAACATGGCTTGCCGGAAGGCGGTATTGAAAGGGATGTTGTGGCTGCTTTTGCTGCTTTTGCTGCTGAGTGGGCTGGTTCTTGCGCAACCCTCCGGCGACAATGGCCTGCTCTATCGAATACAGGCGCCTGGCGGTGAAATCAGTTACCTTTTTGGCACCATTCACTCTGAAGACAAGCGGGTGATGGATCTTCCTGGCCCGGTAGGTGACGCCTTTCAACATAGTCGGCGGCTTGCTATCGAGGTGACACTTGATGCAGCGCTCTTACTCTGATTATTGTGGTGTATGACGATGGGAGAGACTTGAAATCCGTTGTCGGAGAGGAGATCTACAGGCGCTGCGTGGAGGCCATGGCAGATCGAGGAATGCCGGAGATTGCCGTACGTCTGTTCAAGCCATGGACGGTGACGACCATGTTGAGCGTGCCCCCGGCTGAGACGGGCGAATTTTTGGGTTTCTACTTGTATCGCCTGGCTGTGCAGAAAGGGATTGAAGTGATTGGGCTGGAGACGGTGCAGGAGCAACTCGATGTCTTTGATGGTATGCCGGAAACCGACCAAGTGGCATTGTTGGTGGATACGCTAAATAATCTGGATCAGCTGCCGATGTTGAATCAACAACTGCTTGAGGCTTACCTGCAGAGAGACCTCCGCAAACTGGCTGAACTGAGCAACCAATCCCTGAGCCTGAGTGATGAAGCGTTGGGTTATCAGATTAAGCAGAGGGTGGTGGATGACAGGAATCGCAGAATAGCGAAGCGCCTGGAACCCCTGATGTATGAGGGCGGGCTGTTTGCTGCCGTAGGCGCATTGCATCTGCCGGGTGAGGCGGGTTTGCTGGTGCTGTTGAGGGAGCAGGGTTTTTCAGTAGATCTCGTTTATTGAAACGAGGTTGTAAACTGAACCGTTTTTAATAGGTGTTCCAGGCTCATAGATGTGGTAGATTCAACGGAACTTTAACTATGGAACTGGTGTTTCCTAGATCTGGTTAGAAGAAAGGCGATTAAAGGAATAAGAATAAATGGCGAACAGAGGCCTACTAAATCGATTTGGGGTTGTCCTTTTATCCGGGCTGCTGGTGCTGCTGTCCGGCTGTGCAACCACAAATGATTACAGTGATCCCCGTGACCCGATCGAGGGTTTCAACCGGGCGATGTACGAATTCAACGATGCCCTGGACCGGGCGATCGTAAAACCCCTGGCCGAAGGCTATAAGGCCATCATGCCGACTCCAATCGACAAGGGCATCACCAATTTCTTCGGCAACCTTGCTGATGTGGGCTCCGCTATCAACAACCTGCTCCAGTTCAAGCTGAAGCGTGCTGCAAGCGATGTAGGCAGGGTACTGGTCAACTCGACGCTGGGTATTCTCGGTTTCATCGACGTGGCCTCCAATATGAACCTGGATAAGTACGGCGAGGATTTCGACCAAACGCTGGGTGTTTGGGGTGCCGGCCCCGGTCCCTACATCGTGCTGCCTATTCTCGGTTCTACCAGTGGGCGTGGCATTTTCGGAATCGTGGTGGATTGGTACACCGATCCGGTGCGTTACGTAAAACCGAACCGCTGGCGCAACGGCCTCATCGTGCTGAGAGGTATCGACAAGCGGGCAGATCTGCTGGGTGCAAGCCGTGTGCTGGAAGAGGCAGCGCTTGATCCCTACGAATTCAGTCGCGACGCCTATCTGCAGAAGCGACGAAGCGACGTATACGACGGAAACCCGCCGCCTGAAGACTTCGAAGAGTAGATTACCCGCACAGCCAGAATGTCCAAAGAGCCCCTTCAACCGAAGGGGCTTTTTTTGGCCAGGGATGGCCTTATGTCGCGGAGAACATGGATGTTCGAGAGTGACTTATGTACAGGAAGTACGGACAGGAAATTGCTCCATGCATTTCCTGCGCTTCCGCCATCCATGGCGGTCGTATGCCGCGGGCGCAGGGATGCGCAGGAGCGGTTGGCCATGGATGGACTTAATATGGCGGCGGGTTAACATCAGGAAGTAAATTACTATCGGGGTATATGAGAATTCTATATAAACAATATAAAATTGTAATTTGTTATATTAAGTAAATACTAATATTGTGTAATTTAGGAAAGCGTAGGAGTACAAGGCATTCCGGTGAAAAAACTGAACGAATCAGATTATTTTACGGAGAAGATTATGAACAAGATTGTTAAAGCTGCTTCTATCGCTGCAATGCTCGCTGCTTCTGCTTCTGCTTCTGCTTCTGCTTCTGCTTCCGCTTCCGCTTCCGCTTCCACTTCCGCCTCTGCCTGGTGGGGTGGTCCTTGGGGCGGTGGTCCCTGGAGTGGTCTCGGTGACGGCTGGGGTGATTTCAACATGAACTTCAGCGGTCGTGGTTCCGGTTCCGGTCGTGGTTACGGCTACGGCCACCCCTACTACGGTGGTTACGGCTACCCCCTACGCTCCTGTTGCTCCGGTAGCACCTGCTGCTCCTGCTGCAGAAGCCAAGTAAGACCGACCGTCTTATCTGACACCAGGGATGGCCTGGGCACAAGGATCGTGCCGAAAACAAGCATAGACTGACGATTGAAGGCTAATCGCTCAGTTAACCGAGGATTAGTCCATGAAAAAGATTATCAAGCTGGCTGCAGCTGCAGCACTTGCTACCGCTTCCATGACCGCCAGTGCATGGTGGGGCGGTGGCCCCTGGAACGGCCTGGGCAATGGTTGGGGCGATGGTGCCTTCAACATGAGCTTCAGCGCCCGTAGCAGTGCCTATGGTCGTGGTTACGGCTATGGCCACCCTTATCACTACGGTTATGCCCCCTACGGCTACGCGCCTTACGCAGCACCTGTTGCCGGTCTGAGTGAAGAACAGCAGCAGACCATTGCTGATCAGCAAAAAGCTTTCACTGAACAGCAGGCCAAGATGATGCAGGATGCCGTAGAGGCCCAGCGTAAGATCGCTGAGCAGTTCACTGCAACGCCTTTCGGCAACGACTTCGCGCCGATGGCTCGTCGTCCTTTCGAAGCACCCGAGTTCCCTTCGATTGCCCGTCGTCCCTTCGAGGCGCCTGAGTTCGGTGCCCGTCATGAAGATGTGCGCAAAGAGATGCAGACCCGTCGTGACGAGATGATGAAGCAGGCTGAAGAGCGTCGCGAGGCCGCTCGCGAGCGCCACGCTTCCATGCGCAAAGAGATGGAAGAGCGTCGCATACATCGCCCGATCTAATCCGGCAGTTTCGGATTCGATGAAAAAGCCTGCGAGGGAAACCTCGCAGGCTTTTTTTATGTACAGGATGTACGGTATGCCGCGGGTGCAGGGATGCACAGCAGCGGCGATGTACAGAAAGAGTAGTCTGGTCGACTTGATCGCTGCTTGTAGGAATGGGAGGGGTGTGGGAGGGGCGCCCTCGCCCCGATAGTGGCATTGATCGAATCACCGGCTGTGTAACGGACTCATTCGCCGCGGGGGCGCGGCTCCCACGGTGATAGGCGCGACGCAGGCTATCCTGGTAGTAGCGTCCAATCCTTCCATTACCCCTGAAATCAATAATAAAACCGCGAAATAACCCGTCTACGCTTTAACTCTGAGGGCTCTTCTATTACCTAGTCTTCGTCATAACCCACGAACTATTTGGGGTTGGATATGATGGGGGAATCTTGTATATTGCACCACGCAATACAAAGCATTAAGAATGTCAATAATAGAAATATCTATTATAGATGTACTGAATGTTTCCCGTCATTAAAAGGGAAATAAAAAATGAACTAATAGAAGCCAAGAGAGAGTTTATGGCGATGAAACCTGATATAGATCCGCAGGAAACACAGGAGTGGCTCGATGCGTTGGAAGGTGTCCTTGAAAATGAGGGTATTGACCGTGCTCACTACCTGATTGAAAAACTGGTGGACAAGGCGCGCCGTTCCGGTGCCTATCTCCCTTTCAGTGCCAACACGGCCTACGTCAATACAATTCCTGTCACCCAGCAGGAACGTTTCCCCGGTGATCGTGCCATGGAGCGCAGAATTCGCTCCTTTATTCGCTGGAATGCCATGGCGATGGTGGTGCAGGCCAACCGCATCTCCACTGAGCTCGGCGGTCATATTTCGAGTTTCGCATCCTCGGCCACCCTGTTCGATGTCGGTTTCAACCATTTCTTCCGTGGTCGCACCGATTCCCGGGACGGCGACCTGATCTTTTTCCAGGGGCACTCTGCTCCGGGTATCTATGCCCGGGCTTTCCTGGAGGGACGGATCAGCGAGGATGAACTCTATAACTTCCGCCAGGAGGCCGATGGCGATGGCTTGTCGTCCTATCCTCACCCCTGGCTCATGCCTGGTTTCTGGCAGTTCCCCACGGTTTCCATGGGACTGGGTCCCCTGATGGCGATCTACCAGGCCCGTTTCATGCGCTATCTCCATGATCGCGGCGTTCTCAATACCGACAAGCGCAAGGTCTGGGCATTCATGGGCGACGGCGAGATGGATGAGCCGGAGGCGCTCGGTGCCATCTCCCTTGCCGGACGTGAGCGTCTGGACAACCTGGTCTTCGTGGTCAACTGTAACCTGCAGCGCCTGGACGGCCCGGTGCGTGGCAACGGCAAGATCATCCAGGAACTGGAGGGCGTCTTCCGTGGTGCCGGCTGGAACGTCATCAAGGTGGTATGGGGCGGCTACTGGGATCCGCTTCTGGCCAGGGACAAGAACGGCACCCTGCTCAAGCGCATGGAAGAGTGCGTGGACGGTGATTACCAGGCTTACAAGGCCAAGGGCGGCGCCTATACCCGGGAGCACTTTTTTGGCAAGTATCCTGAGCTGGCCGAAATGGTGGCCAACATGACAGACGACGATATCTGGCGTCTGAACCGTGGCGGGCATGATCCCCACAAGGTGTTTGCTGCCTACTCTGAAGCCGTCAAGCACACTGGCCAGCCTACCGTGATCCTTGCCAAGACGGTGAAGGGATACGGTATGGGGGTTGCCGGTGAAGGGCAGAATATCACTCACTCTCAAAAGAAGATGGGAGAAGCGGCCCTGAAAGCGTTCCGTGACCGGTTCAATATTTCGATCCCTGATGAGCAGATCAATGCCACGCCTTTTTACAAGCCGCCTGCCGACAGCCCGGAGCTGAAATACATGCAGGAGCGCCGCCAGGAACTGGGCGGCTATTTGCCGGCACGCTTTACCGATGCGCCAAAGCTTGAGGTGCCTGGTCTCGACTTCTTCAATGCACTGCTTGAAGGAACGGGTGACAAAGAGATGTCCACCACCATGGCATTCGTACGTCTTCTGACCACCCTGATCAGGGACAAGAAGGTGGGCAAGTACGTGGTGCCGATCATTCCCGACGAGGCGCGCACCTTCGGCATGGAGGGCATGTTCAGGCAGTTGGGGATCTACTCCTCTGTTGGTCAGCTCTACACGCCGGTGGATTCCGACCAGGTGATGTACTACCGCGAGGACAAGAAGGGCCAGGTGCTGCAGGAAGGTATCAACGAGGCGGGCGCCATGTCGTCATGGATCGCCGCGGCAACCTCCTACAGTAATCATGGCGCCAGCATGATTCCCTTCTATGTCTACTACTCCATGTTCGGTTTCCAGCGTATCGGTGACCTGGCGTGGGCGGCAGGCGATATGCAGGCCCGTGGTTTCCTTATTGGTGGTACCGCCGGCCGGACCACGTTGGCGGGCGAAGGGCTGCAACACCAGGATGGTCACAGCCATCTGCAGGCGGCTACTATCCCCAACTGCGTCTCCTACGATCCGGCCTTTGCCTATGAGCTTGCGGTGGTCGTTCAGGACGGCATGCGCCGCATGTACCAGGAGCAGGAAAACGTTTTCTACTACGTCACCGTGATGAACGAGAACTACCAGCAGCCCGCCATGCCCAAGGGCGTGGAAGAGGGCATCATCAAGGGTATGTACCTGTTCAAGTCCGGAGGGCGCAAGAAGACCAAGGTTCAGTTGCTGGGCAGCGGCACTATCCTGCGCGAGGTGATTGCAGCTGGCGAAATGCTGGAGAAGGACTTCAACGTCTCTGCCGATATCTGGAGCGTGACCAGCTTTAACGAGCTGCGAAAGGAAGGTCTGAACAAGGAGCGGTGGAACATGCTCCACCCGGATAAGAAACCCCAGCTCAGCTATGTCGAGCAGCAGCTGGGCAAGCGCAAGGGGCCGGTTGTGGCGGCAACAGACTATATGCGCTCCTATGCAGACCAGATTCGAACTTTCGTGCCCGGGGATTACAGGGTGCTGGGAACAGACGGCTACGGGCGCAGTGACATGCGCTCCCAGCTGCGCAAGTTCTTCGAGGTCAATCGTTACTACATCGTGCTCGCGGCGCTCAAATCCCTGGCCGACCAGGGTGAGATACCCGTTGCCGAAGTGAAGAAAGCGATCAAGAAATACCGCATCGATCCCGAGAAACCGAACCCGGTTACGGTGTGATCAAGGTTTATCAGTGTCCTGCCCCAAAGGGGCGGGGTTCTACAGCGTGTTGGAGTGCACAGAGTGGGTACTGAAACAAAAGTATTGGTTCCGGATATCGGTGATTTTTCCGGAGTGGAAGTGATCGAGGTCCTGGTTAATCCCGGTGATCGGGTCGAAGTCGAGGGTTCCCTTATTACCCTGGAGAGCGACAAGGCCACCATGGAGATTCCATCGCCCCACGCAGGCGAGGTGAAGAGCGTGGCCATCAAGGTCGGCGACACGGTCGGTGAAGGCGACCTGCTGTTGGTCATGGACGTGGATGAGGAAGCTGCGGCAGAAGAGCCGGCAGAGCAGGGTGGCGTTCCTGCGCCAGCGGCAGAGGAGGTCGAGCCGGTGCAGGCGCCGGCCCCGACGCCGGTTGAATCGGCGGAGGAGTCTCAACGCCTGCCGGGTGAAAAGCAGCCCCAGCACCCCCCCGTCCTGGTACGGCCATCGGATGCCCCGTCTGCCACCGCTCATGCCAGTCCGTCGGTACGTCGTTTCGCCCGCGAGTTGGGTGTGGACCTGTTGCAGGTTAAAGGTTCCGGCGCCAAGGGGCGCGTAACCAAGGATGACGTTCAGAACTTCATTAAAAGTGTTCTGGCAGGAGGTGGTGCGGTTCCTGCCAGGGGTGGTGCCTTGACCCTGCCGCCGATACCCGAGGTGGACTTCTCCGCCTTCGGCGAGATCGACGAGCAGCCGCTGAGTCGTATCAAGAAGATCAGTGGTGCCCATCTCTGCGCCTGCTGGCTCAATGTGCCCCATGTTACCCAGTTCGACGAAGCGGATATCACGGATCTCGAGGCGTTTCGCCAGGAGCAGAAGGGTATTGCCGCCAAGCAGGATATCCGCCTCACCTTCATGCCGTTCCTGATGACGGCCTGTGTCGGTGCCTTGAAGCAGATGCCGGAGTTCAACAGCTCCCTCAGTGCCGATGGCGAGAACCTGATCTACAAACGGTATTTCCATATCGGAATTGCCGTGGATACCCCCAATGGATTGATGGTGCCGGTGATCCGGGATGTGGATAAGAAGGGGATCTTCGAACTGGCGCAGGAGCTTGTGGAAGTGAGTGGCCGTGCCCGCGAGGGCAAACTCGCACCGGCTGATCTGAAGGGTGGTTGTTTCTCTATCTCCAGCCTGGGAGGCATTGGCGGTACCGCTTTCACTCCTATCGTAAATGCACCCGAGGTGGCGATTCTGGGTGTCTCCCGCTCGGCCATGAAGCCGGTGTGGGACGGTAATGCATTTCAGCCCAGGTTGATGCTGCCTCTCTCGCTCTCCTACGATCACAGGGTGATCGATGGTGCCCAGGCGGCAAAATTCAGCACCCTGCTTTCTGGTTTGCTTGGCGATCTGCGAAAACTGTTGCTCTAGTTTTTTAAAAACAGTGCCCGATTTTAGAATTTCTGCTTCCAAGTCGGGCGTTTTTTTCTTTTGAGTGCTTAAAAACGGTAAAAATAGAACGCTATTTGTGGTTACTTTTCATTTTAGGATGATCGTCCTGTGAAAAACTGAAAAATAGTTTCTCTTTTTGCTGCGGTTGCGCTAATCTTTGTGCGCTCCACATAAATAATACCGTTACCCCCATAAATGCTGAGGATAGAGAATGAGTAACCTGATTGAAGTCACGCTGCCGGATATCGGGGATTTTGAGCAAGTCGACATCATCGAGGTGCTGGTGGCACCTGGTGATCAGCTCGAGGTCGAGGATTCGATGATCACCCTGGAGAGCGACAAGGCGACTATGTCCATTCCTGCTCCCCATGCAGGCAAGGTGAACAAGGTCCTGGTGAAGGTGGGTGACAAGATTTCACAAGGTGGTCCCATACTTATGCTGGAACTGGCCGAGGGGGAGAGTGCGGAGGCCAGGCATGAGCCCAGCGTTGCCCCGGTATCCGAGGCGGTTACCACTGCAGCGGATATTCACGCCGAGGTACTGGTGCTGGGTGCCGGCCCTGGCGGCTACACGGCGGCATTCCGTGCTGCCGACCTGGGCAAGAAGACCGTATTGATGGAGAAGCATGCCTCCCTCGGTGGCGTCTGCCTGAACGTGGGCTGTATTCCCTCCAAGGCATTGCTGCATGCGGCGGACGTGATCAATGAGGCAGCCGAGATGGAGCACATGGGGATAAGCTTCGGCAAACCCAAAGTCGACCTGGACAAGTTGCGTGCGGGCAAAGATAAGGTTGTCGGCAGATTGACCCAGGGACTCTCCGGCCTGGCCAAGCAGCGCAAGGTTGAAGTGGTTCGGGGCTGGGGCCACTTCGAGTCGCCCAACCGCATTGCGGTGGATACCGAAAAGGGCAAGGTCTTCATCTCCTTTGATAATGCAATCATTGCCTGCGGCTCACGGCCGGTTGAAATTCCCGGTTTTCCGAATGACGATCCACGCCTGATCAACTCCACGGGTGCACTGGCCCTTGAGGATGTTCCCAAGCGGATGCTGGTCATCGGCGGCGGCATCATCGGTCTCGAGATGGGCACCGTCTACAGTACCCTGGGCAGTGACATTGACGTGGTCGAGCTTCAGTCCAGCCTGATTCCGGGTTGTGACCCGGACCTGGTGCGTCCGTTTCAGAAGCGCATGAAGAGTAAGTTCAACAGTATCATGCTCCAGACCAAGGTGACCGAGATCAAGGCCCAGAAGGGTGGACTCAAGGTCTTCTTCGAAGGCAAGCAGGCACCGGAGAAACCCCAGACCTATGACAAGGTGCTGGTGGCCGTGGGGCGGGTGCCCAACGGCAAGATGATTGGTGCCGAGCATGCCGGTGTCAACGTGGATGAGCGGGGATTCATCGCCGTCGACGAACACATGCGCACCAATGTGCCCAATATCTACGCCATTGGTGACGTGGTTGGCAATCCCATGCTTGCCCATAAGGCGACCCACGAAGCCAAGGTGGCAGCCGAGGTGATCGCAGGCCAGCCTTCCCTGTTCGATCCACTGACCATACCCTCCGTGGCTTACACTGATCCCGAAGTGGCCTGGATGGGACTGACCGAGACCGAGGCCAAGGAGCAGGGTATCGAATATAAGAAAGGTGTGTTCCCCTGGGCCGCCTCCGGCCGTGCGCTTGGTATCGGTCGGGACGAGGGAATGACCAAACTGCTGTTCGATCCCGAGACCAAGCGGATTCTCGGTGCCGGTATCGTTGGTATTAATGCGGGCGAATTGATCGGTGAGGCGGTGCTGGCCCTGGAGATGGGCGCTGATGCAGAGGATATCGGCCTGACCATCCATCCCCACCCGACGCTCAACGAAACCATCTGCATGGCGGCAGAGATGGCTGAAGGGAGTATCACCGACCTGTTGCCGCCAAAGAAGCGCTAAGCAAAATCCAAACAGGGAATGGTTCTTGTAAGACCATTCCCTGTGCGCTTTTTAATGACCCGCACCCTTCAACCCATGAAGCTCAATTACCGCGAATACGGGGTTTTTCGCGAAGACCGCCCCTCCCTGTTGCTTTTGCATGGCCTGTTGGGCTCCTCCGCCAATTGGCACAGCATCGCCCGGGAACTCGGGAGTGATTGTCACCTGATCGTACCCGATTTGCGTAATCATGGCGGTTCTCCCCACGATTCCGATATCAGCTATGACGCCATGGTAGCGGACCTGTTGGCACTGATAGACGATCAGGGTTTCGATTCCGTTGTATTGGTAGGGCACAGCATGGGGGGCAAGGCAGCGATGTGGCTGTCCCTGAATTATCCAGATCTCGTTGAGGGATTGGTTGTGGTGGACATCTCTCCGGTGCGCTATCCAAACCGTTTCGGCACTATCCTGAAAGCCCTGTGCGAGTTGGATCTTGATGGGCTGGATGATCGGGGCCAGGCTGATATGAAACTGGCTCAACTACTGGAACAGAGGGCGTTACGCCAATACCTGTTGCAGAATCTTGTACAGCAGGCCGGGCAGTGGAATTGGCGTGTAAACCTTGAAGCCATAGAAAAAGGGCTGGATGGGATCATCGGTTTTCCGGACGTGGATGACAACAGCCAGTATCTCGGGCCGGTTCAGTTCA
The DNA here is from genome assembly GCF_002020805.1 of Solemya velesiana gill symbiont. GTDB lineage: Bacteria > Pseudomonadota > Gammaproteobacteria > Chromatiales > Chromatiaceae > Sedimenticola_A. The sequence continues at coordinate 4,566 of NZ_MPRJ01000045.1, read as the reverse complement.
TCTATGGCGGCAACTCCGATTATGTCCAGCATGAACATGAAAGAATCATACGAGACACTTTCCCCTTTGCCTGCCTGCGCAGCGTTCCAGGTGCCGGGCACTGGGTCTATTCCGAAAAGCCGGACGAGTTTCTGGCTGCCTTGAGAAGCTTTTTGGGTAAAGAGCTGATCTAGGGCCTCCTCCTCCGCTGACCGCTATGGAAGGCTGAAAGCTGAGGCGGTTAGTCCCTGGTAGCCGTGAGTGACCAGGACGTCCGGGGCACTAATAGGCTGTCGAAGGCCGAGTCGATTTTGGGGACTTGGATGTCCCAAAATCTTTCACGAGGTCGAAGACTCGCTTAGTTTCTGTGTGCCACATCCCAGGTGGTTATTACCTATTAAGGTATTCTCTTTTTGTATTGTTCATTGCTACTCTTAGATGAAGGGGCAGAGTATTTCTCCAGTGCCTTATTTCCATGGGAGTGTGTTTGAGTACTAGAATCAGAAGAATAATCTGGAAGGCTCCAGCTTCCTGGTTGGGAGCCGGGTGATTGGTAAGCAGTTCGAATCAAACTATTTTACGTAGTGTCAGAAAGCAGACATTGAGGAATATTTATGGCCCGCCAACTTGATGGAAAAACTGCAATTGTGACCGGAGCAACAAGCGGAATCGGATTGGCGATTGCTGAAGGCCTCGCGGCAGAGGGAGCTACGGTGGTCATCAACGGTCTCGGTACGCAACAGGCCATTGCCGAAGCTGTTGAGCGGATTCAAAATCGAAGCCCTGACGGTGGTGTTCACCATAGGGAAGTCGACATGCGTAATCCCGATGAAATTCAGGCTTACATGAACGCGGTAGAGGAAAAGCACGGTGCGATCGACATCCTGGTGAACAATGCAGGAATCCAGCACGTTGACCAGGTGGAGGACTTCCCGCGTGAGAAATGGGACGATATCATCGCTGCCAATCTTTCAGCCGTGTTTCACGCAACAGCGGCCGTCTTGCCAGGTATGAAGGTGCGCGACTTTGGGCGCATTATCAATATCGCCTCCGTCCATGGGCTTGTGGCCTCCCTGAACAAGGCTGCCTATGTATCGGCAAAGCACGGGGTCGTCGATTTGACCAAGGTGACGGCACTGGAGAATGCCGAGCGCAACGTCACCTGCAACGCCATCTGCCCCGGGTGGGTGTTTACGCCGCTCGTCGAAGCGCAGATCGAGAAGATAGCGCAAACAGAGGGGATCTCAGTGAGCGACGCTTCGGACACACTGCTGCGGGAAAAGGAACCCACGTTGCGTTTCACAAAAGCTGAAGAAATTGCCGCAGCGGTGCTCTTCCTTTTATCAGCCGCTGGAGCCAACCATGACCGGCAGTTGTCTTACATTGGATGGCGGATGGACTGCGCGATGATTTTTCGCCGGACAGGCTGCTAGCTAAGCACATCCTCCAGTTCCTGGTCAGTGAATTCGCTGTCAGGACCATAATTCTCCATCAGGTCCTGGTTGGCGTCATGCCGGGCCACCTCTTTGGGCTTGTTCAGCCCGAGGTGATGCTCATAACGTTCCCGCAGAAATCCCGCTTTCCGAAGCGCATCCCGAGAGAGGTCTGTTGAAACCGATCTTTGAATATTCTCCAAAGACGTTTCCTTTTTCTCCTCCTTGTCCTTTGATTGGCGTTTCAGCTCTTTAATTCTGACATCGCGTTTCGCCAATTTCTTATCCAGCTAGGCAATCTCCTGTTGCAGCTTTTTCAGTTTCTTCTCGGCCTTGAGTGCCTTCTTTTTATACTTCTTGAGTTCTTCTTTTCCCGCTTTCTTCTTCTTTGCCATGTCTACTCTGTCCCCCTCTTCTATAGATCCTGCCGGTGCACCCAGGGTTGCGGCCATCTTCTCGACCCGAATACTGCAAATGGGGATTGCTGCAGTAATCAATGACCAATATGGCTCATTATAGATTGGATCTCTGCCCAGGTTGCATAGAGTGGATATGCCGATTGTGCAGGAAGGGACGTTGAAGGTCGATTTTAGCAATCGACGCTTATTTCAGGGGAGCTGGTCTTCTCGCTCTATAGGTTGGGAAAAATCCAGGGGGCTCATTCTGTCACTACTGATAGGGTCTTGCGTGCAATGGCATCTTCCCCTTGAACCGAAGCGTTGCAGGTTCAGCTGCTCGCACTCTGATCGATTGCCTACTCTCGGTATGATAAGGGGCTGTCTGCTGGAAGGTGTGTAGTCATCCGGTGCATGCAGGTGACAGGACAGTTCCTCTGCATGAAGCTGGGGGCTAAGAAGGCCGCATAGGACGATTGTGCAGGCGAATGAATGCCAGGCAGTATTCATTCTTAAGGTGTCACCTCTTCTGCCTGGATCTGGTAACCGGCGGTCGCCAGGTCGCTGCTGAAAGACTTGGCACTCATGATGCCGGAAACCCAGACCGTGTCGAAGGCATAACGTATCTTGGCATCACCCTTGGGTACCTTTACATAGACGGTCTGGTTGGCCGAAGGGGGAGGCACATGGATGCAGGCGCCATAGTAAGGCACCAACAGAAACTCGCTCAGCTTTTTGCCGTCGCCTTCAGGGGGCACTACAAAGCCCGGCAATTTGACCCGCTTGCCGTCCAGGCTCTCCACCACCGGGGCTGCATTCCATGCCGCTTCCAGTTCCGTCAGTATCGTCTGTGCCCTGGGGTCATTGTCATCCAGCTCATTGATATCACCGAACTGTTCCATGATCTTGTCAGGGCGGTAGTCCTCGGGAATCATGGCGTCCCACTCCAGCTCCTGGGCCGGTTCTGCATGTACGGTGCTGAGGGATACTACGACTGAAAATAATAGCGGTATGGCAAACCAGAATTTCATTAATGGACCTCTAGATTCGTATGCTCATGCCATCGGCAAGGGAGTAGCGATAAGCGCGATAACCGGGTATTAGGCCAATAATCAGGCCGGAAGTTCCAACCAGTCCCAGGATCAGCCACCCCCGGATCGAGGGAAGGCCGATTGGCAGGTGGAGACCATATTGGCTCTCGATATAGGGTTGGGCAAGAAGCAAACCGGAATAGAGCAGCAGCAGGCCGAGTGCGATTCCCACCAGGCTGAGCAGCAGGCTCTCGCCGGTGACCAGGAGCAGGATGTGTCCCGGGCGTGCGCCCACCGAACGCAGTATCGCCATCTCCCGGCGCCGTTCATTGAGACCGGTCAGCATCACGGTCAACATGCCGATCAGGCCGACGGCCACAACAAGGACAGTGACCACCAGCAGGGCGTTCTCGGCCACACTCATCAGGTCCCAGAGCTGTTGCAGGGCCACCCCGGGCAGAATGGCGAGCAGGGGTTCCTTGCGGTAGTCATTGACCGCGCGCTGAACACGGAAGGTTGCGATCTTACTCTTGAGACCCACAAGGAAGGCGGTGATCGCCTTGGGTGTCAGGTTCTTTTGGAGGGCCTCGTCGGCACTGATTTTCAAGCCGGCCACTTGTCTGCCTGCAACCCAGTCCTTGTGGATCGCCTCGATACCTTCCAGCGGGACGTGTACGGTACGGTCCACAGGTGTGCCAGTGGGTTTGAGTATGCCCACCACCTCGAACGACTTGTCATCGTGCAGGGTAAAGCTGGTCTTGCCGGCGCCGTGGGCGATAACGATCTTCTGGCCTACCTTGTAGGCGAGTTTTTGGGCCACCTCGTGTCCCAGTACGGCGTGATAGACCTGATCGAGCGGAATACCGAGTAGAGCAGCAGGTTGATGGCGCCACTGCGTGCGCCAACCACCAGGTCGGTACCCGAGATGGTGTTGGCAAAGCTGTTGCGGGATTCCACCCGCAGACGCTCAACCCCCAGCAGGAGTGAAACGCTCAGGGCGATGCTCACCAGGGTCAGGATCGCCGTGAAGCGGCGGTTCAGCAGGCTCTTGAAGGCCAGGGAGATGGTCGACATCACTGCGCTCCCAGCTGTGTACGATTGATCTCATCCAGGGTGATGTGGTGTTCGAAAAGGGACTCAAGCTGACGGTCGTGGCTGACGAAGAGCAGGGTCGATCCGGTCTCCTCACACTCCTGGAACAACAGCCGGAGAAATGCCTGGCGCATGTCGCTGTCCAGGGCGGAGGTGGGTTCATCGGCGATGATGATCTCGGGTGCGCCGATCAGTGCCCGGGCCGTCGCCACCCGCTGCTGCTGGCAGATGCTCAGTTCCGTTACCGGGCGGTGGATGAGGTCTTCATGTGCCATATCCAGGTGCGTCAGCAGGCGCATGGCTTCATCATGGAGGCTCCTTCCTGATTCGGTCGCTTTCTGCTTACGCAAACCGGAGAAACGGCAAGGCAGGGTGACATGCTCCAGTACAGAGAGGTAGGGAATGAGGTTGAACAGCTGGAAGACAAAACCAATATGGTCCGAACGGAAATGGTCACGCCTGGCGCCGGATAGACGGTTGATCGTCTCTCCCAGGATCTTCACCTCACCCCTGGTTGGCAGGTTGACACCGGCGAGCAGCGCTAGTGGGCCATGCGGTTAATTCGGCAACGCATTCTTTGCCCTATTCACCGAGGCAATAATTTTCTCAGCACTCTTGGTCCACTGGAATGGCTTG
>NZ_MPRJ01000044.1:18775-19240 GCF_002020805.1 Solemya velesiana gill symbiont | reverse complement strand
CGTGGGCAAAAAAGTTCGGTTGCATAGTCTGTGTACTGCGATTGAAAAGTTGTGTGTGTGTTATTATTGCAGATTAAGGTGGGTTTTTAGAGATTCCCTTAACACTATTTTTTGTAATTGGATGTCTCTACGAGCCATTTATTCGATGGCATTATAATAGAACCAGTCACTACCATCTCAGGGTTACGGATGGGGTGCTTGCACAGTTGGATAATATAGCGATCTTTCTTGTGTACCAGCCCCAAGGCATCCTTATATCAACAATCAAAACGTGCAACCATCTTGTTGCCAATGGTTACTCGGTTTTCGTAATTTCAAATGCCCAGCTTTCAGAAAATCGCCCTGCAGTCGTTGATAGAGGTACAGGCATTGGTGACTGGGAGGGTGATACTGTCATTGGCAAGGGGCGCAAAAGCGCACTATTGACGATGGTGGAGCGAAAAACACTGTATACCGTGATTGTCC
>NZ_MPRJ01000044.1:0-18680 GCF_002020805.1 Solemya velesiana gill symbiont | reverse complement strand
CGGCAGTATTTTCCAAAAGGTACCGATTTTAGTGAGGTGAGTGATGCTCAGGTTGAGCATGTAATGCACCGCCTCAACAACAGACCGAGAGCCACAAGACCTTAGAGGACTGGATCTATCTAAAACCAACCTGGAGGGGGCCAGTATCATCGGCGCCAAGATCTCAGGTACGTATTTTCCCAAGGCACTGAGCGCAGAAGAGATCAGTCTCTCATTACTGCATGGTACGCGAATGCGTTACCGGTAGCTCACAGAGGGTTCTTCATCAGCGCCTGGATATGGCTCGCGTACCATATGGGTTGATCCTGAACGACCGGGTAACTGAGCGTCAATGCCTGTTTTGCTTTTGACACCAACGCTTTATCCTCAAAGCTGAAGCTCAGTTCGATCAACATGGCAGCGGGCGAAGGCAGGGGCCCATCGGTCATTGCCTGCTCGCTTGCAATTCCGGGTACCAGGGATTCATCAGTGCTTTGCCATCCGTCTGCAGTGAAGTACCGATCCCAGGCCTGTTTCACCAGGGTGCGGGACAGATGATAGTCCGCTTTTGAGCCGGAAAGGCGTGACCAGGCATGCAGACCGGCAGCCACATAAACATAGTCCTCCATTGCCGCACTACCGAGGTTGCGCTTCCCATCTCGCGCCCTGAACAGGCGCTCGCCATTCCACAATCGGTTCACCAGGAAATCACGTAAATCCGATGCACTCTTCCTGTACCGGGCGTCACCGAACTCCCGTGCACCATCCACCAGCGCCAACAACATGAGCCCATTCCATGCTGCAAGCTGCTTGGTATCCTGGGGGTGCTTGCGGGACTCCCTGGCCTTCAGCAGTTTACGCTTTACAGTGATCTCGAGCTGTGACAGATCGGCCCCCTGTGCCTTGGAAAGGGAACTGACCGATTGGTGATCCACGGGCAGATAACCACCTTCGGTCGGCGACGTTCCTTCCAGGCGCCAGCGCTTGCGGGCAAACTGCAGTTCCTGACCGGACAGCGCCTGCTTCAACTGCGCGTCACGCCAGAGATAACCGCCACCCTCTTCGTCGTCCTCATCCACAGCGGAAAGGCTGGCAATAAAACCGCCATTGTCCTGCTTCAGCTCACGCAGGGCGAAATCCAGGGTGTCCCTTGCAACCTCTTTATACTCAGATCGGCCAAAAGCATGGGCCGCTTTGAGATAGAGCTGACTGAGCAGCGCCTGGGTGTAGAGCATCTTCTCGTAGTGAGGTACCTGCCAACTCGGGTCCACGGTATAGCGAAAGAAACCACCACCTATGTGATCTCTCAGTCCCTGTTTTGCCATCTGATCAAGCGTCAGGCTGATCAACTCGGCCAGCTTCTCATCCCGGCCATGGGACAGGCGATCAATCAACGCAGACCACTGGGGCGCCATGGGAAAACGGGGTTGCATGCCAAGACCACCCTCCATCTCATCCCCCAGGGCCAGGGCCATGGTCACCAGGCCGACGTGGAGTCCTTCCGCATCGATGGACGCCAGGGGCTTTGCATCGACCCTCTCCTCCTTCATCGCCAGGGAGGCAAGGCGTGCCGCCTCCTTGAGATCATCCGCACGCTCAGCCCAGCGAGTTTCAAGCTTCTCCAGCAGCCCCATGAACGGTTTCGGAGGCGCGTAAGTGAGCCCGACCAGCGGATAGCCTTCAGGGGTAAGAAAAACATTGAGAGGCCAACCGGCACTACCCCTGGTCTTTTCAACGAAGTTGATCAGGTGTGCGTCCAGGGTGGGCTGAAGTTCACGATCCACCTTCACCGGGATGAAGTGCGTATTAAGAAATCGGGCTATTTCGGGATCCTGGTAACTTTCACGCTGCATCACGTGGCACCAGTGACAGGCAAAATAGCCACTGGCAATAAAGATCAGTTTGTTCTCGCGCCGGGCGCGCTCGAGAACCTCTGCGCCCCAGGCCTGCCAATGGACGGGGTCATTGCCGTGCAGGGCCAGGTAAGGCGAGGGATGATCCTTCAGCTGATTGGAGACGGAGCCCTGTGCAGAGAGCGTAAAAAGAAGCGCAAGAAAAACAGCAAGGACTCGGGCCATGATTCCACCATCGGTTGTTATTATCCCAGGATGACGGATTGGACCGGCAGTTATCAAAAAGGTTGCCGTATCACCTGCAGACTATTCGTCAATACCGTCGAGCTGATCGAGAATGTTACGCACCACCTTGGCCTGTTCGTCATTGGCATGACCCAGCAGTTCGTAAAGCACACCGCGCGCCTTGGTCTCCTCTTCCTGGTCGCGCAGCTCCTGTACCAATCTCAGCTTCTCTTCCAGCAGCTCATCTGACATGCCGCCATCATCCTCGCCGAGATCCGATTCATTGTAGTCATCATCATCCTCTTCGGCCTCGATGGCGTCTTCGGCCTCGATGGCGTCGAGCTCCTCATCCAGCTCCTCTTCGCTCAGAGGTACGAACCGATCAGTGTCAACTGCCTTCTCCAGATCCTCCGGTGTCATATCGCCATCAAAGAAATCCGTTAATGTCTCAGTAGATGCAGCAGCCTCCCCACTGGATGCCGTGGCAGTAACCGCTGCTGGGGCCGCAGTTGCAGAAGGGGTATCTGACTCATACTCAGCCTCTTCCGCCGCCACGCGCCTCTGTCGGTCGCGATACACAACACGAGAAAAGAAGAGACCCACCTCGAAAAGAACCCACATGGGCAGGGCCAGCAGGGTCTGGGAGATGACGTCCGGCGGCGTCAGCAGCATGCCGACACAGAAGGCACCGACAATGATATAGGGACGCTTGTGGGCGAGGCTCTCCGGGGTCGTCACACCCATCCAGACCAGGATGATGGTCGCGATGGGCACTTCGAAAGCGAGCCCGAAGGCAAAGAACAGGGTCAGCACGAACTCCAGGTACTGGGTGATATCCGGAGCCATGTTGACCCCTTCCGGCGTGGTGGCCACCATGAAGGCGAACACCAGGGGGAACACCACGTAGAAGGCAAAGGCAGCGCCCATGTAGAAGAGGATCGCACTAGAGCCGACCATGGGGATCAGCACCCGTTTCTCATGCTTGTACAGCCCGGGAGCAATGAAAGCCCAGAGCTGGTAGAGCAGGTAGGGCATGGCGAAGAAAATTGCAGCTACCAGCGCCAGTTTGAATGGCGCGAGGAAGGGGGAGATCACGCCGGTGGCGATCATCTGGTCGCCCTGGGGCAGCTTCGCCAACAGCGGCGCTGAAATAAGCTGATAGATATCGTTGGCGAACGGGAAAAGACACAGAAAAACAATGATCACCACAACGACAGCCTTCATCAGGCGATCGCGCAGTTCAACCAGGTGAGAGACGAAGGGTTGCTCCTGCAGGGAGCCGTTATCCGCCGGATCTTTGCTCTGAGTCATTTGTCGTATCGGTGGACGCCGGTTTTGAGTCGCCCAAGGTATTCTGGGCGTCTCTCACGGTGGATTCGGTTTCGTTCTTGAGATCCTGCATGGTGCTGGAGGTCTCTTCTATGACCTCCTCCAGGGGATTCATCTTTTTCTTCTGCTCTTCCAGAACCTGCTTGAGCTCTTCCGCCTTGATCTCCTTGTCGATATCAGCCTTTACGGAAGAGATCATACTGCGCCCCTTGCCGAGCCACTTGCCGGCAGTATGGGCCAGCTTAGGCAGTCGCTCGGGCCCCACGACCAACAAGGCCACCAGACCCAGGATCAACAGTTCAAAAAAACCGACATCAAACATGGTTAGGATTTCAGCAGATCAAGCGCGCCAATGGCGCACGAATCAGGACTTTTCCTTCTTCTCGACCGTGGCTTCACCTTCGATCACGTCGTCCTTGCCAGCCTCTTCCAGCTTGGCCTGCTCGGCCGCCTTCTCTTCGTCCTTCACGGCACCCTTGAAGCCTTTCACGGCATTACCCAGGTCCGACCCGATATTCTTCAGGCGTTTCGTTCCGAACAACAGCAGAACGATCACCAGAACAATCAACAACTGCCAAATACTGATTCCACCAATACCCATTACCTTCTCCAGATTACCTACACGGGGTCTTTGTCTTCATGTATCCAGCCCCATGGAAAATTGCTTTTTCTGCAGAACTCCGTTCCGCTACAGATCGCCGATAATAACCGAAAATTTGCTTTGGCGCAGGGGTTTATTCCGCGTCCCGACTCGCCTTCTCATCCAGGCCGGAAAGACCGAAACGACGATCCAGTTCCGCCAGCACATCCCCCGGCCCAAGCCCCTGCTGGGCGAGCAGCACCATGGAGTGAAACCAGAGGTCCGCCGTTTCATAGACAATTTTATCGGCATCGCCGTCTTTTGCAGCCATGACGGTCTCGGTGGCCTCTTCCCCGATCTTTTTCAGGATCGAATCCAACCCCTTGGAGTAAAGCTTGGCCACGTAGGAGCTATCGGGCTGCGCTGACTTGCGCTCCTCCAGCACCTCTGCCAAACGTTCAAGTACATCACTCATAAGACAAGACCTGTTAACACTAGTTCTTCGCCTGTTCTGAAAGCATCTGCCTCAGCCGGTCAGCCGATTCGGGGATTGCGCTCTCAGTACGCTCAATGATCCTGTCGGCCGAAATCTCCGACACCCTGTAATATCTTGCGTTATCTTCGTGGTAATATCTTGCGTTATCTTCGTGGTAATATCTTGCGTTATCTTCGTGGTAATATCTTGCGTTATCTTCGTGGTAATATCTTGCGTTATCTTCGTGCTCCACTGCTAGGGAAGCACCATCCAGGGCGATACCGACAAACAGCCCACGGCTCCGTGAATAGGAGTAGATCTCTGATTCAAGCTGCGCGTCTGTTGCAGCGGTCGCCTTACGACCTATGGGCCCGGCAGCAATAGAGGCATCTGCACCCAGGGTGAATTTTCCCTTCACCAGGCTGTCGACGCTCTTGCGTGACTTGAACACCAGTACCACATCAGTGGACTGGGCGCCGATCTGCCAACCAACACTGCCGCCGGTTACAGAGAGAAACAGGGGATCACTCCAACTGCCATCCTCGCGACGCACACTGACCACCCCCTTGCCGTAACGTCCGCCGACTACCAGCCCGACTTTCACCACGTTGGGTATGATGGCCACTGCGCCTGCATTTTTCAGCAGCGCTAGCGGTATGGACTCCTCGGGTATGCCCTGCAGGTCACTCAGCACCTCCAGAACCTCCGCCATCTTGGTCTCCTGGTCCGTAGAGGCCCCATGGGCAATTCCAAGTTGCAGTAACACTGCCGCCAGCAGAGTTGCAATTGCGTACCTGACAGATCCCTTCATCCGACGCCCTCCGCCTTCAATCAAAGCTTTACTTCCACACCTCTTTCGGCCATGTACTGCTTGGCCTCACCGATACTGTACTCTGCAAAGTGGAAGATACTGGCCGCCAGTACCGCATCGGCTGCCCCTTCGACCACACCATCCACCAAGTGCTGCAATTCGCCCACACCGCCTGAGGCGATCACCGGCACGCTTACCGCTTCACTGATGGCACGGGTCAGCGCCAGGTCAAAACCGATCTTGGTCCCATCCCGGTCCATGCTGGTGAGCAGAATCTCGCCGGCACCGTAATCCACCATCTTGCGCGCCCACTCGATGGCATCGAGCCCGGTGGGTTTACGCCCGCCGTGGGTAAAGATCTCCCATTTCAGCGGCTCATTCTCCCCACTGACCTTCTTGGCGTCTATCGCGACAACGATGCACTGGGAACCAAAGCGGCCTGCAGCCTCCTTCACAAACTCCGGATTGAAGACCGCGGCTGTATTGATCGCCACCTTGTCGGCACCGGCATTGAGCATGCGGCGCACATCCTCGGTGGTGCGAATACCTCCGCCGACTGTGAGGGGGATGAACACTTCGCTGGCCACTTCCTCTACTACATGTACGATCGTATCGCGATCATCTGAGCTTGCCGTAATATCGAGAAAGGTGATCTCGTCGGCTCCCTCTTCGTTATAACGCCTGGCTACTTCCACCGGGTCGCCCGCATCACGGATCTCCACGAACTTCACGCCTTTGACCACGCGTCCGGCGTCCACGTCGAGACAGGGAATGATACGTTTGGCTAGCATGGGATGTCCCGCTTCTTCAATTGATCGTTAACACTCAGCTGGCCAGGGAGTCGGCCAGTTTCTGGCCCTCGGCAAAGTCGAGGGTACCTTCATAGATCGCACGCCCGGTGATGGCGCCCATAATGCCGGAGGATGCAGCCTCGCAAAGCGCCCGGATATCATCGATGTTGGTGATACCGCCGGAAGCCACAACCGGAATGGAGATCGCCTCGCCCAGTGCAGCAGTTGCCTCCACATTGGGCCCGGAGAGCATGCCGTCCCGGCCGATGTCGGTATAGACAATGGCAGAGACGCCATCCTCTTCGAAGCGCTTGGCCAGGTCCGTCACCCTGTGCTCGGTCACCGTCGCCCATCCGTCGATAGCGACCATGCCGTCTTTCGCATCCAGGCCCACGATGACGTGCCCCGGAAACGCCTTGCAGGCGCGGCCGACGAACTCCGGCTCCTTGACTGCCTGGGTACCGATGATGGCGTAGTCGACACCGGCATCCAGGTAGGCCTGGACTGTCGCCTCATCACGTATACCCCCGCCCACCTGGATCGGCAGATCAGGATACGCCTTGGCGATTGCTCGAATCACTTCACCGTTGACCGGCTCGCCCGCAAAGGCGCCGTTGAGATCCACCAGGTGCAGGCGGCGCGCGCCGGCATCCACCCAGCGACCGGCCATGGCCACGGGATCGTCGGAGAATACGGTATCGTCCTCCATGCGCCCCTGGCGCAGGCGAACACACTTGCCGTCTTTCAAGTCAATTGCAGGTATCAGTAACACGCTCTTCTGCCCTATTAATAATTTCAGATATTCCAGTTCAGGAAATTTTTCATCAGGCGCAGACCGGCGTCTGCGCTCTTTTCCGGATGAAACTGGGTAGCAAACAGGTTATCCCTGGCCAGCACACTGGCAAAGTTGACACCGTAGTCGGTAGTGCCTGCCACCAGCGAGTCGTCCTCCGGCACAACGTAGTAGCTGTGTACAAAGTAGAAACGGCTGTCCTGGTCTATTCCTTCCCACAGCGGATGCGCACTCTCCTGGTGAACACGGTTCCAGCCCATCTGGGGAATCTTCAGATGCTGACCCTCCACAACATGGTCGTCAGGGAAACGGGTCACGTGACCCGGGATCAGGCCCAGCAGATCTGCTCCGTCGTTCTCTTCACTGAACTGCATCAGCACCTGCAGCCCCATGCAGATACCGAAGAACGGCTTGCTGTGGGCAGCATCCAGCACCGCCTTGTTCAGGTGGTGATCGGAGATGGCCGCCATGCAGTCGCGCGCCGCCCCCTGTCCGGGAAAAACCACCCGGTCTGCAGAGAGAATCTTATCGGGCTCATCGGTAACGATAACCCTGTCCCCGGCATCGGCCACGTGCCCTACCGCCTTGGAGACAGAGCGCAGATTGCCCATGCCATAATCTATGACTGCGATTGTTTTAGACATACTTATACTGCCGAAAAAATCTGATGTTATCTGGCTGTGCTAGAGACTGCCCTTGGTGGAAGGCAGCATCCCAGCCATCCGCGGATCCTCTTCCAGGGCCATGCGCAGGGCACGCCCGAACGCCTTGAAGATGGTCTCTGCGATGTGGTGCGCGTTGCGCCCACGCAGGCTGTCAATGTGCAACGTCACCTTGGCGTGATTGATAAAACCCTGAAAGAACTCGTAGAAGAGTTCGGTATCGAAATCACCGATACGGGCACGGGTAAACTCCACCCCGAACTCCAGTCCGGGACGGCCCGAAAAATCGATCACCACCCTCGCCAGCGCCTCGTCCAGTGGAACATAGGCGTGGCCGTAACGCCGGATACCCTTTTTATCACCCACGGCCTGGTCCATCGCCTGGCCCAGTGCAATACCGATATCCTCTGCCGTGTGGTGCCCGTCGATGTGCAGATCACCTTTGGCCTTGATATCAAGGTCAATCAGGCCGTGCCGGGCAACCTGGTCCAGCATGTGCTCAAGAAACGGCATCCCGGTATCCAGGTTGGAAACACCGGTCCCATCCAGGTTAATACCGATTTTGATCTGGGTTTCGAGGGTATTACGCTCGATCTCAGCTGTACGCTGCATCCATCGGACTCCAAACAATTGAAAAATGGGCCATCCGGAAAATCCGGCATATGACCACCAATCTACTCCAAACCCTGGATATTACAGGCTATTCACACCTGAAGCCAGAAGGTAACCGGCCCGTCGTTGGTCAGGCTAACCTGCATGTCAGCACCGAAAACGCCGGTAGCCACCTGGGAATATTCCGCTGCAGCACGTTCACAGAGATAACTGAACAACCGCCCCCCTCCTCCGGGTGTGCCGCCGTGGAGAAACAGGGGCGGGTGCCCTTGCGGGTATCCGCGGCCAGGGTGAACTGGGGAACCAACAGCAGGCCACCTCCAATATCCCTCAGACTAAGATTCATGCGTCCCGTTTCGTCGGGGAAGACCCGGTAACCCAAAAGCCGCTCCAGCAACCGGTCCGCCTTGGCTTCGTCATCTCCACGCTCTACCCCCACCAGCACCATCAGGCCGACATCGATCCGGCCGACGGTTTCACTGTCCACCTAGACACGGGAAGCACTAACCCGCTGCAGCAAACCGATCATACCTTGCCCCCCATCCTGCCTAACAATACATATCTAACGTGTAATTCAGGGGTATTCCCTAAGCACGTTTCAGAAAATTCTTACAAATTCCGGGGAATCACCTTACAGTAATCCCCTTCGTTTTATGAGACTCTATACTTGTCGCCAACCACGGACGCCCAAGGAATAGGATCCCAAGCCCTGGGACGAGTCTAAGGATTGGACACCCTTTGCCAACCAAGCCCGGCGACACGCCCCGACAGCATGGATTGCTGTCGGGGTTTTCTCATTTCAGCCCCCTGAAAATCATTGATCCGGCAATTGAATTGCCGGATCAATGATTATTCAGCGCTCTGGCGGGAAGCCCTTTTGCGCTCGTGCTCCTTGAGGAAGCGCTTGCGCAGGCGAATGGCAGAGGGGGTAATCTCCACCAGCTCGTCGTCCTCGATGAACTCCAACGCCTGCTCCAGGCTGTACTTCAGCGGTGGTGTCAACATCACCGCATCGTCCTTGCCGGAAGCACGAATGTTGGTCAACTGCTTCGCCTTCAGCGGATTGACCGTCAGGTCATTGTCGCGGGCGTGAATGCCCACGATCTGCCCCTCGTAGACCTCATCACCCGGAGACGCGAACAGCTTGCCCCGCTCCTGGAGGTTCATCAGTGCATAGCCAAGCACCTTGCCCTGGCCGTTGGAGATCAACACGCCATTCTTGCGCGGCGCAATAGCCCCATGCTGGGCCGGGCCGTAGTGATCGAATACATGGTAGATCAACCCGGTACCGGAGGTGCTGGTCATGAATTCGGTCTGAAAACCGATCAGTCCCCGGGACGGAATAATGTAATCGAGGCGCACCCGCCCCTGACCGTCCGGTTCCATGTTCTTGAGTTCACCCTTGCGGGTACCCAGTGCCTCCATGATGGCGCCCTGGTGCGCCTCCTCGATATCCACCGTGAGCTGTTCGTAAGGTTCGCACACCTCGCCATCCACCTCGCGGAAGATCACCTCGGGACGGGAGACCGCCAGTTCATAACCCTCGCGACGCATGCTCTCCAGCAGCACCGACAGGTGCAGCTCACCACGCCCCGAGACCTTGAATTTCTCCGGATCGGTGCCCTCTTCCACCCGCAATGCCACGTTGTGGATCAACTCTCTCTCCAGTCGGTCCTTGAGCTGACGGGAGGTAAGGTACTTGCCCTCCTTGCCGGCAAATGGCGAGGCATTGACCTGAAAGGTCATGGAGACGGTAGGCTCATCCACGCTGAGGGCAGGCAGCGGCTCCACGTTATCCGGATCACAGAGCGTATCGGAGACATTGGGGGCTTCGATACCGGTGATTGCGATGATATCCCCGGCACTGGCCTGCTCAACCTCGTGGCGCTGAAGGCCCATGTAACCGTAAACGATACCGATCTTCGCCTTGTGCTCCTCGCCATCGTACTTGGAGACGATAACCTGCTGGTTGGGCTTTACCGATCCACGGGTGACACGGCCCACTGCAATGGCACCAACGTAGCTGTTGTAGTCCAGGTTGGATACCTGCATCTGGAATGGACCATCCGGGTCCACTTCCGGGACCGGGCAGTGTTCGACGATCGCTTCGAACAGTGGCGTCATATCCCCGTCACGCACATCATCATCAAGACCGGCATAACCGTTGATGGCGGAGGCGTAGATGATGGGAAAATCCAGTTGTTCGTCAGTGGCGCCCAGGCGATCAAAAAGCTCGAATACCTGGTCGATCACCCAATCGGGACGAGCGCCCGGCTTGTCAATCTTGTTGACCACCACGATGGGACGCAGTCCGTGATTGAACGCCTTCTGGGTAACGAAGCGGGTCTGGGGCATGGGCCCTTCCTGGGCGTCGACCAGCAACAGCACCGAGTCCACCATGGAGAGCACACGTTCCACCTCCCCGCCAAAATCGGCGTGACCCGGGGTATCCACGATATTGATCCGGTAGTCGTTCCAGTTGATGGCCGTGTTCTTGGAGAGGATGGTGATGCCCCGCTCCTTCTCCTGGTCATTGGAGTCCATCACCCGCTCAACCTCGCCAAAACGCTCACCCAGGGTGCCGGACTGCTTGAGCAGTTCATCCACCAGGGTGGTTTTGCCATGGTCAACATGGGCAATGATGGCGATATTGCGGAGTTTTTCTATCACGGGATTACCTGCAGATTTTCAAAAGGCGTGCATTATATACGGATCGGCATGAATTAACCCGATTTGATGAAAGAATCTGGCACCCAGGGGGAAGGTTATTCTTAAGTCTGCGAAGTCAACGCCTTACATGATATTTATCATCTTTTTATTTCAACATTATCCACATCATATTGTCACAAAAGAGATTCAGGAGTTATTCACAAAAACTGTGGATAACTCTGTGCAAAAAGATCCTAATTTCCCACACAGCCCTATTGCAACGCGGTTTCCCGTTAATTTGTATCATTCTTGAACAGCCTGATTATTCAATGCAAAAACTAACACTTACAAGCATGCCCAGAGAAACACAAACAATCTATTGACAACATATATGACGCTCGGTTATGGGTTCGGGCCCTATGTGCATAACCGCCAATAAAATCACAGTTTTCACCGTCGAATGCCCACGGGCTTGGACAGCAACCGCCTGTTTCTGAAACAATAACCCCATCCTGAACCAATCCCCATTAACCCTACGAGGTAGATGTGAAAAGAATTGCGCTGATGTTGGTGCTGATGGCCGGCCTTTCTACAAGTTTTGCCGAAAGCCGGTATGTAACGGACCAGTTTAAAATCACCATGCGCTCAGGAGAGAGCGCCACCCATAAAATCATCCGCATGCTGCCCAGTGGTTATCAACTGGAGCTTCTGGGATCCAACCGTGATTCCGGGTATTCCAGGGTGAGAGCAAAGGACGGCACCACCGGCTTTGTACTGACACGACAGCTGATGAATATTCCCAGCGCCCGGGACCGGCTGCAGATCGCCGAGGCCAAGCTCGATGAGCTCCAGCAGGAGCCGGGGCGCCTGACCAGCAAGCTGACCAGCCTGCAGCAGGAGCACCAGAATCTCACCACGGAGCACGAGAAGCTTCAGCAGCAGAAGCAGGAGACCGACCTGGAGCTGAGAAACCTGCAGCGCACCGCCTCCAATGCCGTACGCATTTCCAATGAGCGCAACGAACTGCGCAAGCAGGTGGTGGCGCTCACCCAGCAGACCGAAGAGCTGAAACAGGAGAACCGGGAGTTGAAAAACGACAGCGCCCAGCACTGGTTCCTGATCGGTGCCGGTGTCATCTGCGGCGGCATCCTTCTGGGCCTGATCCTGCCCAAGCTGCGCATCAACCGTCGCAAGAGCTCCTGGGGCTCACTCTGACAACACCACTCCAAGCGCTATAAAAACAAAGGGGCCTTGCGGCCCCTTTATTATTTCAATGCACCAGGCTAGTTACTAACTGGTGCAGACCTTCATTTGAGCTGGGAGAGATCCCTCACCGCACCCCTTGCCGCACTGGTGGTCAGTGCCGCATAGGCCCGCAGGGCCGTGGAGACCACGCGGTCGCGGCTCTCGGGTTTCCAGGCTGCACTGCCCTTGGCCTCCATCGCCTGGCGGCGGGCAGAGAGTTCCTCGTCGCTCACCGCAACAGATATGGAACGATTGGGAATATCGATCTCAATGGTGTCCCCCTCCTGCACCAGACCGATGGTGCCGCCTTCCGCCGCCTCCGGCGAGCAGTGGCCGATGGAGAGTCCCGAGGTACCCCCTGAGAAGCGCCCGTCCGTAATCAGGGCACAAGCCTTGCCCATCCCCTTGGACTTGAGATAACTCGTGGGATAGAGCATCTCCTGCATGCCGGGGCCGCCCTTGGGCCCCTCGTAGCGGATCAGCACCACGTCGCCTTCTTTGATCTGGTCGCCCAGAATCGCCTCTACGGCTGCATCCTGGCTTTCGAAGATACGCGCGGGGCCGCTGAACTTGAGGATCGACTCGTCCACGCCGGCGGTTTTCACGATACAGCCCAGTTCCGCCAGGTTGCCAAAGAGCACTGCCAGGCCGCCGTCCTTGCTGTAGGCGTATTCCATGTCGCGGATACAGCCGCCTTCCCGGTCCAGGTCCAGGTCCGGCCAGCGGCAATCCTGGCTGAATGCCTCCTGGCTCGGCACCCCGGCCGGGCCGGCAAGAAACCGGGTACGGGAATGCTCATCATCGGTACGATTGATGTCCCACTTTTCGATGGCTTCGCGAATGGTGCCGCTGTGCACGGTACCCGCGTCGCTATTGAGCAACCCGCCCTTCTCCAGTTCACCGAGGATACCGATCACGCCACCGGCGCGATGCACATCCTCCATGTGGTACAGCTGGGTGGAAGGGGCCACCTTGCACAGGCTGGGCACCTTGCGGGAGAGGCGGTCGATATCGGCCATAGTGAAATCCACCTTCGCCTCGTGGGCAGCAGCAAGCAGGTGGAGCACGGTGTTGGTGGAGCCACCCATGGCGATATCCAGGCACATAGCGTTCTCAAAGGCGGCAAAGTTGGCGATATTGCGCGGCAGTACCGAGGCGTCGTCCTGCTCGTAGTAACGCTTGGCCAGTTCGACGGAAAGCTGTCCCGCTTCGAGGAAAAGCTCACGCCGATCGGCATGGGTGGCCAGCAGGGAACCGTTGCCCGGCAGGCTGAGCCCCAGCGCCTCGGTAAGACAGTTCATGGAGTTGGCGGTAAACATGCCGGAACAGGAGCCGCAGGTAGGACAGGCCGAGCGCTCGATCTGCTCTACGTCCTCGTCGCTCTCGTTGGGATCGGCAGCGGAGATCATGGCGTCCACCAGGTCGAGCTTCACCTCGCCCTTGCCCGCCAGCCTGGTCTTGCCCGCCTCCATGGGTCCGCCGGAGACGAAGACCGCCGGTATATTGAGCCGCAGGGCGGCCATCAGCATGCCGGGGGTGATCTTGTCGCAGTTGGAGATGCAGACCATGGCGTCGGCGCAATGGGCATTGACCATGTACTCCACCGAGTCGGCGATGATGTCACGGGAGGGCAGCGAGTAGAGCATGCCGCCGTGGCCCATGGCGATACCGTCATCCACCGCGATGGTGTTGAACTCCTTGGCCACGCCGCCTGCCGCCTCGATCTCACGGGCAACCATCTGCCCCAGGTCCTTGAGGTGTACGTGGCCAGGCACGAACTGGGTGAAGGAGTTGACGACAGCGATGATGGGCTTGTCGAAATCCCCGTTCTTCATACCGGTTGCGCGCCACAGCGCCCGGGCGCCTGCCATGTTACGGCCGTGGGTAGTGGTACGGGAACGATACTGGGGCATGGTGATCTCCAAAAAATTACTGAATTCATACAGAACCGATGATTATCCACGATTTATCGGCTCCAGGCACCTATCTGGAACCGGAACAGATAATGACGACAAACACGACTGCCTCAGATAACCGGTGTTGGACTATAATCCAACACTCCGCCGCCAGACAGAAAGAGTCATGCCGAGCAAAAGTGAGAAAACCCGGCAGCGTATCGTTGACGCCGCCAACCAGCTCTTCTACCGAAAGGGCTACAACCGCACCTCTTTTACCGACGTGGTCGAAGAGGCTGATGTACCGCGCGGCAATATCTATTACTACTTCAAGACCAAGGACGATATGCTGAAAGCGGTGATCCAGCATCGCATGAAGATCATCTCCACCATGCTGCACGACTGGGAAGGCAGCATCAAGGAGCCCCTTGACCGACTCGAGCGCTTTGTCCAGATCATGTACGACAGCACCCCGAGCCTGCTGCGTTCAGGCTGTCCAATGGGTTCTCTCAACGTGGAACTGGCGAAAGACCAGCCTGAACTCAAGGCCGAATCGATCAAACTGTTTGACCTGTTTCACCAGTGGCTGGCCCAGCAGTTCGCAGCCATGGGCTACCCGGAGGAGGCCAGGGAACTGTCCATGCAGTTGCTGGCCAGGGGACAGGGAACCATCGTCATGGCACAGGTCTACCAGGATCCGGGATTCATCGAGCAGAGCATCAAGGAGATCAACCGCTGGCTCGAAAACCTGGCCCGTTACGCCTGAGAATCTTTCACTCCACCCACTACACCACCCGGACCATGGCCGTACCTTCACTCATCGAGATGATCAAGCATCTGATTGCCGCCCCGTCGGTAAGCAGCATCAATCCCCATTGGGACCAGAGCAACCGGGCCGTGATCGGCCATCTCCATGACTGGCTCTCGGAACTGGGGTTCAATGTGGAAGCACTCCCCGTCCCCGGCTTCGACGACAAGTACAACCTGGTCGCCACGGCGGGAAGCGGACCCGACGGACTGATACTCTCGGGACACACCGATACCGTTCCCTATGATGACAACCGCTGGCGGTTCGATCCTTTCACCCTCACCGAGCAGGACAACCGACTCTACGGCCTCGGCACCTCGGACATGAAGGCGTTTTTCGCCCTGGCCATCGAGGCGTCCCGGGAACTCGACCTCTCCAAGCTGAAGCACCCCCTGATCCTGCTCGCCACTGCCGACGAGGAGAGCACCATGTGCGGCGCCCAGGCACTAGTGGAAACCAACCGGTGTCTTGGCCGCCACGCGGCCATCGGTGAACCAACGGGACTGCGCCCGGTACGCATGCACAAGGGCATCAGCATGGAGACCATCCGGCTCATCGGCCGATCGGGACACTCCAGCAACCCCGCACTGGGAATCAGTGCGCTGGAGGGCATGCACAAGGTCATCGGAGACATCCTTGCCTGGCGCGAAGCGCTGCAGGCACGCTATCGTAATCCACTGTTCGAAGTTGAAGTACCGACACTCAACCTGGGACACATACACGGCGGTGACAACCCCAACCGGATCTGCGCCCAGTGTGAACTGCAGATCGACCTGCGCCCCCTGCCGGGCATGAATATAGCGCAGCTTCGCGGTGAGTTGAAAGCGCGCTTGACGCGACTGATGGAGAACAGCGGCCTGACACTGGAGATGGAGTCACCCTTCAGCGGCATCCCGCCCATGGAGACACCCTCATCCAGCGCCATCGTTCAAGCCGGCGAGGCACTCACCGGTTACAGCGCAGAAGCGGTGGCATTCGGTACCGAGGCACCCTACCTGCAGCAGCTTGGCATGGAGACCATTGTCCTGGGACCCGGCGACATCGACCAGGCCCACCAGCCCGATGAATACCTGGGACTGGAGCGCATCACTCCCATGGTGGAGATCCTGCGTAACCTGATCAAACGATTCTGTCTATAGAGCGACCTAACGACCCTGGATAGCATAAGGCAGCTCAAGTCGCATACCCGGCTCGATGCCGTTGGCCTCATACCATCCCTGGTTCATCTCCAAAGCATAGATTGCCGGTGCAACGGAAAAATGGAGTGTTTCGGTCCGAGGTTCCATGCTCAGATAGTTGACCAGCATACCCTTCATATCAAAGAAACCGACATCCAGGGGTATCAATGTATCCCGCATCCAGATTGCCTTGATCTCCTGGCGGGGAAAGACGAACAGCATCCCCTTGTCTGCATCGAGATGACGCCGGCTCATCAGCCCAATGCGGCGCGCATCGGGATCCGATGCAACTTCCACACTAACGGGAATACCACCCACTTCCACCGTGACCAACTCCCGGGCATCACAACCAGTTGAGAGCAATACGGACCAGAGCACAACACCCAACAGGGCTTTAGTCTTGATATAACAGAGAAAATTCATCACAAAACGTAGCCATATAGTCATTTGACGGTTAAATTAGTCTTTATTGAACCGGGGAACAAGAAGTGGCCAAAACACCCAACAAAAAAAGAGATCCGTTTGTCGACTGGTTTCGTGGCTCGTCGCCCTATATCCATGCCCACCGCGGCAAGACCTTCGTCATCGCCTTTGGCGGAGAGGCGCTGGAAGAGAGCGGCTTTGCCGAGTTGATTCATGACATCGCCCTGCTACGCGCACTGGGTATTCGCCTGGTGCTGGTGCCCGGCGCCCGCCCCCAGATCGAAGAACGGCTGAAATTGCGCGGCGCTAAAATGCAGTACATCAACGGCCTGCGGGTCACCGACGACGAGGCCCTGAGGTGCGTCAAGGAGGCCGCCGGCGCCGTACGGGTGGAGATCGAGGCCCTGCTCTCCATGGGGCTCGCCAACTCACCCATGGCCGGCGCCAAGGTTCGCGTCGCCTCCGGCAACTTCGTCACTGCAAAACCCATCGGCGTGCGCGAAGGGGTCGACTACTGCCACACCGGCCAGGTGCGCCGGGTGGATGCCAACGCCATCTGCAGACTGGTGGAGTCTGACGCCATTGTCCTTATACCGCCCCTTGGCTATTCGCCCACCGGGGAGGTGTTCAACATCAGTGCGGCAGACGTGGCAAGCGCCATCGCAATCGCCATCGGCGCTGACAAGTTGATCTACCTGGCAGAGGGCAAGGGACTGACTGACTCCAGGGGCTGGCTCATCACCAACCTGGTGCCTAGGGAAGTGGATGCGATACTGAAACGTCGCACCACGCTATCGGAGGATTTCTCCCAGCAACTGCGCAATGCCGCCGAGGCGTGTCGCAGCGGCGTCAGGCGCATACATCTGCTCGGTCGCAAGAGCGATGGTGCGCTGCTCAAAGAGCTGTTTACCCGTGATGGCGCAGGCACCATGCTCACGGCCGAACCCTACGAAGAGATTCGGACCGCGAAAATCGATGACGTGGGTGGCGTTATTGAACTTATTGCCCCCCAGGAGAAGCAAGGGACACTGGTACGCCGCTCCCGGGAACTGCTCGAGACCGAGATCGGTCACTTCACCGTGGTGGAACTCGACGGCATGATCATCGGCTGTGCCGCCCTCTTCTGCTACCCCAGGGAAAAGATGGCTGAACTGGCCTGTATCACTGTGCACCCCGACTACCGCCGGGGAGGGCGGGGCGACACCCTGCTGGCACACATGGAGAACGAGGCCAGGAGCAGGGGCATCGAACAGCTCTTCGTGCTCACCACCGAGGCCGCCCACTGGTTCAGGGAGCGCGGCTTTACGCCTTCACAGGTGAAGTCCCTGCCATTGAAGAAGCGGGGACTGTACAACTACCAGCGCAACTCCAAGGTATTCATCAAAAAGCTGGGTTAGGGTTTGAAAAGGTTCATCCCAGGTTTTCGGGAGATTGATCAGTCAGTGCAGGAGCGCTGTCCTCAGCGCGATTCTGCATTCAATGCCTGATCGCCCGGAGGACTGGACTCCTACCTTGAGCAATCGCAATTATCCTTTGCCGTCATGGGCAAGAGGCAGAAAGTTCATTTTTCCCGCTAATTTGCGAAGAACCTCAAAAATGCCCTGGCCTGTCAGCCGCCCAGCATGGCGGTTTTCAGGCTGTTGTCTGCAGGCGACCGGCCCAGCCAGATCTTCAGCAGCGCCACCGCAAAGTCATCACCGGGAATCATCGCCCGCTGTTCCCCGCGAATTGAGACCCGGGTCCCCTCACCGGGCAGCATCTCCAGGCTATCACGTCACCGGCCTTCACATCCGTAAAGCTGTTGTTGAAGCTGGCGATCCGTGATTGCATCGCCGAGAGCTCATCGGCATTGAGATTGCCTTCAAATCCGTCATTCCACCCATCAACCAGTTTATCCCTGCTGATCTCATCGTAGAGGATATGCATATCGATACGCTTGGGACCGGCAAGGGAGTAGACCGCCTCCGGGCTATCCGCCTTGTCAACGAGGTAAAGGGCGCCCACATAAATCTTGAAAACAAACTTCCAACGGATACCTGCTCCGTTGAGGTTCAGGGTGGCACCTCCGGCCTGCACACGCTCTGCCACCTCGATACCAGCCACCTCTCTTGCGGGAAGCGAGGAAGAGAACACTAAAAGCAGGATTGAAAAAAGATAACCCATTCTCATAATTGAACCTCCTGTTGAACATTTCCCCGGTGTTGGAAAAAAGCTGCTCAAAGCCATCCCCTTTCCTGTCACACATGAGCGTGCTATTTATACCATTACCCCAGATTAGGGCCTGTTCACGTAAAAGTCAGTAAAATGCCACTCTATGGAACTAACGAAAGAGCAGTACAAAATCATTGAGCCGTTGTTCCCCAAACCAAGGG
>NZ_MPRJ01000043.1 GCF_002020805.1 Solemya velesiana gill symbiont | reverse complement strand
ACTGAACAATCGCCCTCGAAAATGCCTTGGCATTAAAACACCTAATCAGGTATTTTTCGGGATCAACCCACCTGTTGCACTAGCGAGTTGAATCCGCGGATTCTATTGGCGCTGGGTTACTTCCCCGTGTCTCCAGATGCTTCAGCTTTTTGAGAACGGTACGCGCCCTTTTGAGCTTGGCCAGGATCTCATGGCTGTCCGGTGAGAGCTGAAGAGCCGACTCCCAGGCTGCAATGGCGGCTTCCAGATGCTCCTCTCTATACAAGCGTTCGGCCACCGCATCCAGGCTGTTGACCTGCTCGTCGACCTGTTTTTTCAATAACAACCATTTCGGCTTCAGGTCAGGATTTTGCGGATCAAGATTCAATGCCCCTTCCACGGTAACCAGTGCCCCGACCAGATTGCCTGCTTCAGACAATGCTTCAGCTTGAAGAGCCAGCTGCTTCGCTTGCTCGGCACGTGAAACAGCGGCATCTGCCTGTTGTTTCTTCTGCCGCGTTGTCTCTTTGGCTCTTTCCCGTCGCTTTACCAGGGCATAGAGCGCATCGGTTTGCGACCCCGGCTCAATCTTTCTTGCCAGGTCGAGACACAGTTTCGCCATTCCCAGGTTTCGCTCCATGTGGAAACTGCCGCAGGCCAACAGGTCATCCACCCTGCTTTTCAACTCCTGTTGCCAAATCAGCAACCGGGAGTTGAGGAGATAACTGTCAGGCTGGGCCTTGAACAGTTTCTCTGCAATGGGAATTTTCTTGTGGAGTGCATCTGCCTCGTAGATCAATACCAGATCCTCAAGGGTCTGCTTTCTGTTGCGCCAGTCGCGTCGGGTCTTGAGCAGCGTGTTTCCAACTGCCTTTGCATCAGGATACGCACTGCGGGTCTGCTCGAGCAGGGAGATCGCCTCCTCCCAACGGCCCTCCTTGACAAGCTTATTCGAGTATTCAACGGACTCACCCGAATCCAATCCTCTCGGGAGCTCTTCCTTGACGGGTACAGGCTGACACCCTCCAAGAAAGGAGATAACCAGTAACAAGGGCCACCATGACCGCCTCATCCCGCTTTCCCTTCCGGCAGAATGGCTTCAAGATGCTGCTTGATCAGATCGTGCCGACTGAAGCTGCCCCGCTCCATCTCGAGCAACTCCACGCGCTCGCTACGTCCCTTGACAGTGGCGCTCTCCCTGCTCAGAAGTAACATGGTCTCCCTGACAGCGGGTTGGTTTGCTGTCTCTTCAGTGAGCAGAATACCTCCAGGGGCACACAGGTCACAGATCCTGGAAGCCACGTTCACCACATCACCCACTACCGTGTATTGCATCCGCTCTTCACTACCCAGGTTGCCGGCGAGCACCGAACCGCTGTTTATTCCAATCCTGAAGTCGACAGTTGGCAGCGCCGCACTACGGCGCTGTTGGCTGATTCTATCGGCACTCTCCTGGATCAACACCCCGCATGTGGCTGCATAAAGACCATGCATTTCATCCTGTTCAGGAACCCCGAACAGGATCATGACACAGTCCCCGATAAACTTGTCGACCGTACCCTGGCAACTGCTGCCGGCCAAGGCAAAGTAGCTGAAGTAGTGATTCAATAGTGCCATCAGCTCTTCAGGCGGCAGTTTTTCAGAGAGTTCCGTAAAGCCGACAATATCGCAAAACAGCACACTGCCCGTTGTGGTGGCACCGCCCAGGGCCATGGAATCGTCACCGGATGCCAGGAGCTTTTGGGCTACATTGGGAGAGACATAGCGATAGAGAGTCTCTTCCACAACCTTCTTCTCTTTCAGCCCTTCTGCCATATTCTGAAAAATATCCAGCACGCGACCGATCTCATCACCCCGGCTCTCTCCGCTGACACCGCCTCCATCAGCGTTATGAATAGCCTCGCCCGCCTCCACGAGTTTATAAATCGGACGACATAAGCGGTGAGCCAGCGCAATTGAGAGTATCACCCCCAGCACAATCAAACCGAGTGTTGTGGCCAGCAGCGCATTGACCAAACGTGTCAGCGCAAATTCAAACGGCGCTCGGTCGAGACTGACCAGCACATAGCCTGCGAGGACTTCTCTGAATCGCACCTCGCTGCCAAAAGAGACCGCTGAGACTGCATCGGTGTTCCATGACATACCTACAGGCACCCCGCTTTGGAATACAGGGTGTTCATTTACTGTAATCGAATTGTCGGCAAACGGTGGTGAACCGGCACCGCCCCGTAAACGGCCCTCCCTGTCGAACACCTGCATACCGACAATCAGGGGAGATTTCTCCTGCTGGCTGACCAACACCTTCAGCGCGAGATCATCGTCAGCCAAAAGCGGTTCACTTGCAGCCCTTGCGAACTGGGCCACAACCACCCGGCCCATCAAGGCATTCTGACGCTCAAAGGCATCCTCTTGCTGATTCATCAGGAACCAGCCCAGCAGCCCCATGACCATTACGATCAGCGCTGCGATACTGATAGACCACTTCAGGGCAAGGGGAAGCGAGGCATTGCTCTTTTGCTCACTGCCTGTAGATGTTTCCTGCTGTGAAACACGAGATTCTATTGTGGCTTCAGTGATGTTCATATCCGGATATTCACCCGATGACGGGGCCATTCCAGTTCTCTTCTGTAAGTTTGGCCCGAAGGCACCTTGAGCGTTATACTCTAACAGCTGCCATGCTTGGGGTATTGCCTTGAATTCTCTATATTTTTGAGTACAAAAAATGCCTAAACTCCCGAGTTAAGCGAATATTTTGATTTTTGTGAGGTAGTTAGAGCAATGTTCCCCCGATGGTTGCTGTATATTGCGTTTTTCACACTTCCCCTGGCCGTCCATGCCGCAGATGATGAGCATCCGGTAAACCTCACAGCAGACCATCCCTATGTGGATATCGAGATCGATGGGAAGTCTCTTCGTATCGAGCGTACCCAGGATACGGAGAACATGGTGGATCTCGATTTCGCCCTCACATCAAGGGCGTGCCCGCCATTCTGCATACAGCCCATAAAACTGTCCGAAGGCGTGGAAACCATCGGCGAACTTGAACTCATCGATTATATAAAACGCCTGGCTGACGGTGACGAATCGGTAGTCATAATCGATTCCCGCACTGGCGAGTGGCTCTCGAAAGGGATGATTCCGGGTGCCATCAATATCCCCTGGTCTACCCTCAATGTTGAAATGGCCTCGCCAAGGGAGGTTTCGGAGATCCTGGAATTGCAGCTTGGCGCAACCTTCGATGAGGGACTGTGGAATTTCGACAAAGCGAAGACCCTGGTGCTCTACTGCAACGGGCCCTGGTGCGGCCAGTCACCCACCAGTATCAGAACACTGCTAAGCATTGGCTACCCGACCCATAAATTGAAGTGGTATCGCATGGGGATGCCGGGCTGGATGATGCTGGGTCTGACCACAGTCACACCTGAAGAGTGACTTAGTCCTCGTCCGCCAGCAAACCGATAAGCCGCAGAAAACCGACGGTGATTTTGGCGGTGACACCCCACAACAGTTCGTTGTCGTAACGATCGAAATAGTAGACCGGCATGGCGACATCGAAGCCGTGAAGATACCTCTGGTTCACCACGTGATTCCCGGGTTCAGCCAGCCAGTGTAAGGGGATGCTGAATACCCGGCTCACCTCTGACGGATCCGGTTTGAACTCCAATGGCCAATTGATCTCGGCAACAACCGGCGTCACCAGGTAGTTACTCACCGTGCGATAACTGCTTAATTGTCCCAGCACATGAATATCCCCAGCTTTCAGACCGATCTCCTCGTGGGACTCCCTGAGTGCGGCAGCCGTCTCATCGGCATCAACCGGATCAATACGCCCCCCGGGAAACGCCACCTGTCCACTGTGCCGGTCGTCGTCATTATGTGAACGACGAATGAACAACAAGCGCCATTCGTCAGCTTCACGGAATAGCGGCAGCAGCACCGCAGCCGGCTTGGCGGGCACTTTGAAATATCCCTCAGGATAGGGATCTGCTAGGGGTTTATCAGCTGCAAAAAGCAAGCGTTCCCGAATGGCATCCCTGTTTAAATCGTCAGTCCTCATTCTGTCATCTCGCTTACCAGCTCTCCGAATCTCTTTACCGCCCTCTCTCTTTCCTGGGTTGGAGCGCTGGCATAGCTCAGGCGGATATGGTGGTCAAACTTGTCTGTAGCCGAGAACAGGTTGCCAGAAGCGATCCCAATCCCCTCATCAAGCGCCCTGTAAGTCAACGCTTCCCCGTCTACACCCCGTGGCAACTCAAGCCACAGGAGAAAGCCACCCTGCGGACAGGTGACGCGGGTTCCATCCGGGAAATAGGTCTTTATCCACTCCAGCATACGGTCCCTGCCCTGTCGGTACTCCATACGCATTCGTTTCAGATGCCGATCATAGCCCCCGGTAGCAATGAATTCTGCAATAGCCAGCTGCAGGAATGTCGCCGTACCCATACTGGAGACATACTTCATGTGCATCACCTCCTGCAGGTACCGACCCGGGGCCACCCACCCAACTCGCAGCCCCGGGGCCAATGTCTTGGAGAAGGATGAACACAGCAAGACACGCCCTTCCCTGTCAAAGGATTTGATGCTTCTGGGTCGCGGTTTTTCGTAGGGCAGGTCGCCAAAGATATCATCCTTGATCAAGGGTACGTCATACCGTTTCAGGAGTTTCAGAAGTGCCTCCTTTCGATTGTCCGGCATGCAGTAGCCCAGTGGATTATTGAATGACGGTGTCAGAAGACAGGCTTTGACCGACCATTTTTTCCAGGGCCAGTTCCATGGCTTCCAGGTTTACACCATTTTGCGGATCGGTGGGCATCTCGAGCGCTTTGAGGCCGTTGGCCTCAATCACCTGCAGGGAACAGTAAAAGCTTGGGGAGTCCACAATCACCGTATTCCCCGGCTTGGTCAATGCCCGCAAACTGCTGGAGAGTGCTTCCAGGCAGCCCGAAGTGATGATGATCTCATCCGGGGAAAGTCCACAACCGGAGTCGACAGAAACACGGGGAATCTGCTGACGCAACTCTTCGCAGCCAAACATATAGTCGTAGGAGAGATCACGCTCGTCTCCACGCCGGGTCAGAGCTGCCAATGAACGGTTGAGAGGGTTCAAGGTAGGCGCCCTGACATTGGGGGTGGCCCGGCCCAGGTAGGTAATACCCGGCTCCTCCCGACGGAACAGGACATTGAGCACCTTGAGCCATTTGCTGATTTTCTGGGGTCGCAGGGAAAAATCCGGTACTCTCGGCGGGGACGGTGGACTCGAATCCGGCACTTCCCTGACGTAGTGTCCCGATTTGAACCTTGCCTCCACCACACCCTTGGATTCGAGCAGATCTGCCAGATGTTCATATTTTTTCATCAACCATCCTCACTGAACAGTACAGAATCATCAATAATTAACCAGTACAGATAATGGGTTACGTCATCTGTACTGGTTTTATTTAAAACAATCTACATCTGTAACGTTTTCAGTTTAGTCGATAGCTTATCCGGTAGGCAACATTTACCGGGAACACGACAATGAAAACGGGGCAAAGATCACCCAATGGCAGGCGGCCAGGATTTTTCATGAAACTGGAGATCTGGGTCGAGCGTTACACTCAACGCAAGGCACTGATGCAGCTTGATGACACCATGCTCAAGGACATCGGGATCAGTCGTGCCAAAGCTGAGGCAGAAGCAAATAAACCATTTTGGATTAAGTGACAGTCCTACCCAAAACCGCGCCATTCTCCTGTTTACTGATATTGCAAAACAGGCGATGCTTTCACACTCGATGTTTAATGGAACAATGGACTAACTAATGAAACTGAAGTGGATAGTACCGGGTGTGGTCGTTTTCCTGCTCGGCTGCAGCGAAGAGGCAAAAGAGAACATGAAAGAAGCGGCTGACCATGCCAAGGCAGCGGCAGAAAATGTTGGAGAGGCGGTCTCCGATTCAACCAGGGATATCAACGAAAAATGGACTGAAATGAACAAGAACCGCATTGAGATGGAAGAGAAAGACACCGGCGTGCCAAAACCGGTCAAGGGTGACTGGAACAAAATGAAGCAGTCCCTCTCCGATGCGAAGGATACCGTGGTGGAAAAATATCAATCCGTCACCGGTGACTCCGAGCCAGAAAAATCCAATTAAGCAGTGTCTGGGCAACCAAGGTACCTGGACACCCCATACAAGAGAAAGATCGCTTACCACCACCTGGAGGGTACGCTTCCAGGTGTTCTCTTTCTGGGGGGCTTCATGTCCGACATGAGCGGCACCAAGGCGCTTGCCCTGGAGAACTGGTGTCGTGAACGTGAAATCGCCTTTACGCGCTTTGACTACTCAGGGCACGGAGAGTCATCCGGCACCTTTGAATCGGGCGCCATTGGAGACTGGCTGGAGGATGCAGAGGCCGTTTTCGATGAAGTGACCGAGGGTAATCAGATCCTCGTCGGATCAAGCATGGGGGGCTGGATTTCATTACTGCTGGCCATGAGGCAGCGGGAACGGACCGCGGCGGTCGTAACCATTGCCTGCGCCACCGACTTCACGGAGAGACTGCTTCGCCCCGCCCTCACCGAGCCGCAGTTGAAAAGCCTCGAACTCAACGGATTCGCTGAACTGCCCTCGGCATACAGTGACAACGACAAACGTCTGCTGAGCGAGGGTACAGAGCACCTGCTGCTGGCATCCAGCATCCCCATCCTGTGCCCTGTGCGGATGCTCCATGGCCTGGATGACGAAGACGTACCCTGGGAGATATCACGGGAAACTGTAGAGCGACTTGAAAGTGAAGACACCGAACTGATTCTGATCGAGAAAGGCGATCACCGCCTATCCAAGCCCGAGGAGTTGCACAGGATCACAAACGTCATCGAAAGATTGTTGGATCACACCCCTTCGGGGATAACATAAAACAGTACTGCAAAGAAATGGAAGATACTCCCGGCCAGGACAAACAGGTGCCAGACCGCATGGTGGTAAGCCAGGGATCGCCAGACATAGAAGATGACACCCAGGGAGTAGCAGAGCCCACCGATGAGCAACAGTACCAGGCCGCCTGTATCGACCTTTGAAAGCATCGGATCTATGGCGATCACAACCAGCCAGCCCAAACCCAGGTAGAGCCCGATAGAGAGCCGTCGATAACGATTGCGCAAAACCAGTTCCAGCACCACACCGGCAATCGCAATCCCCCAAACCAGCCCGAACAGGGTCCATCCCCAACCACCAGGCAGGTTGACCAGTGTAAACGGAGTGTAAGTACCGGCGATGAGGATGAATATCGCGGCATGATCGATCTGCCGCAGGATCCGCTTGGCATTGGGTAGAGGGATACCGTGATAGAGAGCCGAAGCAGTGTAGAGCAATATCAGGGTCGCACCGTAGATGCTGCAGCTGGTGATATGCTAGGCATCACCACAGAGCGCGGAAAAAGCAACAAGAACCACCAAACCGGCGATGCTCAACAGGGCACCCACACCATGGGTAACCGTGTGTGCGATCTCTTCTCCGAAACTGTATCGAGCGGTGTTTACTGAAACCTGCATTTTGGTCACCCCTGATCACATTTCTTATTTTGTACAAGTTTCGAACAGAATCAGCCGGGTGTCCACTCCTGGCCCAATACAACTTCTATTCAGGTGAGTTCAGCGCACCATCGATATAGCGATCACGGGCATCCTTGGCACGGGTAAAGATCTCCAGCAGCTTGTCGCCGTCGCCATCACGAATGATGGATGCCAGGTCGCTCATCTCTGCGATGTAGTGCTCCATCATTTCGCTCAGGGCCACAGGATTGGCCACACAGATATCCCGCCACATCACCGGGTTGGAAGAGGCGATGCGGGTGAAGTCACGGAAGCCTCCGGCGGCGTAGCGAAAGATCTCGTCGTTCTCTTTCATGCGCGCAAGGGCATCGACCAGGCCGAAGGCCAACATATGAGGCAAGTGAGATGTGGCTGCCAGCACCTCGTCGTGGTGCTCTACGCTCATCCGGGTCACCTCTGCGCCACAGGCGCGCCAGATCGCTTCCACCCTCTCCAGGGCGTCAGGAGCAGTCTCTTCGGTGGGGGTCAGAATAATGCGGCGATTCTGGTAGAGCTCAGGGAACGAAGCCTCCACCCCGCTGTTCTCCGTGCCGACTATGGGGTGTCCGGGCACAAATCCGGGGGGCAGGTAACCCAGTCCCTCCTTGCAGTCATCGATGACACTGCGCTTGGCACTGCCGCCGTCGGTAATAATAGCGTCTTCTGCCAGATGCCCCTTCATGTCAGTGAAGGCGTTTTTCATGGCACCCAGCGGCACCGCGAGGAAGACTAGGTCCGCCCTCTCAACTGCCTCGCCAACATCGTGGGTATAACGATCGATAACACCCAGCTCTACGGCTTTCTCAAGGTTTGGCTTGCCGCGTCCGCAACCGACGACCTCACCCACCTCGCCGACCTGGCGCAGGGCTCTCGCCAGGGAGCCGCCGATCAGCCCGACGCCGATGACCGCAAGCTGGCGTACCATCATTTATCGAGCACCTTTTTCATGGCAGAGAGGAAACGGGCATTCTCCTCCTCAAGACCCACGGTGATCCGCAGGTGATTAGGCAGGCCATAGTTGGCCACCGGGCGGCCGATGCAGCCCTCACGCAGCAGCGCCTGGCCCACCTCCTCTACCGGACGTCCCACATCCACGGTGACAAAGTTGCCTACAGACGGTATGTAGGAGAGCCCCATTTCGGCAAATCCGGTTACCAGTTGCTCCATCCCGGCCCGGTTCATGTCGATGGAACTCTGAATGAAATCCTGATCCTCGAGGGCAGCCAGTGCAGCAGCCTGGGCCATGCTATTGACATTGAAGGGCTGGCGCACACGGTTGAGCAGATCGGCGATATCCGGGTGGGAAAGTCCGTAACCTACCCGCAGTGAGGCGAGGCCATAGGCCTTGGAGAAGGTGCGAGTCACGATCAGGTTGGGATACTTGGACAGCCACTGGCTGGCATCCGGGTAGTCCTCTTCGTCCACGTACTCGATGTAGGCCTCGTCCACCACCACGATGACGTTTTGTGGAATCGCAGCGATGAAGTTCTCCAGCTCTTCCCCATTCAGCCAGGTGCCGGTCGGGTTGTTGGGATTCGCCACCCAAACCACGCGGGTCTTCTCCCCCACCATGTTGAGCATCGCCTCGAGGTCGTGGCCATAGTTGACCGCAGGGGCGATTTTCAGGGTGACTCCGACAGCCTGGCTACTGATGGGATAGACCGCAAAGGCGTGCTGGGAGAAGAGCGACTCGTAACCCGGTGACAGGAATACCCGGGCGATCATATCCAGCACGTCGTTGGAGCCGTTGCCCAGGGTGATGCAGCCTGCATCCACGCCGTGTTTGGCTGCCAGCGCCTTACTCAGTTCGAATCCGCCACCGTCGGGATAACGGGCCGAATCAGACAGCTCTCCCTGCATGGCGGCCTTGGCATTTTCGCTACAGCCCAGGGGGTTTTCATTGGAGGCCAGTTTCACTGAATCTGTGATGCCCAATTCGCGCTCCAACTCCGAAATCGGCTTGCCAGGCACGTAGGGCTTGAGGTTGGCGATACCGGGAGCTGCAATTTCAAGAAACCTGTTTGTTTGATCTGTCATGGCAATAAAATCAATTTTGAACCGCGGTGACACTTAGACGCGGAGTTAACAGAAACACTGAATATTGTTGAATCAAAACTTCTACAGTACGGCATTGGGGTAAGAACCCAACACCTTCAGCATACGCGCCTGCTTTTCGAAATCATCCAGGGCCGCTTTGACATTCGGGTCGTCCTGGTGTCCCTCGATATCGATAAAGAATACGTAATCCCAGTTACCTTTGCGGGATGGACGGGATTCGATGCGGGACATGCTGATGTTGTGGTCAGCCAGCGGGGTGAGCAGTGAACTCAGTCCGCCTGCGACATTTCGGGTGGCACACAGCAGGGTCGTCTTGTCTTCACCCGTGGCCAAAGCCTTCTGACGCGCGATTACCAGGAAACGCGTGGTGTTGTCCGGCTCATCTTCGATATTGGTTGCCAGTCCCTTCAACTGGTAGATCTCTGCTGCCATCTCGCCGGCGATGGCTGCGGCATCGTGCTCTTCCTTTGCCATCTTCGCCGCCTCGGCATTACTGCCCACGGTGATCTGTTCCGCATGAGGCAGATTACGATCCAGCCACAAGCGGCACTGGGCCAGGGACTGCTGATGTGAATAGACCCGTTTCACCGACTTCAGATCCGGTGCCATGCTCAGCAGATGGTGATGGATACGCAGCATCACCTCACCGCAGATCTGCAGGGGGGAATTGATGAAGGTATCCAGGGTATGGTTGATCACACCCTCGGTGGAGTTCTCCACCGGCACTACGCCGTAGTGGGCCATGCCGGACTCCACCTCGCGGAAAATATCCGAGATGGAGCCCATGGCAATGGTGTTGACCGAGTGACCGAAATGCTTCAGTGCCGCAGCCTGGGTAAAGGTGCCTTCAGGACCCAGGAAGGCGATCTTCATAGGCTGTTCCAGGGCCAGGCATGCCGACATGACTTCACGGAAGAGGCGCGCCATATCCTCATCACCCATGGGGCCCTTGTTGCGCTCCTTGATTGTTCTAAGAACTGTCGCTTCCCGGTCAGGTCGGTAGAAAAAAGCGTCCTTGTCCTCCGCCAGCTTGATCCGGGCGACTTCCTGGGCCGCAGCCGCCCGTTGGTTGATCAGTTCCTGGATCTGGACATCCAGCGAATCTATGCGCTCGCGGATACCTTGAAGCTTGTCCTGGTCGCTCATATTAGGGCCTGTTACCTACTTTTCAGTCTTCCTTCGCACAACCGAGACAGCGGACGGTGAGCACACCGTCAATGTCTTGAATGCGATCAAGGGTTGCCTGGTCAGGTTCATCATTTACATCCAGCAGGGTCACTGCGACATCTTCCCGTGACTTGTTGAGCATATCGATAATGTTCAGGCCACCCTCTGCCAGGTCGGTGGAGATCTGGCCAACCATGTTGGGCACATTGGAGTTCACCACGGCGATGCGGTGACCGCCATTGCGTGGCAGGTTGATCTCGGGGAAGTTAACAGAGTTGGTGATGTTGCCGTTTTCCAGGTAGTCGCTGACCTGGTCCGCAACCATGATGGCACAGTTCTCCTCGGCCTCCTGGGTTGAGGCCCCAAGGTGCGGCAGCGTAATGCAACGGGGATGATCCTTGAGCAGGTTGCTGGGAAAATCACAGACATAGGCGTAGAGATGGCCGCTGTCGAGAGCCTCGACCACCGCCTCATCGTCAATGATGCCGTTACGTGCAAAGTTGAGCAGTACACCGTCCTTCTTCATCAGCTTCAGACGTTCGGCATTGATCATGTGCTTGGTCGCTTCGATCAGGGGCACATGGAAGGTGATGAAGTCGGACTTGGAGATGAGATCATCCACGCTCAAGGCCTGTTCCACGTCTGCCGAGAGCTGCCAAGCGGCCTTGACGGTGATGGTGGGGTCGTAGCCGATTACGTTCATACCCAGGGCGCGCGCAGCGTTGGCAACACGCACACCGATAGCACCAAGACCTACCACGCCGAGGGTGCGACCGGGGAGTTCGAAGCCCACGTAGTTCTTCTTGCCCTTCTCAACCTCTTTGTTGATCACGGTATCTTCGCCTTCGAGGCCTCTGGAGAATTTCCAGGCCTGGCCAATGTTCCGGGCTGCCATCAGCATGCCGGCCAGTACAAGCTCTTTAACCGCGTTGGAGTTGGCGCCCGGCGCGTTGAACACAGGGATGCCCAGCTCGGTCATCTTGTCCACCGGGATGTTGTTCACGCCGGCGCCGGCGCGGCCGACAGCCTTTACGGTTTCGGGAATCTCCATGTCGTGCATCTTGTAGGAGCGCAGGAGAATGGCATCGGGGTGGGCGATTTCTGAGGCAATCTCGTACTTGTCGCGTGGTAGACGGTCCAGGCCGGCTACTGAAATATTGTTCAGGGTCAGTACTTTGTACATAACCATTAACCCTCTCTTTGAATCGTTGTATTTCAGGGAGTACACAAGGCACTCCCTGTTTCTTATTGTTTTAACCGTGGCGTTTTTCGAAATCCGCCATGAATTCGATCAGCGCCTGAACGCCCGCTTCGGGCATGGCGTTATAGATGCTGGCACGCATACCGCCAACCGAGCGATGTCCCTTCAGGGTCTTGAGACCGGCTTCTGAAGCTTCACTCAGGAAGGCGGCATCCAGTTCGGAATCCGCCAGGGTGAACGGTACGTTCATCCAGGAGCGGCAGGCGGGGTCCACAGGGTTATTGTAAAAGTCGGAACCATCGATGGCCGCGTAGAGGGCTTCGGCCTTACGCTCGTTGACCGCCGCCATCACATCCAGGCCGCCGTTGTTCTTGAGCCACTTGAAGACCAAGCCCGCCAGGTACCATCCATAGGTGGGCGGCGTGTTATACATGGAGTCCGCACCGGAGTGGGTGGCGTAGTTGAACATGGTGGGCGTGCCATCCGCTGCATCACCGATCAGGTCTTCACGAACGATCACCACGGTCAAACCCGCAGGGCCGATGTTCTTCTGGGCACCGGCGTAAATGATGCCGTACTTGGAGACATCAACCGGGCGGGAAAGAATGGTGGAGGAAAAGTCGGCAACCAGGGGCACATCGCCAGTATCGGGAACATAGGGGAACTCGATACCCTGGATGGTCTCGTTGGGTGTGTAGTGCACGTAGGCCGCATCGGCGTTCAGATTCAGATCCGCCTCGGCAGGCACGGTGAACTGACCCTCAGGGTTCGCACCGGCGATATTTACATCACAGTAGCGCTTGGCCTCGGCGATGGCTTTCTTTGACCAGGAGCCGGTATTGATATAGTCGGCACCGCTTTTACCCTTGAGCAGGTTAAGGGGAACCATGGCGAATTGGCTGGAGGCACCACCCTGTAGAAACAGCACCCTGTAGTTGTCTGGAATGGCCATCAGTTCGCGCAGGCCACTCTCCGCCTCGGCGGCGATTGACATGTACTCCTTGCCACGATGGCTCATTTCCATTACCGACATTCCGCTGCCGTGCCAGTCCAGGAGCTCCTCCTGGGCCTGCTTCAACACATCTTCTGGTAGCGCCGCCGGTCCGGCACTGAAGTTGTACACTCGGGACATTCTGCTTTCTCCAGCCTTACAGTTTGATTGGTTAACACCCTCTCCAGCATGCGGAACATCCGCCTGCCAAAGCGTTATTCCTCACTCGTCCCCGCCTCGACAGACGTCTCTTCTGTTTCATCCCCTTCTTCATCGAGGGATTCAATTCGTTCAATACCCACCAGTTTCTCCTCCTTGGAGAGCCTGATCATGGTCACACCCTGGGTACCGCGTCCCATTACAGAGACGTCGTCCACTCGGGTACGCACCAAGGTGCCGCCGTCGGTGATGAGCATGATCTCGTCACTCTCATCCACCAGTACGGCGCCTACCTGGTCACCGTTGCGATCGGAGGTCTTGATAGAGATGACACCCATGCCGCCGCGTCCCTTGACCGGGAACTGATCCACGGGGGTACGCTTACCGAATCCGTTTTCTGTAACGGTCAGCACAGTCTGATGCTCTTCCGCGATGATCAGGGAAATGACCCGCTGACCCGCTTCAAGCTTGACGCCGCGTACACCGCAGGCTGTTCGGCCCATGGGTCTTACCTTCCCCTCCTCGAAGCGGATTGCCTTGCCCGCCGAGGTGAAGAGCATCACATCCTTGGTGCCGTCCGTGATATCCACTCCAACGAGCTGATCCTCTTCGCGCAGGTCCACGGCGATGATGCCGCTGGCCCTGGGGCGGGAGAAATCGGTGAGGCGGGTTTTCTTCACGGTACCGCTGCTGGTGGCCATGAAAATATACTTGTTCTCATCGTACTCCCTGACGGGCAGTACAGCGTTGATACGCTCGTCCGCCTCGAGGGGCAACAGGTTGACGATGGGTTTTCCGCGGGCGTTTCGGCCCGCCTGGGGCAAATCGTAGACCTTGAGCCAGTAGACCCGGCCCCTGCTCGAGAAACAGAGGATGGTGTCATGGGTATTCGCCACGAAGAGCTGGTCGACGAAATCCTCATCCTTGGTACTGGTCGCGGTCTTGCCCTTGCCGCCACGCCGCTGGGCCTGGTAGGTATCCAGGGTCTGTGCCTTGGCGTAGCCGGCATGGGAGAGCGTCACTACCACGTCCTCTTCCGTGATCAGGTCTTCCAGTGTCAGGTCCAGGCGGGTCTGGATGATCTCGGTGCGGCGCTCGTCCCCGTACTGCTCCTGGATTGCGGTCAGCTCATCCCGAATCACCTCCATCAGGCGTTCCGGGCTGGCCAGAATGCCAAGCAGATACTTAATTTTCTCAAGTATCTCACTGTATTCATTGAGTATTTTATCCTGCTCAAGACCGGTAAGGCGGTGCAGGCGCAGATCAAGGACCGCCTGGGCCTGGGTCTCGGTAAGACGATACCCCTGCTCGGTCAATCCATAGCCTGGTTCCAGATCCTGGGGCTTCGAGGCGTCGGATCCGGCGCGTTCCAGCATGGACTCGACGGTACCGGACTGCCAGTGGCGGGCAAGCAGCCCTTTCTTCGCCTCTGCAGGGCTCGGTGCCACCTTGATCAGCTCGATGACCTCGTCGATATTGGCCAGGGCGACCGCCAGACCTTCCAACACGTGAGCCCGCTCCCGCGCCTTGCGCAATTCGAACAGGGTGCGTCGGGTGACCACTTCCCGGCGATGACGCAGGAAGTACTGCAGGGTCTGCTTGAGGTTGAGCAGGCGGGGCTGGCTGTCCACCAGGGCCACCATGTTGATGCCGAAGACACTCTGCATCTGTGTGTGCTGGTAGAGGTTGTTCAGCACCACCTCGGCCACTTCACCCCGGCGCAGCTCGATCACCACCCGCATGCCGTCCTTGTCGGACTCGTCGCGCAGCTCGGTGATGCCCTCGATGCGCTTCTCTTTGACCAGCTCAGCGATCTTCTCCAGCATGCGCGCCTTGTTCACCTGGTAAGGGAGTTCGGTGACGATGATGCGCTGCTTGTTGTTTGACTCGTCGGTCTCAATTTCGCTGCGGGCACGCATGTAGATGCGCCCGCGGCCGGTGTGATAGGCCTCGTGGATACCCCGTGCGCCATTGATAAAGCCGGCTGTGGGGAAATCCGGCCCCGGGATGTGGGCCATCAATTCATCGATCGTAATCTCGGGGTTGTCGATCAGTGCAACACAACCGTCGATCACCTCGGTCAGGTTGTGCGGCGGAATATTGGTGGCCATGCCAACCGCGATACCTGCAGAACCATTGACCAGCAAATTTGGAATACGTGCAGGCAGAACAGCCGGTTCCGACTCGGACTCGTCGTAGTTGGGAATGAAGTCGACGGTCTCCTTGTCCAGGTCGTCTAACATGCTGTGGGCGATCTTGGCCATGCGCACTTCGGTATAACGCATGGCTGCCGGCGAGTCGCCGTCCACGGAGCCGAAGTTACCCTGCCCGTCCACCAACATGTAGCGCATGGAGAAAGGCTGGGCCATGCGGACAATGGTGTCGTATACGGCGGTATCACCATGAGGATGATATTTACCGATGACGTCACCGACCACGCGGGCCGACTTTTTGTAGGGCTTGTTCCAGTCGTTGCCCAGCACGTTCATGGCATAGAGTACGCGGCGATGGACCGGTTTCATTCCATCACGCACATCCGGCAGCGCACGCCCGACGATCACGCTCATGGCGTAATCGAGATAGGACTGCTGCATCTCGTCTTCGAGATTGACCGGCAAGACTTCTTTGGCGAATTCGGTCATAAGCTTTTTATCTGTTCCCTGCCGCCCTGGGCAGCTCTCTTTGTGGTAATTGCCGTTTCACCTGCAATGAACAGGGATTTCGGCTAATTGCTTTTATGAGCCGATGATAATACCACATTTGGACAGGGTACTACCTAAAAAAAAAGCCCGCTGAAATCGCATTTCAGCGGCTCTGAGGGGTTCAGGTCATCAAATCCGCCATCTTTTTTGTATCTGGCAAGCGCACAACGCCCTTTTCAGTGACAATGGCATCCACCAGGGCTGCCGGCGTGACATCGAATACCGGATTCCATGCGGGCACATCAGCCGCACCCACCTGCCGCCCACCACAGCAGAGCACCTCTGCGGGGTCGCGGGATTCGATGGGAATATCTGCACCACTCGCGACATTCATATCGATAGTACTGGTGGGTGCCGCCACCATCACCTTCACCCCATGGTGCCTGGCTGCAACCGCGAGACTGTAGGTGCCGATCTTGTTCGCCACATCGCCATTCGCGGCGATTCGATCGGAACCGACAATGATCCAGCCCACTCCCCCCCAGGCCATACGACTGGCCGCTGCACCATCGGTCAACAGGGTAACGGGTATATTGTCCCTGGCCAGTTCCCAGGCTGTCAGCCGGGAGCCCTGCAGCCAGGGGCGCGTCTCATCCGCGTAGACCATCTCGATTTTTCCCGCTGCATGGGCACTTCGAATAACACCCAGGGCAGTACCGTAACCACCTGTTGCCAGTGCACCCGCGTTACAGTGGGTGATGACCGAAGTGGGCCCTTCGATCAACCCGGCGCCGAACTCCCCCATGGTTCTGTTGGCAGCGATGTCCTCTTCGTGAATTTTCCGTGCTTCGGACAACAGCGAAGGGACCGGATCTTCAGCGCCCATGTCGGCAATCAGACGTTTCATGCGCTTCAATGCCCAGAACAGATTGACAGCTGTAGGACGGGAAGCGGCCAGGGTGTCCAGTTCAGAATGTATATGGCTTTTCCAGTCGCCACCGAATTCTGCATAACAGCGCCGTCCGGCCAGAACCACCCCGAAAGCCGCGGTAATACCGATGGCGGGCGCTCCGCGAACCACCATGTCACTGATCGCCGTGGCCGTCTGCTCGGCACTCTGCAGTTCCAGATAGCTTTCCTCTGCGGGCAGAACCCGCTGATCCAGGAGATACAGTCGATCATTGGCCCAGACAATGGCGTGATCCGCATCCGCCTGAATATCGAGAGGTATTGTTTGCATCATGAAGCCTCAAATGTGAAATTTTTAGGTTGCCGGGTTACTCAACCCGTGGCAAATTCGCATCATTCTACAGATGAAGTTGATGTTTTTGCAGCAACACCATGGCTAAGACTGCTGTAACAGACATGGGTCTGATAGCCATCGAGGAAACCTTTTGGGAGAAGAACAAATTAACGTAGAGACCCTCATTCATGCCCGCTGGGTAATACCGGTTGCACCCGACAACCGGGTACTCGAAGGTTATAGCATCGCTATCCAGCACGGCAGAATTCACGACATCCTGCCGACGGAACAGGCGAGAGAAAAGTACCAGGCCGAGATCGAACATGAACTCGGCAGCCACGCCCTCATTCCGGGACTGATCAACGCCCACACCCACGCCAGCATGAGCCTGTTGCGCGGACTGGCGGATGACCTTCCCCTGATGACCTGGCTCAACGACCACATCTGGCCCGCTGAAGGGCGCTGGGTCAACGAAGAGTTCATCGCCGATGGAACCCGCCTCGCGGTTGCCGAGATGCTCCGTGGCGGCACCACCTGCTTCAATGACATGTACTTCTTTCCGGACATCACCGGACTGGTCAGCTCTGCTGCTGGCATGCGAGCGGTTATCGGCCTGATTCTGATCGACTTCCCCTCGGCCTGGGCCAACGATGCCGATGAATACCTGCATCGGGGTATCGAGGTGCACGATCAGTTTCGCAACAATGGACTGATCACTTCGGCCTTTGCTCCCCATGCCCCCTACTCCGTTTCCAACGCGCCACTTGAACGGGTGCGCACCCTGGCCGACGAGTTGGATATACCTATCCACATGCACGTACATGAGACCGCCGAGGAGATTGCCCAGGGCCTGGAGAATTTCGGCACTCATCCCTTGGACAGGCTGCACGACCTGGGGCTGGTATCCCCCTCCCTGGCCGCAGTGCACATGACCCAGCTGGAGGAGGATGAAATAGCCCGTTTTGCAGAAACCGGCGCCAGCGTAGTCCACTGTCCTGAATCCAATCTCAAGCTGGCATCGGGGTTCTGCCCCGTGGGCAGACTGATCGATGCAGGTATCAACGTCGCCATTGGCACCGACGGCGCTGCCAGCAATAACGACCTGGACATGTTCAGCGAGATGCGCACAGCCGCCCTGCTGGCCAAGGGCGTTTCCGGAGACGCCAGCGCAGTGCCTGCCGCCACTGCCCTGCGTATGGCCACTCTCAACGGGGCAATCGCCCTGGGTATTGCAGACGAAACCGGCTCACTGGAGACCGGAAAGGCAGCAGATATCACTGCAGTGGATCTGGGTACGCTGGAAACCCAGCCCCTCTACCACCCTGTCTCCCACCTTGTTTACGCCACCGGCAGGGACAAGGTCACCGATGTCTGGGTTGCCGGCCGCCAGGTTGTGAACCATGGCGTTTTGACCACCCTGGATCAAAACGAGATTCTCTCTCACGCCGCAGAATGGAACCGGAAGATTGCAGAAATAGATGAACTTCTGGAATTCACCTAAGACTAATCACTTGACTCG
This sequence comes from Solemya velesiana gill symbiont, assembly GCF_002020805.1. Lineage (GTDB taxonomy): Bacteria > Pseudomonadota > Gammaproteobacteria > Chromatiales > Chromatiaceae > Sedimenticola_A. The sequence goes on along the minus strand of NZ_MPRJ01000043.1, from coordinate 184 downwards.
ATAAATCATTTAAGACCAAAGCAATGATGCGTTACTTGATTTCACTTCTATTGCTAAGGCAACTCTGATTAATTTCGAAAATCGCATACCATCGACCTATTGATCTCCACTCCCAGGAAAACGATGAGACAGCAAAGCCTAGAAGCCAGTGGCTACGAGAAATTCAGGAAAAAGACCCGCAAGG
>NZ_MPRJ01000042.1 GCF_002020805.1 Solemya velesiana gill symbiont | reverse complement strand
CAAGTTCGACCCGACCCATTTCGACGTCACTGAAACCAATCTGCGCCTCCAACACATCAAGCTCTGATTGACCAGGGTGTAGCCGCCGGACGCTTACGATCATTTGGAAGAGGTGAGGTCATTCAATCCGTTGGGTTGGCACTTTGTTGGCACTGGCAATAAAAAAGGAGTTACGATTTAACGTAACTCCTTATTTTTATTGGTGGGCCATGAAGGATTCGAACCTTCGACCAATGGATTAAGAGTCCACTGCTCTACCAGCTGAGCTAATGGCCCAAAAATTGGGGTGAACGATGGGGCTCGAACCCACGACAACCGGAATCACAATCCGGGGCTCTACCAACTGAGCTACGCTCACCATAAAAAATTGCCAATTTGGCACGCCCGGCAGGGTTCGAACCTGCTACCCTCGGCTTAGCTTACCACTACGCCTTTCGACGCCTCACTACAGCAAGTTTGTGGTCTGGACTATCTCTTCACCATCTCAGGTGCCGCACGTATAGTCTCTACGGAACCCTTCGAAAATCAGCGGCAACATTCACATTCGCCAACTGATTGTTCTTGGATGTCTCTACCCTCAGCGTGACTGAGCGAATGTAGTCCTTAGGATCCAAATAATAGCACTCATCCTTATCGATCTGACGCATATGGTGCCATTCTTATCCGCCCAACTTGAGCGAAAATGCACTGTTATCGCGCCTGTCTTGTCCAGGGACTTGTACTTAACCTGTACCCTTTTGAACTCCTTCTCTTTATACGCCACTAAATCGAATGACGCATGCTCCGTCACCGGATTCAAAATAATGAATCCTTGCTCGAACAAATCGAGCTGAGCCTTCAAAACACCCAGGTCTCCCTTCTCTTTGGTGTGATGCATTGCATTAAGCTAGCACCAGACCATCAGACGGGTCAACCGAAGGTTTCCTCGGGATTGCCATCAGCATTACCTGTTAAGGTTTCCCCGATACGGTGCGGTCCACTCTACGGGTTCTGTTTCCCCGTAAAGGCTCCTATTCGCGTACCTTAAAGTACGCACTCAAAGGCCGATGCTCTATCCAGATGAGCTACGGGCGCAGATCTAAAAATTGGTCGGGGTAGAGAGATTCGAACTCCCGACATCCTGCTCCCAAAGCAGGCGCGCTACCAGACTGCGCTATACCCCGAAACACCGGGCCCCACCCTTAACTGCGGGGAGGCGGAATAATACGCAGAGTCATGGCCTTAGTCAACGAAAAATTCCCCCAACAAGTCCATAGATTCCGGTGAATAATCGTCCTGTTCGGGTTATTATTCGACCTTTCGTCCAACCAGCACTGGAATCACCGCATGACCGCACAGATCCTCGACGGCAAAGCCATCGCTTCCGACATCCGACAAGACATCAAGGCCCAGGTTAGCCAGATGGTTGCCGACGGTCAGCGCCCACCCGGGCTGGTTGTCATCCTGGTTGGCGAGGATCCTGCTTCCCAGGTCTACGTGCGCAACAAGCAGCGCTCCTGCGAAGAGGTGGGCTTCTATTCCGAGCTGAAAAAGCTTCCCGTTGAAACCAGCCAGGAGGAGCTCCTGGGACTGATCGACGAGCTGAATGGACGCGATGAGGTCGACGGCATACTGGTCCAACTCCCCCTGCCAGAGCAGATCGATGAGGAAGAGGTGATTGAACGCATCCTGCCGACCAAGGATGTGGACGGCTTCCACCCCTACAACTTCGGACGTATGGCGCTTCGTATGCCCACCCTGCGCCCATGCACCCCAAAAGGCGTAATGACCATGCTGGAGCGCACAGGTCACAACCTGGAGGGCCTGGACGCCATCATCATAGGTCAGTCCAATATCGTAGGCCGACCAGCGGCCCTGGAACTCCTTGCAGCTCGCTGCACCATCACCGTCTGCCACAGCCGCACCAAGGATCTTGCGGAAAAAGTACGCAACGCTGACGTAGTCGTTGCCGGCGTAGGACGCCCAAAGTTCGTTCAGGGTGATTGGATCAAACCTGGCGCCCTGGTGATCGACGTGGGTATCAACCGCCTGGAAGACGGCACCCTGTGCGGTGATGTAGATTTCGAGGCCGCAAAAGAGCATGCAGCCTGGATTACCCCGGTACCCGGTGGCGTCGGCCCCATGACTATCGCGACCCTGCTGGAGAACACCCTGCAGGCGCGGAAACTCCACGAGACGGAATAGCAACGTCCGGGTGGATCACAGCTATGCCTGGTGATCTTGTTGCACCACCTTCCCACATACAGGCCTGCCTGGACGATCCGCTGCATGCAGAGGCTATTCTCAGCCTCCTGAACGCCTATTCAGAAGAACCCGTGGGGGCAGGCGCGCCCCTGCCCTAGGAAGTGCTCGGCGGCCTGTTGCCCGGCCTCCAAAGTCACCCTGGCACACTGATTCTTCTGGCCGAGAGTAGCGGCGACTTCGTGGGAATCGCAACCTGTTTCACCTGCTTCTCGACCTTCAAGGCGCAGCCTCTGATCAATATTCACGATATCTATGTCAGGCCGAAACAAAGAGGTCGCGGCATCGCCAGCGGTCTGATCAGGACAGCTGAAGATATTGCCAGGACACGAGGCTGCTGCAAGATCACATTAGAGGTGAGGATAACCCGGTCGCCGAAAGACTCTATCGTCACTTGGGGTTTGGTGGGACTCAGACACCGGACTCGGAGGTTCAGTATCTGTTTTTGGAGAAACGGCTCTAGGGACCGCCTGGTTCCCAATCAGGTGGCCCAACAAAACACGCATCCAAAAAAACGGGCGCCCAAAAGGCGCCCTAACTCAACAAGGATGGAAATCCTTGTCAGAGGGTGTACTCGGCAATTCCGGGATTGCCTTTGATGCCAACCAATTTCGGCGTATTCAGTTTTTCGATCTTCACGGTCTTCTTGTCCCGCAGGTAGTCCGCCACCACATCCCAGATCGGGCGGCCCGGCGACTTGGAGCCTACGGTTGCCCAACCTGCCACGGTGTACTTCTTGTCCGCTTCAACAACGGTGCCGTCATCCAGGGTCATGTTACTAATACGCTTACCGAAGGAGCCGTTGGGGTCACAGACATAGTCGAGACCACCCACGCGCACCATGTCACCACCCTGCTGGTAGTAGGGATCGTTATTGAACAGGTTGTCGCAGACGTCTTCCAGGATCAACTTGAGGTCCGCACCGCTCATTTCACGACGGTAGGTCTCCGGATAGGTGATACAGGTCTGGTCCATCACGTTATCCATGGTGATGGCTTGGCCAGGCAGTACCGAGGTGCCCCAGCGGAAGCCGGGGGAGAGGGATACCTGTGCGTCCTCTACCTTGCGCAGGGCATCACAGATCACCTGGTCAAAGGTACCGTTGAAGTTGCCGCGCCGATAGAGCGTCTCTTCGGCCACCGCCAGCTTCTCTTCAAGCTTGTCCTTGTAGGGTGCCCGCACGTTGTCGATATAGTCCTGCATCTCCTTGTCCGCCGGCAGCAGGTTGGAGAATACGGGCACCAGGCGGTAGCGGAAGTCCTGCACCTTGCCGTTGCGCACATCCAGGTCCATTACGCCCAGGAATTTGCCGTTGGATCCGGCGTTGGTAACCAGGGTCTTGCCGTCCTTGTTCTTGACGATAGTGGGTGCCGGCATGCCATCGTGAGTATGGCCACCGAAGATTGCATCGATACCGCTGACGCGGGACGCCATCTTCAGATCCACGTCCATACCGTTGTGTGAGATCACGACAACCACGTCCGGCTTCTCGTTCTCGCGAACGGCATCCACCATTGCCTGCATGCGCTCATCCTGGATACCAAATGTCCAATCCGGAATGAAGCGCTGTGGATTTGCGATTGGGGTGTAGGGGAATGCCTGACCGATAACAGCTACCCTCGCACCACCTACGTTTTTAATGGTATAGGGCTTGAAGGCCAGGCCTTCATCTTCATCAAACCCTTCGAAATCAGCAAACTTGTAGTCGAAGAGCGCATCCTCGGTAATGCCGACGTTCTGCGCGACGAAATCGCCCTTGAACTCGCCGACGTTGTCGATGACCTCTTTATCCAGGTAGGTAAACTCCCAGTGGCCGGTCATTACATCCACGCCCAACAAGGTGCAGGCGCCAACCATGTCCTTGCCCCGGGTCCAGAAAGCGGTACCCGAGCCCTGCCAGGTATCACCACCGTCCATCAACAAGCTGTTGTCATCTCCGCGCTCAGCACGCAGACGCTTAACAAGACTGTTCAGGTGAGCAAAACCACCTACCTTTCCGAACTGCTTGGATGCCTGGTCGAAGTTGAGATAGCTGAAGGCGTGAGCCTCGATGCTACCCGGCTCGACACCGAAGTGTTTCAGCAGATTGTTACCCACCAAGTGCGGCGCCTTGCCCAGTGCTCCGCCAACGCCAATGTTGGCATTGGGCTCACGAAAATAGATGGGATTGAGTTGTGCATGACAGTCGGTAATGTGCATCAGGCAGACATTTCCGAACTGTGGAATCTCGTAGAGATCTGATGGCTTCCGTGCAGCTGAAAAAACCGAACCCGGTAGCATACCGGCGGCGCCAGCAAGACCCATCAAACGTAAAAATTCTCTTCTTGATATAGTCATCGCGCTTCCTCCCATTGGGCGCTTAGGTCAGCCCAAGGGGCTATCTTGCAGAGAGCGTAAAAAAAAGGTCGGCGCGGACGCAGACACTCCGCACCGGCCAGGGGGTTGAAACTTAGCCGATTTTGGCTTCGGCAGAATCGGTTTCACCCTGGTTGTCCATCCAGCTCAGCTTCATCATGTCGCCTTTCTTGGCGCCGGTGAACTTGAAAGAGACATAGGGGTTTTTGGATACACCGCCGCTGAGCAGTGCACTCATCACCGTCTTACCACCGGACTCACAGGTCACTTCCTGAATGTAGTGGGGGGGTATGGGCTTGCCGGTCTTCTTGTCCTTCTGACCACTGGGCTGCATGGGATGGGTCATCAGGGACTTGACTGTAACCACGCCATCCTTGTCCTTGGCGCGGATCTTAATGGTTTTCTTAGCCATGTTCGTTTTCCTCGAAATTCTTTAACAATTGATGAATATCTGTTTGGGTAGTGGTTCAGCTTCCAACCATCCAGCGCTGCATAATTTTCAAAGCACTCGCTGTGCACATCCCTGCTGGGCTGATCCAGCCTGGCATCCATGCAAGGCGTTCTGCAGACTCCGTTTGCCCAGTGGACAAACGGTGCTGCATCACCCGCCGCATCCACCAATGGTGACTTTGACCTCTTTGCGGTTGCTCTGCAGCTTGCCGCCGGCCTTGACGACAGCGACAACGTCACCGGTCTTACCCATCTTGATACGGGTGGAGACAAAGCCCTGGGCACCTTCACCCATGTTGAAGCTTGCCACCAGCGGAACCGGGTTGTTAGCCGCGATAATGGAGATGGACTCCACACCTGCAATTCCGGTGGATACGGTGATGGGTACCACCGCACCATTCTCGGCAATATCCGGCGCCTTGATCTTGATGTCGCCGCTGTCGGCCATGTCGCTGCTGCCGAGCAGCGCGTTCAATGCATCAGGAATCTTCTTGGCTTCGAAAGCCTCCTTCGACCAGGCTGCAAGAACAGCCTTGGGGGTCAAAAGGCCTGCACCTACCGCCACACCCAGCGCACTGGCGGCAACAGAGCCTTTCAGGAAAACACGTCGTTTCATATTCATCGAATTCCGCTCCTCGTCTGATCAGGGCTTGACGGTCGTCAGGCCAACGCTAACCCAGGACTGCACACCGCCGCGGTACCACTTCAGCTTGTATGCCGGGTAGCCCATTTTGACCAGGGTCTTGATATTGATAGATGACTGGGGACACCAGATGCCGTTGCAGAACAGCACCAGGGTTTTTGCATTGCGGAAATCCCAATGACCGTTGTCCAGCTTAGCGCCGAACTTGTTGATCAGGATGTCGTGCAAGCCTTCTGCTTCAGCCTCCACCTCGAAGGTGCCGGCCACATCCACGTTGATCATGTTCCAGGGAGTATTCACGGCACCGGGGATGGTACCGCGGTTGACCCATGCGGATTCACGGGAGTCGACCACCATCACGCTGCGGTCTCCGTTACTGATGCGCTTGAGATAACCCAGCACCTCGAGCTCACCAACCGTGTCCACACCGGAAGCCACCGTCATGGGTTGAACGCAGAAGGGAGGACAGGCGCGAGACACCTTGGCGTAAGCCAAGGGTATGGTCGCATTCTTGTCGCTCGTACGCTCGATAGTTACAGGTTTGCCACCGTGCAATACATCAACCGCCTTGAGTGACGGGGTAATATTGATGCCGCTGGCAAAAGCACTCGCAGATACAGCAAGTCCACCCACCAGAGCGAAAGCAGTTGACATCTTACTGATATTCATTCTATACATCCTCCAAGTGGGGCATTATTAGTATTTCAGGTAGGCTGGCATTTTCAGATCTTTCTGAGCCACTGCCTGTGCATAGCCCAGTTCACCTTCAGCCTTGGCCTTTTTGGCAAGCTTCATCGCCCTTTCAAGTTCGCTGGCCTCAAGGGCCTTCTGGGCGTTCTTGATGAACTTGCCGGTATCACGCCATTCGCCCTTGACCGAGGCGGCCTTCTTTCTTGCTGCATCCGCATCACTGATCATCTGTGCGACCTCGGCAGCTTTTGGGCTCTGTTTCGCTGTCATCCCCTTTTCAGAGGCAGTGGCGCATCCTACAATACCGACAGCCAAGCCAGCCACCAGTGCTAGTATGCTGATAAATCTATTCTTACGCATAATCATTCTCCAAATCGTCTACTAACCGACGTTTACTTGCGCGCGCCAGGGCCGTTGAGCTCAAGGCCGTTGCTCTGGTAGCTCAGGAAGTACTCGAGGTTACGATACTCCTTACCCTGGGCCTTGAAAGGTGCCGCGCGTACCTGCTTGTTGCAGCCGGTGAAACGGCGATGCAGGGTTCCCACGGTTCCCCACTTGGAGCGGTAAACAGGGAAATGGCTGATCTGGCCCTTGGCCGGACCGAGAACCTCGGTGCGCAGTACATTGCCGGCATTCTGGATATGGCAGCTGGCACAGGAGAAGTTCAACTGACCACGACGGGTATAGTAGAACTTCTTACCATCCTCGTAGGCCTCCATCGCACGAGGATCATCCTTGGGGATGACTACGTTGATCTTGTTGCCACGAGACTGGTAGGCAACGTAGGACAGGATGTTATTGATGGAGCCCTTCTTGTATTTCAGGGGTTTTTCGCCATTTGCCTCACGGCAGTTGTTCAGCGCCAGGGCAAGGGTCATCACCATGCCCTTTTCCTTATCCCAGTGTGGATAATTTTGAGCAATGGCGGGACCTTTGGGGAAGCAGTCCTTGTAGCCTTTGCCATTGGCAAAGGGAGTATTCCACATCTCCTCGCCCGCATCGATGAAGGGCTCGTAGGGGGGGAACTCCTCGATGGCTTCCCAGTTCTCACGGCCAACTTTATCAATAGCGTAAACGCCGTTGATATAGTCATCAGCAGGAACGCCGGGGAAACGCTGCTTGTAGTGGTTGTCCCAAGCTGCTTTATCTGCCTCAGGCGAGGCTACTACATTGCTTGAAATGCCGACGGCCATCATCAGGGTCATCGACATTGCGAGTAACTTTTTCATGATTAATCTCTCCTCCAGAAAACTATCTCGACAGTGAACTTCTGAATCCCTTAAAGGGTCCAGACATATTCGACAATCTTGTCGAGTTCACTAGCTGACAGGATATTGTGCTTGCCAAATGGAGGCATGGTGGAATCCGGATTGGCCGTGGTGGCATCCCAGATCTGTGCACGCAGTTTTGCCTTGTCCGGATAGCGACTCTTCATTGCCAGCAAGGGGGGGGCAATATTGCCGGGGCTGGCACCGTCACCCATCATGTGGCAGGCGAGACAGTTTCCTTTCTTACGGTCGAACGCAATCTTCTTGCCCTCTTCGACCATGCTGGCACCCTTTGCTGCCAGCACTGCCTGGGGCGCAACAATTGCTCCTGTAATTACGGCTGCGAGCACACCTGCTGCGCCAACCAAGTATTTTCTTTTCATCTTCTCCTCCTAAAACGGGTGGTGGAAGAAAGACCGTTTGTCCGATTGACGACCGAAAGCCTGTATCGCGTCCCTGCACGGTCGGTCAACCGAACAACCGATCAATCATTAGCCTTTCTGTCCACCTCAAGGTAGATCTCAGGGCTGTAAACGATTATGGAGAAGGCTGGAAAAGGGTAAATTGGAAGATATGTGAAAATTAGTTGGGGTTTTCCTTAACCCCTACTGGGAGAAGGTTGGAGGGCACCGGGGTTATTCAGCCCACTTAGTGGCTAAAACCCGGCTGAACAGCATCTGAACTCACTCGGAACCGTGGGCCTCGAGGGTCAACATCATGCGCATCAGGCTGGAGAGGGTATCCGCCTCCATCTTCTCCATCACCTTGGCACGGTGTGCTTCCACCGTGGACTGGGTGATATTGAGATCCGCCGCAATCACCTTGTTGCGCTTGCCGGCAATGACCAGCTCCATCACCTCCCGCTCACGGGGAGTAAGCTTTGCAAGGCGATCCTGAATCTCAAGCAGCTTGGAAACCTCACCACGCTGAACCGAGTCCTGTTCAATTGCCCGGTGCACGCTGTCGAGCAGTTGCTGATCATTGAAGGGTTTCTGCACGAAGTCCACTGCGCCCGCCTGGACCGCGCGCACCGCCATAGGCACATCACCATGCCCGGTGATGATCACAATCGGCGGATGGATACTCTCCGCAGCCAGCCTGGCCTGCAGGTCAAGACCACTCATGCCGGGCATACGAATATCCAGAACCAGGCAGCCGGGGCGTTTGGGATCGAACTGGTCGAGGTACTTCTGGGCAGAACCAAAGGTCTCAACACAGAGCCCTACAGACTCCATCAGCAGTTGCAAGGCATCGCGCACCTCCTGATCGTCATCGACGATGAAAACTGTCACCTCACTGCTCATACGTTTCGTCCCCCTTATCCCCTTTTGTTACCGGCAGCATGAAACGGAATACTGCACCCTGCCCCGACTCTGAATCAACATACAGACGCCCCTTGTGGGCATCGATAATCCCCTGGCTGATGGATAGACCCAGCCCCATGCCGCTGGGCTTGGTGGTTACGAAGGGATTGAATACTTGCTCTTTTACCTCTTCACTCAACCCCGGCCCCGTGTCCGATACCGTCACGATCACCGCATTCCTGCCACCCTTACGTGTCATGATTGCCAGTATCCGATCACCATCCGTGGTATCCATCATGGCTTCGATGGCATTCCTCGCCAGGTTCAGGATCACTTGGTCAATCTGAATATGCTGGGCTCGTACACTACCGATATCTTCATCAAGATCAAGATCGATCCGCACATTGGCCTTGAGCGCCTCGGGTTTGATCAACACCACCACTTCATTGATCAGTTCATTGAGATTGACGTCTGTAAGCTGGGGCTGCTCCTTGCGTACAAACTGACGAAGCTGCCTGATAATCTCGCCGGCACGCTCCGCCTGCGTTCCGATACGCTCGATGGCATCGGCTATGCGCTCGTTCTTTTCGCCACCGGACTCCAGCATGCGAATACAGGCGTGGGCATTGGTGGCAATGGCCGTCAGCGGCTGGTTGATTTCGTGGGCAATACCAGAGGCCATCTCACCCATGGTACTGAGCCGGGCCACGTGGGCAAGGTCCATCTGGTGCTGACGGGCCTCCTCCTCTGCCAGTTTCTGCTCGCTGATATCGCGAAACACCACAACGCTGCCCACCACACCTTCGTGCTCGTCCCTCAAGGGGGTACTGGTGTACTCAACAGGAAAAGAGGTGCCGTCCTTCTTCCAGAACACATCGTCATCCACGAAACGCGGGACGTTGTCCCGATAGGTGGCATACACCGGGCATTCGTGGCGTGGGTGCGGCGTGCCATCGGCATGGGTATGGTGCAGAATATCATGCTGGTTCTGCCCAATCAGTTCCTCTGCTTTCCAGCCGGTGATGAGTTCCATGGCCCGATTCACGAAGGTGGAGTTGCCCTGCAGGTCTACACCATAGATGCCGTCTGCCACGGAGTTTAGAATCAGCTCATGGCGCTGTTCCAGGTGAAGCTGTGCACGCTTGAGCTCCCTGTTGAGCCGGGCAACCCAGGTGGTCATAAACGCCATCGAAAGCAGAAATATCAAACCACCCAACAGCCAGTACCAATACTTGCGTATGGCGTCCATTAAGGTGAATTTAGCCAGGGACTCATAAGGGGGAAGCGACAGCGCCTGGAAGATCTCATGCACCGGCTGGTAGTCCAGGGGAATTGTCCAGCCGGCATAGTTCCCGGCTTGGGCTGCCACATGATTCGCCGGCATGTTGAGTAGCGCCACGGCAATTTGTTGAGCCAGTTCATTGGGGGTGTGCTGCACCTTACTGAATGGCCACTCGGGATAGAGCCGGGTACTCAGGTTGAAATAGAAATCCTCCTCAAACTTGGCATTCAATATCTTGAAATCATTAAGATCGATCGTGCCGGAGGAAACCATGCGCTCCAGGATATCGGTACGCACTGTGCCCGCATCGGCTTCGCCATTGAGTACCGCCATGACCACATCGTCATGTATCCCCTTGAATAACAGGGACGTGAAATCTTCATAGGGATTGAGACCTGCATCCTGAAACTGTCTCCAGGCCATCTGGAATCCACCCAACGAGGTCTCATCCACCGCAAGAAATCGCTGCCCTTGCAGATCTAGCAGGCTCGACAGGTCATCCCGATCCATTCGGGTAAAAATCACACCGCCAAAGACGTTACTGGCCACTTCCCCCACCAGGTTATTCAAAGTGGCGATTCGCGAAACCCGGTAGCGCACCTCAAGATTGACGTAGATACCCGGATTGACCAGCACAAAGTCCACATCGCCGGACTCGATAGATGGATTCACCTCAACGAAATCGAGGGGCACAACTTCGAATCTTCGCCCATGAACGGCGTTGGTCAAATAGTCCGCCGTGGGCGACCACATCTTCAGGGTTGCCTCGCTGCCTCGATGACTCAACACACCAATACGGATCGGCGGCTCGCTGGCGACCGCATCGCCAACAAGGGCAATAAGCAAGATACAAAAGCAAAGTAGGCGGTAGTACATGGCACTAATTATTATCGGAATATGCATCAGCCTACGGAGTCCCCTCCCTACTGGCAAGTTTCCAATGCCTGCCAAGCCTCATTAACAGGCCCTGAACTGGAAAAAAAAGCCATTTCAGCTTCCATACTCAAATCAGGAATATTGATGGAGCACAGCCATGGCAAACTACCGCCACATTCTATTGGCAACAGACTTCGCTGATACAGAGAGCCCAAACGTCGTGGGCAGAGCCGTTGAGTTGGCCGCACTGAATGGTGCAAAGCTCAGCCTCCTGCACGTGGTGGAATACACCGGCGCCATGTATACGGGTGAAATCCCACTCCCTGAAGATATCAACCTGGACCAGCGCCTGGCTGCTCAGGCCGAAGATAAATTCAAGCGGTTGATTGCAGCTCGTGGTCTGCATGAGAGTGAATATTTCGTGGAGATCGGCATCCCGAAGCGGGAAATCGTCCGCGTGGCCGAAGAGCAGGAAGTTGATCTCATCGTTCTAGGCAGCCATGGACGACACGGTCTTCAACTGCTGCTCGGCTCCACTGCCAACGGCGTTCTCCACCTTGCCACTTGTGATGTTTTGGCCGTCAGGGTTGGAGGTTAGCCTTATTTAGCTGGATGGCTGATCATCGCAAAATGCAGCAACGCTTAAATAAAAAAGGGGAGCAGATGCTCCCCTTTTTCTGTTTGCAGCAATCAACAAGTTAGGCCAGTGCCTTCTGCACAGCACTCAGTGCAACACCGTTGTTGATATCCGCTCCCATATCAGAGAGCACAGCCTCCAGTGCGGCAACACAGAGCAGGATATTCTCCGCACGGCTGGCGTGACCCATCAGGCCGATACGCCATACTTTGCCGGCCAGGTCGCCCAGTCCAGCACCGATCTCGAGGTTGAACTCGTTCAGCAGGCGGGAGCGCACGGCCGCATCGTCGACGCCCTCCGGAATCGATACTGCGTTCAACTGGGGCAGGCGCTCCTCCTCTTTCACGATAAAGGTGAGGCCCATGGCTTCCATGGCCGGCCTTGAGTGCCAGGTGATTGTTCTGGTGACGCGCCCAGGCGTTCTCCAGCCCCTCCTCTCTCAGCATCACCAGTGCCTCGTGCAGACCGTAGAGCGCGTTTACCGGCGCTGTGTGGTGGTATGCACGCTTGGCGCCACCGCCCCAGTACCCCATTCACCAGGTTGAGATCCAGGAACCAGCTCTGGACCTTGCTGCTACGGTTCCTCACCTTCTCCAGGGCAGCTTCACTGAAGCTGATCGGCGAGAGGCCGGGCGTACATGAAAGGCACTTCTGGGTACCGGTGTAGATGGCGTCGATGCCCCACTCATCCACTTTGACCGGCGTACCGCCCAGGGAAGTGACGGTGTCCACAATGGTCAGGCAACCGTGCTTGTGGGCCAGTTCCACCAGGATCTTGGCATCAGACTGGGCTCCGGTAGAGGTCTCGGCATGGACAAAGGCCACGACCTTCGCATCGGGATTGGCCTTGAGGGCGCCCTCCAGCTTCTGGGGATCAACAGCGGCACCCCAGGCATCCTGCACCATCACCGCTTCACCGCCACAGCGCTCCACGTTCTCCTTCATGCGTCCGCCAAATACGCCGTTCTGACAGACGATCACCTTGTCACCCGGCTCCACCAGGTTGGCGAAACAGGTCTCCATGCCGGCAGAACCGGGAGCGGATACCGGCATGGTCAGCGGATTCTCGGTCTGAAAGGCATACTGGAGCAGTTCCTTGACCTCTTCCATCATGGCCACGAACGCAGGATCCAGGTGCCCGATGGTGGGCCTGGAGAGCGCCTCGAGAATGCGCGGATGTACATCAGAAGGTCCGGGGCCCATCAGGGTGCGGACCGGGGGATTGAAAGAACGCGTTTCCATTGTCTTAACCTACCTCCTTACAAGAAAAAATCCCTGGCCCATTACAGTCACCCTGAATCGGCCAGAGACTATCCAACCCTGATTTTTAATTTCCGAGTAAAAAACTATGATAATCATTTCCATTCTAAAAGCACACCCTTTTAACGGGTGATTATACCCACAAACTTTATATTGATTTGAAATCCAATGCTCAAGGTGCCGCCGGCGGCTCCTGGTCCGCGGGTATCCCGGCCACATAGCGAAAAAGCGCCACTGCCCGGTTGATATAGTGCTCCTCGTAGCCCTCCTCGTAGGGATTCCAGCCGCTGCTCATGCGCATCAGGCTGTAGTAGCGCCAGGTCTCATCCGACTCCTGTTCGAGAAAATAGATGAACTGATACTCACCGGGGTCGAGAATTGGAAAGATGAAAAACCAGACCGTTTGCGTGTTTTCCGCCTCAATCACCAGGCGGGATTCACTGCGCTCCTTTACCCGTAAGCGATACATTACCTTTCCGGCAAAAGTATTCTCCTTCTGCCATATGAACAGATCCTCTCCCGGTATGAGCTCTGCAGGGTCAAAATCATCCCGCTTCAAAGAGCCATCGTTACCGCTCAGGGCATAGGCCTCTGCAATAAGTGGCCGCCAGAACTTGCCGGTAACGGTCCAGTATTGGATCTCCGGGAATCGGGAGATTGCACCCATACGGGTCAACAGCTCTTCCACTCCCGCCCTGTGATGAAAACGCCCGGCCCGGCAGTCGCAACCAGGGGTGCACTCTCGGTCTGCTCCCAACCTGTACACTCCGGTGGGAACCAGCGCTTACCTCCAGACTCATTGAACCAAATACCGATATTGGGATGCTCCCCCGGCCCACCGTAGGAAGGTACCGGTGCCTCTCCGCAGGGCACCCTTGGCTGTGCATACACCTGAGATGAGAGCAAACCCAGCAACAGCACCATCAGTATCGGCCGCCATCCACGTAACCGCATCGAGAGTAATACCCCGTTCTGTTTTTTATCTTTAAACGCGCTATTGAACAGATAGAAAATGGCTTTCCCACTTTTTTCTCTTGCCATCACACGCCAATAATTCTATATTTCGAAAATTGTCGAACTATAGAACAAATATTGAGCAACACGCCGATATGTTCAAGGCACTGGGCAACCCTCACCGGCTGGCCCTGTTCCATCGCCTGACATCCTGCTGCGCCCCGGGAACCATCTGTGATGCAGAATCCGCGGCCCACATCAGTGTCGGACAGCTTGGCGAAGGCATGGACATCGCACCCTCGACCCTCTCGCACCACCTCAAAGAGCTGAACCAGGCAGGATTGATCGAGATGCGCAGGAACGGAAAAAAGGTGGAGTGCTGGATCGAGCCCGAGGTGCTCAACACCTTGGCTGATCTGTTTGCAAACACCACAACAGAACTGACAACGAGAATCTCCACATGAGCGAAGACAACTGCTGCGCCCCCGAAGCCCCTACCCTGGTGGAACTGGACACCCACAAGCAGCAGGTGCGTAGCGCCTACGCAGAAGTAGCCAATGCAGAAAATGCGGGAGACTGCTGTGGTATCGAGGCGAGTTGCTGCGGTGTTTCCGATGATGCGGCGATAAACACACTGATCTCAACCCGCCTGGGTTACAGCGCAGAGGAACTTGAGCAGGTACCCTCCGGGGCGGATATGGGACTGGGCTGCGGCAATCCAAAGGCGATCGCAGCACTCAAATCCGGCGAGGTAGTCGTCGATCTGGGGGCCGGTGGCGGATTCGACTGTTTCCTCGCGTCACCTGAAGTGGGCAACAGTGGTCGGGTCATCGGGGTGGATATGACCCCGGACATGCTGAGCAAGGCCCGCAGCAATGCGGTCAAAGGCCGGTACAGCAACGTGGAGTTCAGGCTTGGTGAAATCGAGCACCTGCCCATCGCAGACAATACAGCCGATGTCATCATCTCCAACTGCGTGATCAACCTCTCCCCTGACAAGGCACAGGTGTTCAGGGACGCATTCCGTGTGCTCAAGCCCGGTGGCCGCCTGGCAATCTCCGATGTGGTAGCCACTGTTGAACTGCCGGAAGAGATGCGTAACGATCCCCAGTTGATTGCCGGCTGCATGGGCAATGCATCGCTGATAGACGATCTGACCGAGATGATGAAAGACGCCGGGTTCTGTGAAATCCGCATTGAACCCAAAGATGAATCCAAAGCGTTCATCAAGGACTGGGCACCTGGTCGCGGTGTTGAGGATTACGTGGTCTCCGCCACTATCGAGGCGATCAAACCTGATGGCAACTGTTGCTAAAGGCCACCAGCAAAAAAAGCCCCGGCACATAACGTACCGGGGCTTTTTCTTTTCTACTAATTAAAATCTGAATCAGATCTTATTTAGCAGGAGCAACCGGAGCCTGAGGAGCAACGGGAGCGTAGCCGTAAGGTGCGCCGTAGGGAGCACCGTAGGGAGCACCGTAGGGAGCACCGTAGGGAGCACCGTAGGGAGCACCGTAGGGAGCACCGTAGCCGTAGTAAGGAGCACCGTAGCCGTAACCGTTGCCACGACCGTAGGCAGAGCTACGACCGCTGAAGTTCATGTTGAAATCACCGAAGCCGTCGCCGAAACCGTCACCCAGACCATTCCAGGGGCCACCCCACCAAGCGGAAGCAGAAGCGGAAGCGGCGAGCATAGCGGCAACAGCAGCAGATTTAACGATCTTGTTCATGATAAGCATCTCCAAATAATAATCTTTAAAAAGTAAGTTTTAGGAGACTGGATACTGCTGCAGCCTCATTGTTTTATTAATTTATTAGTATTTTCTATATTTGTCAAACACATTTTCCCTCTCCCTGAATTGCGCATTATCACTGCCCCACACACACACCGGACCTATACTTTGTATAGATGCGGTCTTCCACCGTGGAGGTTCCGGCATCATGAGGCGTCCGGTGATGATGAAGAATTTCAGAAAGCGGACACCAATGCTCCGCCCCGCCCAGTCAAAATGGTTCGAAGCCTATGTGCCAAGGGGCGAGACGGTCTATGCCGTTGAGGCATTGGCCAGAACGGGAGAAGTGCAGCTTGAGCTGGATCCTCGCCTGATGGCACCCCTCGATGTCTACGAAACCCAGCAGGCCATCCAAGCATTCGACAATTTTTGCAAAAAAAACCGGATTCCCCCTCCCACAGACTTCCAGACGCCTTCTCATCTCTCCGGTTCGACTGCGGAAACCGCCCACGAGGCCCTCTCCTACCTCGAACAGTGGCTTGCAGAGTCAAACTCACTGGAACAGCGCAAGGAAACAGTAGAGAGTGAAATTCTCAACCTGAATCTGCTTATTGAATACCTGGATGCTATCGAATGTTCAGACCAGGAGATGGAACGATTTCATCATTCCACGGACTTTCTCTACAAGGGTGTGTTTGTCTGCCCCATTGCGCACCCTATGAGCCACACCATCAACAACGCATCCCCCGCTTCGATCGTCTCGGACAAACATGAGTTCTTCCTTGTCGCCAGTCTGCCGCAGCAGGAACACCTGATCAGGCTCGCCGCAGACTATTCAGAGTGTGTACAGCTCACGATGCCCGACTGGCTGCCCAAAAAGTGCCCGGACAAAAAGGCCCTGATAACCACCAAGCTCAAGCACCTTGTACGTAAAAACGTGCATCTTGAAGAGGAGATACAGAGACACCAGTGGGATAAGAGAATGAAGGAGTCATTCGCCAATATCGAAATTATGCGATGGTTCCTGCAGTACCTTCCGAAGGTCGCCACTGAAAAGAAATTCTGCCACATCACTGGCTGGACCACCGCAGAACAGACGGACAAACTGCAGCACATCCTGGATAGGTCCCACATCCACAGCATCGTCCGTTTCCCAGTTCCACCCATCAATGCCATACCGCCAGTTTCTGTACTTCAATCCTGGTGGACACGCCCATTCCGGATTTTCAGCAACATGTTGCCGCCGCCCGACAGCAACGAGGTGGACCCTAACCTGCTGCTTCCCTTTGTCGTACCCCTGCTGTTCGGCTTCATGTTTCCCGATATTGGACACGGATCGGTAGTCATCCTGCTGGGCCTCGTCCTTGCACGACGCTGGCCCCAAACCACGGTGCTGTTGCCCTGCGGACTCGTCGCCATTCTGTTTGGCGTGCTGTTCGGTGAAGCGTTCGGATTTCATGACATCTTCCCCACCCTCTGGTTCAGATCCATCGAACACCCACTAATGATCCTCAGCCTGTCACTGGTGATCGGCTGCATCATCATCCTCGTGGGACTGGTCTTTTCCGGCATCGAGGCCTACTGGAGAAACAGCCTAAGGGCCTGGGTACTGGAAGATGCCGCGCTGCTCTGTCTCTACCTGCTGACTCTGATCGCTATCTATGAGCCCCGCGCCGTACTGCTCATGATCCCGGCATTGGTCTGGTATCTAGTGGGTAGCATTGTGGTATTGGGCAGCATCAGGGCAAATACAGTCAGCCAGGTGATGGGACGCCTGCTGCACAGCGTGTTCAAGCTTGGGGTCAACACCCTCTCGTTCCTGCGCATCGGGGCCTTTGCGCTGGGTCATGCTGCACTTTCAGCTGCAGTGATCGCCGTGGCCTCAAGCGCAGATTCCATGATTATTTACTACATCATCCTGGTTGCGGGACAGGTCTTCATCATCGCCATGGCCGGGTTGGTGGTGTTCATCCAGACCACACGCCTGATCTTTTTTGAATTCTTCACCCAGTTCCTGCGGTCTGACGGCAGGATTTTCCAACCCCTGCTGCCACCATCATCACCACCCAGCGACACAAACGCTGTCAGGTCAGCGACATGAGTGCCGACACCAACAAGTCATTGTCGTAATAGGGGGCGCTCTCCCGGCTGACCAGTTTCACATCAACAAGTTCGATACCCAATTTCCTGAGAAAATCGGCGGAAAGACCCGGTGGATAGTTACCATTCCTGCTGTCGACCAGAACGATATTCAATAGTTTGTCATTGGAGCAATCAGCAGAAACATCTGCCTTCAGCTGTTTCAACAGCACCTGCACCGTCTGCTCAAAATCCATCCCGACCTGTTCAGGGTCTGACCCCAGATTGGGGATAAAGACCTTGGGACAGTCATTACCGGCAATTGCCCGGCCAACACCGGCGGGCAATAGATTGGCCATCAGGCTTGAGTAGAAACTTCCCGGCGGATAACAGATCAGTTCAGCCGCCTCGATCAGCTTCTGGTTCTTCTTTTTCAACTGGGATGTCCCCGGGGCGTAACTGTCGCGGCTCCGGGAGAGGAACAGCTTTTTGATAGGTGACGAAAGGGGAGCCACCTCTTTTCCCGTCAGCCTGTGCTGCCCAATCACCCTGCTGCCGTCTGCAAGATCACCACCCAAGTGCAAGTCCTCGTTCACAATGGCGCGCACGGTACCCTGCACATTGACCAGCTTGGAGAAGAGAAAGATGATCGGGTCGAGGTGCTGATGGTTATTGAGATACCCCCCGGCCAGAATCAGGTTGCCGATACTTGCACCCCGCAGGTCGAAACTATCGGGCATGGCATCAAGAAAATAACCCAGTTGATTACAGATCAAACGCCGCATGGGATTGGTGATATCAGCGATCCGCTCGGATTTGCCTGCAGCCATCGCCTCCACCCTGGTACGCAGCTCCTTGTTGGATTTGTCCTTGGGAAAGCGGTAGGTGAACAACTCGTACACCTCCGGATGACCCAGCACCGTTTCATCGGCCAGCGCCATCAGTCGGCTTCGCAGATCCCCGATTGAGGGCATGGCAAAAGCCTGTCGCAGTTCAGCTGAGCTGCCACCCGAATCAAATGGCGTCACCAGGTGAGTGGAGTTGTGGGTATAGTTCTTAAGGGTCTTGCAGAGGCCGTTGAGTGCCGAGCCTCCACTAAAGAAGAGGATACGGGGCCCCAGCTCCGGTATTTTTCGATAACGACTGATGCGTAGCGGATCGGGAATCTCTACCGTCCGTGCTACCCGGATTTTGGCCATGGTCTATCTTTCTCTATAGGGAATCTCTAAAAACCCACCTTAATCTGCGATAATAACACACACAACTTTTCAATCACAGTACACAGACTATGCAACCGAACTTTTTTGCCCACGAA
>NZ_MPRJ01000041.1 GCF_002020805.1 Solemya velesiana gill symbiont | reverse complement strand
GCAAAAAAGTTCGGTTGCATAGTCTGTGTACTGTGATTGAAAAGTTGTGTGTGTGTTATTATCGCAGATTAAGGTGGGTTTTTAGAGATTCCCTATTGTTTATCTAGGAAGTTAATGGGTTAACGCCATGTCAGACCAGATCACCGACGTCGTCGCCTACATGAACGAACTGGGCAAGCAGGCTCGCGCCGCCTCCCGTGCCCTGGCCGCTGCCAGCACCGGCGAGAAAAACAATGCCCTGCTTGCCATCGCCGACGACATCGACACCACCCGCGACACCTTGATGGATGAAAACCGTAAGGACCTCGAAGCCGGCGCTGCCAAAGGCCTGGACGCCGCCCTACTGGATCGACTGGAACTGACCACTGCCCGAATCGACAGCATGATCGAGGGGCTGCGCCAGATCGCCGCCCTGCCCGATCCCATCGGCGAAATCTTCGACATGAACTACCGTCCCACCGGCATTCAGGTCGGGCGCATGCGCGTACCCCTGGGCGTGGCGGGCATCATCTACGAGTCGCGGCCCAACGTCACCGCCGACGCCGCCGCCCTTTGCCTGAAATCCGGCAACGCCACGGTGTTACGCGGCGGTTCGGAGGCCTTCCACTCCAACCAGGCCATCGCGGCCAGCATTCACCGCGGACTGGAGAAGGCCGGCCTGCCGGCCGAAGCGGTACAGGTGGTCGCCACCACCGACCGTGCCGCGGTGGGCGCCATGATCACCATGCCCGAGTATGTGGACGTCATCATTCCCCGGGGCGGCAAGGGACTGATCGAGCGCATTTCCAATGACGCCAGGGTTCCGGTCATCAAGCACCTGGACGGTATTTGCCACGTCTACATCGACGACCAGGCGGACATCCAGAAGGCATTCGACGTGGCGCTGAACGCCAAGACCCAGCGCTACGGCACCTGCAACACCATGGAGACCCTGCTGGTGGCCGAAGCTGTGGCGGAAGAGGCCCTGCTGATGCTCGCCCCCGCCTACATGAAAAAGGGCGTGGAGCTTCGCGGCTGCAAGCGTACCTGCGAAATCATCGAGGGTTGCACCGCTGCCACCGACGAGGACTGGGACACCGAGTACCTGGCACCCATCCTGTCGATTCGGGTTGTGGACGATCTGGACCAGGCCATCGAGCACATTAACACCCACAGCTCGCAGCACACGGAGTCGATCATCACCGAAAACATCACCCGCGCCAGGCGTTTCCTGCAGGAGGCGGACTCCAGTTCGGTGATGGTAAACGCCTCCACCCGTTTCGCCGACGGCTTTGAGTACGGCCTGGGTGCCGAGATCGGCATCTCCACCGACAAGTTCCACGCCAGGGGACCGGTGGGCCTGGAGGGGCTCACCTCGATGAAGTTCATCGTTCTCGGCGATGGCCACATCAGGTCCTGATGCCAGGACCTGCTAACAAGCAATGATCGGCGTATTAGGCGGCACATTCGACCCCATCCACTATGGCCACCTGCGCACCGCCCTGGATGTGCAGCAGGCCCTCGGACTGGATGAGATCCGCCTGGTGCCGCTTCGCGACCCACCCCATCGCGACGCGCCCCTGACCACCCCGCGGCAACGCCTGGAGATGGTACAGGCCGCCGTGGAAAGCAATCCACTTTTTCATGTGGATGACCGGGAACTCAGGCGCGATGGCAAATCCTACAGCGTCGATACCCTGCGCTCCCTGCGGCAAGAGCTGGGGGACACCCTGCCCATCTGCCTGGTCATGGGCAGCGACGCCTTCCGGGGCTTTGCCGACTGGCACCAGCCGGAGAATATTCTTGAGCTGGCCCACCTGGTGATCATGCAGCGTCCGGGAGAGGCCCCGATCGATCTCTACCGCCAACGCATCACCAATGACCCTGCCCAGCTGAAAACCCAACGCGGCGGCCTGATCCTGTTCCAGGCGGTAACCCAACTCGAGATTTCGGCTACCGGCATTCGCAGCCTGATCGCAAAAGGACGCTCCCCAAGATACCTGTTACCGAAGCGCGTCTTGAAGATAATCGAAGCCCAGGGGCTCTATCGCTGATCACAGATCACCCAACACACTGCGATTTCGTCGCTTTTCAGATAAAATCAACACTGAACTCACCCAACCAGGAAACTCAATGCAGGCAGAAGAACTCCGCGATCTGGCCGTACAGGTGCTGGAAGACATGAAGGCCCAGGACGTTAAAGTGCTGGATGTACGCGGCAAAACCAGTATCACCGACATCATGATTATCGCCAGCGGTACCTCCGACCGCCATGTAAAATCAATGGCCGAAGCGGTTGCCTTCCAGGCCAAGGACGCAGGCGAACCCCCCTTGGGTACCGAGGGTATTAACGACGGTGAATGGGCCCTGATCGACCTCAACGGTGTGGTGGTTCATGTCATGCAGGCAAAGGTCCGTGACTTCTACCAGCTCGAAAGATTGTGGGAGATGGACATTCCGTCCGATGCCGGCAACGCCGGCGAACAGGCATAGATTAGTGAGCGAACCCCAGGGGGTTCATACTGTCACCGATGGATCGCTTCGACAGAATCTTTGACCTCCACAAACTCCTCAGCGCTTCGCGGCTGCCGGTCCCACGTCAACGGATCGAGCAGGAACTGGAGTGCTCCCGTGCCACGGCCAAGCGTATCATCGAGGCAATGCGCCTCTACCTCAACGCCCCCATCAAGTATGACCGGCAACGCAACGGCTACTATTACGATCCCGGCGAGGGAGAGATGTTCGAGCTGCCCGGGGTCTGGTTCAATGCCTCGGAGCTCTTTGCCCTGCTCAGCGTCCAACAGCTGCTGAGGGAGGTTCAACCGGGGCTTCTCGAACGCCAACTCGCCCCGCTCAAGGAGCGTATCGACCAACTCCTCAAGGCCCAGCACGCAGGCGGCGACCTTGATAAACGAATCCGCATACTGCGGGCTGCATCGCGACCTGCCGGCCCCGCTTTTCAGCCCATAGCCGGCGCCCTGGCTCAAGGCAAGCGCCTAGTTATCGACCACTACAACCGCGACCGTGACGGGACCATACGCCGAGAGATCTCACCCCTGCGGCTGGTCCACTACCGGGACAACTGGTACCTGGATGCCTGGTGTCACCTGCGCAACGAACTGCGCACTTTCAGCCTGGACGCGATCAGCAGCACAAAACCAACAGAGAAGCCAACCAAAAACATCAGCGACAAAGCGCTCGATGATCATTTTTCAAGCGCCTACGACATCTTCTCAGGTAGCGCCAGAAAAACCGCCGTTCTGCGCTTTGCTCCCCAGCGGGCACGTTGGGTAGCCGCAGAACAGTGGCATCCCCAACAAAAGAGCAGCTGGCTGGAAGACGACCGGTATGAACTGAGCATCCCCTACAGCAAAACCCCGGAACTCATATCGGACATCCTCAAATACGGGGCTGATGTAGAGGTCGCGGCACCGCCAGAGTTGCGCAGGGAGGTTGCCAGGCAATTGCAGGAAGCGCTAGGCAAATACAAGTAACTATATTCCTATAAAAGGATTTTTAATCTATAAACAGGGGCGCTTGAGGGCATAGCATGAATTAACTTCAGGAAGACTCAAACCACAGACAAAGGAAGTCCCATGACTGAACAAACTGAACAAAAGGAACCTGTTCTGGATACCCTGGGTATCTTTGTATCGCATGGTTTTTCGCCTGTGGCATTGCCCTGCTGCTTCTGCCGGATACGCTCCACACAGACTACACACACTATGCCCTCGCCATGGGACTCCTACCCCTGCTCATCTGGCTCATTACCAAACCCGCCCGCATCAGGTGGCTCTTCAGGGCACTTCTCGGATCCAGCGCCCTGGATAGATAGGCAAAGGCTCACGTTTTGAGCCCCCTGGCGTGCTTAAATGACCCCTGCATCCCCCGATGCAAAGGCCGCACAGGGACGTGCGCCTCTCTCTTCACCTTGACTCTGAACAAGAAAACCAGTCCGGCAGATCCGCAGCGGACTCCAGTACGGCATCCGGTTCAATCTCTCCATTCAGATCATTCGGTTGGAATTTCCCTGTCCGGACCAGTATGCCCTGGAGACCGGCTTTCTGGGCCCCATCCACATCACCCACGATGTCGTCGCCTATCATCACCGCCTCTTCGGCACCCACTTCAAGCATTTCCAGGGCTGCCAGGAAAAAATCACAACTGGGTTTCCCAAGCACCAGCGGTTCTGCTCCGGTGGCATGGGAGAGGGTCATTACAAAAGGGGCCGTATCCAGGCGCAGGCCATCAGGCGCTCTCCAGTACCGCGCCATGCCCAGGGCGATGAGCCTGGGCCGAGGCTCGCCCATAAGCAATCTGAAGGCACGGTTGAGGGTATGAAAGTCCCAGCCCTCCCCCTAGATCACCAACCACCACAGATGCGGCACCGGCTTGCTGGTCGTCACTCAACACCCTAATATCCGAGAATTCGATCCGCGTTATATCAGGAATAAACAGCGCCACCGGCTCCAAGCGATGCTGCCGCACCCAGGCCGCGGCGGCCAATGGCGGCGTGAGAATTTCTGACTCACCCACGACTATTCCCATGGCAGCGAGTTTTTCCGCAATAGCGCTTCTGGGACGGGAGGTCGTATTGGTGAGAAACAGGTGAGGAATGTTCTCGCGCCGCACCCACTCCAGCACCTCCACGGCACCCGCAATGACCCGGTCACCAACATACAGGACGCCATCCAAGTCAAAGAGTACGGCCCTCATCACTCCTCCCGCAGGCTCTGTGTCAGTACCCTAAACCTAGTAATAGACCATCCGTGCCCCGAGATCCGTTTTCCCCTAAAATTCGTACCATGAACATTCACCTGATTTCTGTCGGAAACAAGATGCCCCGCTGGGTACAGGAAGGCTACCAGGAGTACGCAAAACGCCTGCCGTCTGAGTGCGCCCTGAAACTGGTGGAAATTACGCCGGGCCACCGGGGGAAAAGTGCAGACATCAGCCGCACCATCCGTGACGAGGGAGAGCGAATGCTCAAGGCGATCCCAGGCAACTGCCAGGTCATTGCCCTGGACGTAAAAGGCAAGAGCTGGAGCACCGAACAGCTCTCTGGACAGCTGGACGAATGGATGAACCAGGGACGTGACCTGGCCCTACTGGTGGGCGGGCCCGAAGGGCTTGCCGAAGCGTGCCTGCATAGAGCCGACGGACGCTGGTCGCTCTCGCCCCTGACCATGCCACACCCCCTGGTCAGGGTCGTCGCTGCAGAACAGCTCTACCGGGCCTGGAGCATTCTTCGAAACCACCCCTATCACAGGGCATAACTAAGTGGCATACCACTGTCATTCCAGCGGCTCCTGGTGTAGTGTGGATGCGCACAGCAACGAAATAAAAAACACAATGGTGTTGTGATGTCATCGACATTGTTTCTGGCCTTCATATCTCCAAGACGACGTGAACTCCTGAGGCAAATCGGGGTCGATCGCACAGTGGTGGAAGTGAATGTCGATGAAACGCCACTGCCGAGAGAGTCCCCTGCCGAGTACGTGATACGCCTGGCCCTGGCAAAGGCGCGTGCCG
This sequence comes from Solemya velesiana gill symbiont, assembly GCF_002020805.1. Taxonomy (GTDB): domain Bacteria; phylum Pseudomonadota; class Gammaproteobacteria; order Chromatiales; family Chromatiaceae; genus Sedimenticola_A. The sequence continues at coordinate 29,028 of NZ_MPRJ01000041.1, read as the reverse complement.
GGCATGACAATCTCGGCACACGCAGTGCCACGGTTCTTGCAGCAGATACGGCGGTGGTACTGGGAGACGAGATCATGGGCAAGCCGGCTGACAAAGCGATGGCGGCGACAATGCTCCGAAAACTTTCTGGCAGAACCCACAAGGTGCTCACCGGGGTAGCCCTGGTAGGCAGGGTCGAGGAGACCCGCCTCAGCGTAAACCGGGTCAGCTTCCGCAACCTCGAAGCGCAGGAGATCCAGGCTTATTGGAGCAGCGGCGAACCCAGGGACAAGGCCGGCAGTTACGGTATCCAGGGTCTCGGTGCAATGTTCATATCACACCTGGAAGGCAGTTTTTCAGGGGTTATGGGACTACCCCTGTTTGAAACAGCCGAACTGCTGCAGAGGGCTGGAATCAGACCGCTCCGCCCATGGATTACAGAAGAAGACTTGAATGAGTGAAGAGATACTAGTCAACGTCACCCCACCGGAAACCCGGGTCGCTGTCATCGAAAATGGCGTGGCCCAGGAGATCATTATTGAACGAACCCGGCGCCGGGGTTTGGTTGGCAACATATACAAGGGCAAGGTCTGCAGGGTACTGCCAGGCATGCAGGCGGCATTCATCGATATCGGCCTGGAACGTGCCGCTTTTCTCCATGCCTCTGACATCTGCAGCAACAACAATGGCGATGACAAGCCCTGCACCATCAGCGAACTCGTACGAGAAGGCGGCGACGTCATCGTCCAGGTGGCGAAAGACCCACTGGGCACCAAGGGCGCCCGCCTCACCACCAACCTATCCATCCCTTCACGCTACCTGGTTTTCATGCCCTCTCTGACAACCCCGGGCATTTCCCAGAAAATCGAAGATGAAGATGAGCGTCAACGGCTCAGGGACTGCATTGAAGCCTTTACCTCGGACATGTCTATCGAGGGCAACTTTATCGCCCGCACGGCAGCAGAGAGCGTCGACGCACAGACGCTGGAGGCCGATATCCGCTTCCTCTGCCGCCTCTGGAAAACGGTTAACGAGCGCAGCACCAACGCCAAGGCGGGGGAGCTGATCCACGAGGATCTTCCACTCTACCTCCGTGCACTCAGGGACCTGATCTCCCCTGAAGTGGAAAAGATACGCATCGATTCCCGCTCCAGCTGGCACATGGCAAAGAAATTCGCCGAAGAGTTGATACCGGACCTGAATGTCGGCATTGAGTACTACCCCGGCGAGCGCCCCATTTTCGACCTCTACGGCGTAGAGTTCGAGATTCAGAAAGCATTGGAACGCAAGGTCGAGCTCAAATCCGGCGGCCACCTGATCCTCGACCAGACCGAGGCGATGACCACCATCGACATCAATACAGGCGCTTTTGTCGGCCACCGCAACCTGGAAGAGACCACATTCAAAACCAACATGGAGGCGGCACAGGCAATCAGCCGGCAGATTCGCCTTCGAAACCTGGGCGGCATCATCATTATCGACTTCATTGATATGACCGATGATGAACACAAGCGACAGGTAATGCGTGCCCTTGAAAAGTCCCTGGCCAAGGATCACGCAAAGACTCACATCACCGAGGTCTCATCCCTGGGCCTTGTGGAAATGACGCGCAAACGGACTCGTGAATCACTGGAACATGTGCTGTGTAAGCCCTGCGCATGCTGCGGCGGACGCGGCTCCCTTAAAACAGCAGAGACCACCTGCTATGAAATTTTCAGGGAGATTCTGCGCGAAGCCCGCCAGTTCGATGTTGAGTCACTTCTTGTCCTGGCTTCCCAGGAAGTCGTAGACAGGCTTTTGGACGAAGAGTCGCCCAACCTTGCAGAGTTGGAGTCTTTCATTGGAAAAACCATCCGCCTGCAGGCAGAAACGCTCTACACTCAAGAGCATTATGATGTCGTTTTGATATAGGCAATGATCCGCCTGTTTAAATACACCACCGCGAAGCTCTGGCTGCTGTTGCTGCTGCTTATCATATTGAGCGGTATCGCGGTCTCCATTGGCCGTTTCCTGGTCCCGCTGGCTGAACTCTACCGATCCGACGTGGAGCAGTGGGCCAGCAACGCACTGGGACAACCGGTGGAGGTGGGTTTTCTGGAGGGTCACTGGCGGGGACTCGGCCCGGAGCTCACGCTGCACAATGTGGCGCTGCTTGACTCCAACACCCGCAAGCCAACCCTTAAACTAGACGAGATAAAGCTTCGACTGGCCCTTGTAGAAAGCGTGAAAAACCGTGCGATAACCCTTCGCAAGATCACCCTTGTAAACCCAAAACTGCTGATCAAACGCCGATCTGACGGCTCAATCGTCATCGAGGGTCTCCAGGAGATCGGCCAACAGCAAATCTCTGCCGGAGGCGCCCTGCTGTTTCCAAGCAGGGTAGCGTTGAGGCACGGGGAAATATTCTGGGAAAACCAGGCTATCGGCGCCCCGCCTATACGCTTCACCAACGTCAACATGGAACTGCGTAACGATGGTGACCGACACCAATTCACCGGCAGCCTGAACCTGCCCGGCGAACTGGGCGCTGAAATAACCCTGGCCGCAGACATCACCGGAGAACTGGAGCAACCAGAAGCCTGGTCAGGCGAGGCCTACCTCAGGGGTTATAAGCTTGTACTTACCCAACTGCTCAAACACCAATTGCCGGAAGGCTATTTGTTCGACAGCGGCCAGGCCGGAATGGAAGTATGGATCAGTTGGGAAAAGGGCCGCATGCACGGCCTCCAGGGAAATCTTCAACTTCACGAGACAAGACTTGCCCTGCGCAGTAACCAGGCACCGGGAACCCAAAAGGCGTTGGATATAGATTTATTGGGCGGCGACTTTCTTTGGCAGCGCAAACCCAGGGGCTGGCAATTCATTGTCGACAACATCCAGTTCCAGCACCAGAACGGCAGTTGGCCCGACACCCGGTTCCATGTTGAAACTGGCCGTGGCGAGGATGGTAGACTTCGAGTCTACGCCGGCACCGATTTTTTACGTATAGAGGACTTGGTCAGCCTGGCCAGCCTATTCCCACTACCGGACCCGGCGCTGAAAAAAACCCTGGCAACCATTGCCCCTCACGGTGACATCAGTGAACTGAATATCAGCTACCAGGAGACTTCCAATGGCCCCCAATGGCGAGGAGTTGGCACCCTGCAAGGCCTGAGTACCCAGCCGTGGAATGACATACCGGGGGTGGAAAATCTCACCGCCCGCATCTGGACAGACAGTGAAAAAGGGGTTGCCAGGCTGCTTAGTTCCGGCTCTGTTGCACTTGAGTTCCCCAAGCTGTTTCGAAATCCACTGGAGATCGACAGGCTCCTGGGAACAATCGAATGGGAGTCCCTGGAAAACGGACACTGGAACATAGAGAGTAATAACCTGAGCGCCGCCAACGCCGACATCCAGACTCGAACCCGTTTTCACATCGACATACCACTGCAGGACCCTGCCTCGGCCTTCCTGGACTTGCAGACCGACTTTAAGAACGGCGACGGGAGCCAAGTGTCACGCTATCTGCCGACAGGCATCATGCCTGAAGGGACTGTGGCATGGCTGGACCGCGGCATTGTCGACGGGCATATCACTTCAGGCAGTGCGCTGTTTCGCGGAAAGCTACAGGACTTCCCCTTCGAGGAAAATCCAAGCGGGCGCTTTGAGGTACTGTTCAACGTAGATGACGCACACATTTCCTACTGGCCCGAATGGCCAGACCTCCGTGCAGTCGATGCCGAGGTGCGCTTTCTGAACAACCGCTTCGATGCCTGGGCAATAAAAGGGAACATATATGACAGCAGGATCGAACAAGTCCATGCCGCCATACCTGGTCTTGGCGACGCCGCCCCCCTCGAAATCGACGGCCGGGTTCTGGCCCCCCTGGCTGACACATTCCGTTTCTTAAAAGAATCACCGCTGATAAAGAGATTCGCCCCGATGACCAGGGGTATTGATGCAGGCGGAGAGTCAATACTTGCACTCGATCTCACTGTACCCCTGCGTTCCAGGGACAGTTATGAACTGGATGGAAAACTGGAATTCGACAACAGCTCACTGCACCTGAAAGAGTGGCAACTGCCCCTTACCGGTATCAAGGGGACTCTGGGCTTCAACCTGGACGGAGTCCAGGCCAAGGGGATCAATGGCCAGTTGTTCGGCAACCCGATAAGTGTTGATGTCACCCCCTCCCCGGAGTTCGACGCGACTCGCATCAGGGCAACAACCCCGCTCTCCAAGCAGGACCTGGAGAAACATTTCTCACAGATGAACCTCGCCCATCTCGATGGCAGCGGCGATATCACCCTGCAACTCGACTTGCCGAGCGTATCGCACTGGAAAAAGGCCACCATTCCAATAGAGATTACATCCCGCCTCAAGGGATTCAGCATCGACCTTCCCGCACCGCTGGGCAAAGAGGAAGAAGAAGAGAGAACGCTATACATCTCCACTCAACTGGGCAGTGCAAAGCAAAGCCCATTTCAGATCGACTATGCCGACCTGTTGAGTGCAGCATTGAAACTGGACACCTCGACACCCAAGACCGGGCTTCTAGGTGGCAGTGTCGTACTCGGCAAAGGCAAAGCCACACTGCCCGAGCACAACACCCTCACATTCAAGGGTGGCTGGGAACATGTTGACCTATCACCCTGGCTCGCTCTTCTGCCCGAAGAAAAAACCGGAACGCCTGAACCCAGAATTGGCGATATCGACCTGAAGTTCGATCAACTCGCCCTCGATGACCTCGAATTGAATGATTTTCAGTTACAACTGAACCGGCAAGACGGCATCTTTACCGGCCAAATTGCGAGTGATCTGCTGAGCGGAAAACTACAAATCCCTGCAGACCTGGAGAGCCAGGCCATTCAACTGCGGCTGAATCATCTCGATTTCAAACTTGAGCCCGACAACTGGAGTTCTGACACGCCCAGCACAGACTCCCCAATTGACCCGACAACCATTCCTGCGTTGGACGCCTCGATTGACAAGGTCAGCATCAATGGAAAGGACTACGGCAAGCTCACCCTTCAAACCAGCCGCAGAACTGAAGGCCTTGGACTTGAGCAGTTCACCCTGCAGTCAGAGATGACCAGCATACAGGCCAGCGGTGCCTGGAGAAAGGAAAGTGATGGGGTACAGGCCACGCAACTCGATCTCTCACTGGAGAGTGATGATTTCGGTAAGCTGCTGGATGACCTGGGCTTCACCGCCAACCTCACCGAAGCGCCATCCACGATCAAAGCGGACATCAGCTGGCAAGGCAATCCCATGCAGTTCAGTCGCCATTTCCTCAACGGCAATCTCAACATGCAGCTTGGCAGCGGCCGCTTTCTCCAGGTCAATCCGGGCGTGGGGCGTATATTTGGTCTGCTCAATATCAGCGCCCTTCACCGCCGGCTGACCCTGGATTTCAGCGACATGCTGAAAGAGGGCTTCACTTTCGATCGCATCGAAGGATACTTCCTGGTCGAGGATGGCGATGCCTACACCGAAAACTTCCTCATGAAAGGCCCTTCCGCAACCATCGATATTGCAGGACGGATCGGCCTCAGCACCGAAGATTTCGATCAACTGATCACCGTTACACCCATGATCTCATCGAGCCTGCCACTGGCAGGCGCCTGGGCAGTCGGCCCAGCAGTAGGAGCAGCCTTGCTGCTTGCTCACAAGCTGTTCGGTGACAAGTTCGACAAGGCAACCCAGGTTCAATACCAGGTTACCGGCCCCTGGTCGGACCCTGTACTCACCACCCTGAAAAGTGAGACGCCGATTAGCGAAAGCCAGATGATCGACCCGGACCTGGTCCCTCCCCAAACAGAGTGACCATACAGGGCCCCGATACCTTCTCACCAACCATTCCTGATTTGTTGACAATGATGGGTAATGCTATCCTGCGGTCAACACCCGTTAGTACCGAATTCCTACAGGAAACCGCTTCGACAGATGACTGATACCAAGAAAAAAGTAGCCGCCATCCAGATGGCCACAGGCCCCAATGTAAGCGCCAACCTTCTTGAAGCCGAGCGCCTTGTATCAGAGGCCGTTGACAACGGCGCCGGCCTGGTAGTCCTGCCTGAAAATTTCGCCTTCATGGACAAACAGGAGCGTGACCTCTGTGCCCTGAGAGAATCAGACGATGATGGGCCACTGCAGGATTTCCTGAGCCAACTGGCAAAGCGTCACGGCATCTGGCTCGTTGGCGGCTCCATCCCTCTCGAGGCGCACGACAACAGCAAGGTGAGAGCAGCCTGCCTGGTATTCAATGACCAGGGCGAACGGGTGGCACGCTACGACAAGATCCATCTATTTGATGTCAACTTGGTCGAAGCCAATGAGCAGTACGTGGAATCCGAAACCATCGAGCCTGGTCACGACCCCGTTGTCATCGACAGTCCTTTCGGAAAACTTGGCATAGCCATCTGCTACGACCTGCGCTTCCCGGAACTGTTCCGGAGTCTGCTGGCCAAGGGCATGGAGATCATCTGCATGCCGGCCTCTTTCACAGCCATTACCGGCAAAGCGCACTGGGAGACCCTGATCCGGGCCCGTGCCATTGAAAACCTCAGCTATGTTATCGCGGCAGCCCAGGGCGGCTTCCACATCAATGGCAGGGAGACTCACGGCCACAGCATGATCGTAGACCCCTGGGGCACGGTCCTTGCCCAGGTACCCCGCGGTTCCGGTTCTGTGAGCTGCGCCGTGGATCTCAGCTACCTGCAAAGCACCCGGCGTAACTTTCCGACCCTCGACCATAGAAGACTCAATTGCGACTGACCACAGCGCCCAACAGGAAGCCTAACCACCCATCGGAAATCAACCCAGCAAGATGGGCGGTTGAAATACCCTTCGGTTGAGCCCATTTATACATCTTCGTTTCCAAATGAATTTTTTGTAATGCCCAATCATCTCGATATAGCACACGCTACCCTGCTCGAACCTGCCTCACTCAAGGAACACGACCTCGACCAGGTAATGGACCAACTGCTGGCCAATCAAATCGATGCCGCAGACGTCTATTTTCAGGCTGGCCGGCTGGAATCATGGGTGCTGGAAGAGGGCATAATCCGCGAAGGCTCATACAACGTAGAACAGGGCGTGGGGGTAAGAGCGATCAGCGGTGAAAAGACAGGCTTCGCCTACTCCGACGAGATCGAACTGCCTGCACTGCTGGAAGCGGCCAAAACCGCCCGGGCCATTGCCCGAAGCGGTCAACAGGGAAAAATCCGGATTACCCGTCAGCCCAACAAGCAGGGGCTCTACGAACCCATCAATCCCCTGGCCACGCTCAGCGAAGAGGACAAGGTGATCCTGCTTCGACATCTCGACGAGGAAGCAAGAAAACAGGACCCGCGGGTACAACAGGTCACGGTCAGCCTGGTGGCGGCCCACGATGTCGTACTGGTTGCCGCCAGCGACGGTACACTCAACGCCGATGTGCGCCCCCTGGTGCGTTGCAACGTCCATGTCATCGTCGAAGAGAACGGACGGCGGGAGCAAGGCTCAAGCGGTGGTGGCGCCCGCCAGGCATTCCAGTTCTTTCTGGATGAAGAGCGCGCCCTCGGCTATGCCCGCGAGGCCGTACGCCAGGCCCTGGTCAACCTTGAGGCCCAACCGGCCCCTGCCGGCGCCATACCCGTTGTACTGGGGTCCGGCTGGCCGGGGGTACTGCTACACGAAGCTGTCGGACACGGCCTGGAAGGCGACTTCAACCGAAAAGGCACATCCGCATTCACCGGACGTATTGGTGAAAGAGTTGCTGCAGCAGGTTGCACCGTCGTGGACGACGGGACCCTTGCCGGCAGGCGCGGCTCACTCAATATCGACGACGAAGGCACCCCGACACAGCAAACCGTACTCATCGAGAACGGCATACTCAAAGGCTATATGCAGGACAAGCACAACGCGCACCTGATGGGCACTTCGTCCACCGGCAACGGGCGACGGGAATCCTATGCACACCTCCCCATGCCACGCATGACAAACACCTACATGCTCCCCGGAGAGCACGAGCCAGAGGAGATAATCGCCTCGGTAAACAATGGCCTGTATGCCGTCAACTTCGGCGGCGGGCAGGTGGACATCACCTCGGGGAAGTTCGTTTTCTCTGCCAGTGAAGCCTACCTGATCGAGAATGGAAAGGTCACCATACCGGTGAAAGGCGCCACCCTGATCGGCAATGGTCCCGATGTACTCACCCGAGTCAGCATGATCGGTAACGACCTGGAACTCGACAGCGGTGTCGGCACCTGCGGCAAGGAGGGACAGAGTGTACCCGTGGGCGTTGGCCAACCGACACTCAAGGTCGACGAACTCACCGTCGGCGGAACCAGCGCCTGATATCCACAATCACCCCAAGATCACAATGACAGAAACCAGCGATATCACAAGCCGCCAGGCAAAGCTCTCCCAGATAGTCGAAGACCTGTTGAAGGAGGCGAAAAAGCAGGGGGCAAGCGCCGCCGAAGCCGGCATCAGCAAAGACTCGGGCCTCTCCGTCAACGTGCGGATGGGTGATGTAGAGACCATCGAGCACACTCGTGACCAGGGCCTGGGCATCAGCGTCTATTTTGGCAAGCGTAAGGGCTCTGCCAGCACCTCTGACCTGAGCCCGGGCGCGATTCGGGATACGGTCAAGGCCGCCTGCAATATCGCACGCTATACCAACGAGAATGAATGCACCGGCCTCGCGGATGCAGAACTGATGGCCAGTGAAATCCCGGACCTGGATCTGCATCATCCCTGGAACATTACCGCCGAAGAGGCGATCGAACAGGGGATCCGTTGCGAGTCAGCCGCCCGTCAACTCGACAAACACATCACCAACTCCGACGGCGCCAGTGTAAACAGCCACAACGGACTCCAGGTGTACGGCAACAGCCACGGCTTTATCGGCGGCTACCCCAGCAGCCGCCACAGCATCAGCTGTGCGGTGATCGGCAAAGAGGGCGATACCATGCAGCGGGACTACTGGTACACCGCCAGCCGGATCGCCGATGAGATGGAGTCCGCAGAGACCGTCGGGACCAAGGCAGGCGAGCGTACCCTGGCCCGCCTGGGCGCCAGAAAACTCTCCACCCGTGAAGCCCCGATCATCTTTCAGGCCGAGGTCGCGGTGGGCCTGCTGCGCAGCCTGATCAGTGCGATCCGTGGCGGCGCACTCTACCGCAAGGCATCTTTCCTGCTCGACCACTTGGGCGAGCAGATATTTCCTGACTTCGTACGGATTCACGAAAACCCACTGCTCGCCCGCGGCCTGGGCAGTGCCCCCTTCGACGGCGAGGGCGTTGCCACCACGGCCAAGGATATCGTTCGTGACGGCGTTCTGCAGACCTACATCCTGGACAGCTATTCAGCCCGTAAACTCGATATGCGGATCACTGGCAACGCGGGCGGGGTACGTAACCTGGCCATCGAGCCAGGGAGTCTCGACCTGGCCGGCCTCTGCCAGGAGATGGGTGAGGGTCTCCTGGTCACCGAGATGATGGGACACGGAATAAACATGGTGACCGGCGACTACTCACGGGGTGCTTCGGGCTTCTGGGTGTCCAATGGCGAAATACAGTACCCCGTGGAGGAGATTACCATTGCGAGCAACCTCAAACAGATGTTTGAACAGTTGGTCACAGTCGGTATGGACGAAGAGCGCCGCGGCAGTACCCGCACAGGTTCCTGGCTGATCGAGAACATGACGATCGCCGGGGACTGACAACACGCCAGACCATAAAAAAAGGGGCCTTCCGGCCCCTTTTTTTATTCTTAAGTAAAACTAACGCTTCTTCGACGCCTTCTTCTTGGTAGCCGCCTTTTTCTTCGGTGCGACCTTCTTCTTGGCTGCCACTTTCTTCTTCGGAGCCGCTTTCTTGGCTACCGCTTTCTTCTTCGTAGCCGCTTTCTTGGCCACTACCTTTTTCTTCGGAGCCTACCACCTTTTTCTTCGGGGCCGCTTTCTTGGCTACCACCTTTTTCTTCGGGGCCGCTTTCTTGGCTACCACCTTTTTCTTCGGGGCCGCTTTCTTGGCCACTACTTTCTTCTTCGGAGCCGCCTTCTTGGCTACCACTTTCTTCTTCGGGGCCGCCTTCTTGGCTACCGCTTTCTTCTTCGGGGCCGCCTTCTTGGCTACCGCTTTCTTCTTCGGCGCTGCTTTCTTTTTCGCCTTCTCCTTCTTTGGAGCCTCTTTTTTCTTTGCCTCTGCCGCTTTAGCTGCCGGTTTCTCCTCGGTCACTGGTATTTCAGTCACAGGCTCTGCAGGCGCTTCTTTCACAGGAGCGGGGGCAGCCTCTGGGGCTTCATCCACCACCTGGCACAATTCACGAAAGACCACATCATCATCGGCTTCGGCGGAGATCAGGTGTATCTTCCCCTGCAGCTTGTAGTATTGGCTAAGAGACTGAAACTGGCTCTCATAGGCCCGCATACGGTTGGCAATGGTCTCTTCATTGTCATCTGAGCGCCGGCGTACTCTGCCGCCACAATCGTCACAGGCGCCCTCCACCCTAGGGGGCACAGAAAAGATATTGTAGGTACGACCGCAGGACTGGCAGACGCGACGTCCCTCGAGACGCTCCATGAAGTGATCCGGATCGCCATCCAACACCATCACCAGGTCCAGGGGCAGGGAGAGCTCCTCCAGTACTTCATCCAGGGCAACCGCCTGTGCAGCCCCCCGGGGGAAACCCACCAGCAGAAAACCCTTCGAGACGTCCGCCTGAGCCAGCCGCCACTTGAGCATATCGCCTGTAGAAATCCTGGGAATTCCGTAATGTGCAGAAAGTTTACTTGCCTGGGTCCCTTTTCCGGAGCCTGGGGCTCCCAATAGCACCAATCTCATGGTCGATCCTACCCATCCCTCAAATGATCGTTATTATTAATGCGAGTTTCCGCCGCCACTTCTAGCACTTAATTCATTGTTTTTTATTATGAATTAGGAATATGCATAGCGTCATCCAACAAATGCATTGGTCGCTGTCTGAGCGATACAGTAATCTCAGATTTCCTGTAAAGTCAATGCCCTAGGTAAAATCAGCAGTACCGAACCTGCCCGATTATGACCTCTGTAGGAGTGAATACACCCTCCTGCCATGAAAGCTTCACTGAATTAGGCTATCCTTGAGCGCCTTTGACCGGATTACTGAAACAAATAGGTACCAAATTCCGGATACCAAAGAGAGTGAAACCTGGGAAACCAGCACCACCCTCAGGGAGCGCCACGACAAAGATATGGAACTGCAGATTGCAGATGCCGGGAACCCGAACAACCGCTACCCGTTCCACAACCCCAGTAACGGCAGCTTGGAACCGGTGCAAACGAATATACCGATATAACCGAGTGCGTTGTAACGCTGCTCCAGAGCATGGCCGAATGCGAGGCCAGGGAGCGGGGTGACCTCTAAGCACGATGTCACCGACAGGCTTTTCACATACTTAACGACATATTCAGGAATAACAAAGAGAGAGGAAGGAAAGTAGTTATGAGCAAGAAGAATGCTTTCTACGCACAGTCCGGCGGCGTAACCGCCGTTATCAATGCATCTGCCTGCGGCGTCATCGAGACCGCCCGTAAGCACGGCGATGAAATCGGCACCGTTTACGCTGGTCGCAATGGCATTATCGGCGCCCTGACCGAAGACCTGATCGATACCTCGGCCGAATCCGATGCCGACATTGCAGCACTCAAGAGCACCCCCTCCGGCGGCTTCGGTTCCTGCCGTTTCAAGCTGAAGAGCCTGGAGGACAACAGGCGCGAGTATGAGCGCCTGATCGAGGTCTTCAAGGCCCACGACATCGGCTACTTCTTCTACAACGGCGGTGGCGACTCAGCAGACACCTGCTACAAGGTCTCCCAGCTCTCCGAGAAGATGGGCTTTCCCGTCCAGGCCATCCACGTACCCAAGACCGTGGACAACGACCTGCCGATCACCGATAACTGCCCCGGTTTCGGCTCCGTAGCCAAGTACATCGCCGTCTCCACCCTGGAGGCCTCCTTCGACGTACGCTCCATGGCCGCTACCTCCACCAAGATCTTCGTTATCGAGGTGATGGGTCGCCACGCCGGCTGGATCGCCGCTGCCGGCGCCCTGATCGAGGACTACGGCATTCCCGTGCTCACCCTGTTCCCCGAGGTCGAATTCGACCAGGAGAAATTCCTGGCAGCCGTTGACACCAAGGTCAAGGAGCACGGTTACTGCACCATCGTGGTTTCAGAGGGCTGCCACTGGCCTGACGGCACATTCCTGGCCGAGCAGGGCACCCGCGACTCCTTCGGCCATGCCCAGTTGGGCGGTGCGGCTCCCGTCGTGGCCAACATGATCAAGGACGCCCTGGGCTACAAGTTCCACTGGGCGGTTGCCGACTACCTGCAGCGTGCCGCACGTCACCTCTCTTCCGAGTCCGACGTTGAGCAGGCCTATGCCCTGGGCCAGGCTGCCGTGGAGAAGGCACTGGAAGGCAAGAACTCCATCATGCCCACCGTGGTGCGCGAGTCCTCCAATCCCTATAAGTGGAGCATCGGAGAGGCGCCCCTGAGCGAGGTGGCCAACGTGGAGAAGATGATGCCCATGGACTTCATCTCCGACGACGGCTACGGCATCACCGACAAGTGCAAGGAGTACCTCTACCCCCTGATCAAGGGTGAGGCTTACCCCGAGTACGACGACAACGGCATGCCCAAGTACGTTACTCTGAAGCTTCAGGGCGTACCCAAGAAGCTGGATAAATTCGAGCTCTGATTACAAGCCGAAGTACCGAAAAGGGGGCCTTGCGCCCCTTTTTTGGGTACCGATAAGCACAAGTTATGGACACCCGGGACATCTGCCGGTATCTTAGCCTCCAAGTTACACTTGGGAGGTCGGTAAACCACCGGCCTTTTTCCGTTTTATAAGGCGAAAAAGAGATGAATCTAGACAGAGTCAGTTCAGGCAAGAACATTCCCAACGAGATCAACGTAATCATCGAGATTCCTGCCAACTCCGATCCGGTGAAATACGAGCTGGACAAGGACACCGGCGCCATGTTCGTGGACCGCTTCATGTCAACTGCAATGCACTACCCCTGCAACTATGGCTATGTGCCTCATACCCTGTCGAAGGATGGCGATCCCGTGGACGTGCTGGTGCTCACCCCCTACCCGCTGATCTCTGGCTCCGTGATCTCCTGTCGCCCCGTGGGCGTGCTGAAGATGACCGACGAGTCCGGCGATGACGCCAAGGTGCTGGCCGTTCCCATCGACAAGCTTTGCAAAACCTACCGTTCGACCCAGGCCTTCCGCGATCTGCCCGGCGAGGTACTCAACCGCATCTCCCACTTCTTCGAGCACTACAAGGATCTGGACGAAGGGAAATGGGTGCGTGTCGACGGCTGGTACGGTATCGATGAGGCGAAGCAGGAGATCCTGGACAGCGTCCAGATGTACCAGGACGCCCCGGAAAAACCCAATTTCTAAACAGCAGTACCCGGAGGGTGCGGCACCTGTCACACCTCGAAACCATGAAAGTTTGCATCCTCTCCGACAGCCACGACCATATTCCCCTGCTCGATTTTGCCGCAGCGGAAGCCAAGCAGCGGGGCGCAGAAGCGATTCTCCACTGCGGCGACGTCGTGGCTCCCAGTACCCTGAAATGCCTCAACAAGCACGGTCTGCCTGTGCATGTGATTCACGGCAACAACACGGGTGACCTCTACACCCTGGGCAAGCTGATCACCCAGCCCGGCAACATGGTCGAGTACCATGGGATGGACGCAGGGGTCGAACTGGCGGGAAAACGCATCTTCCTGGTCCACTATCCCCACTACGCCCGGGCCATGGCGACCACCGGCGACTGGGATCTGGTCTGCTGCGGACACAGTCACAAGACTACGATCACCGAGATTCCCAACATAAAGGGCGGTAAGACCCCCCTGGTCGATCCAGGCACCGCAGGTGGCGTCGGCACCTCGCCAGCCACCTACATCATGGCGGACCTGGAGACCATGGAATTCGAGATCTTCGAGATACCCAAGAGCATCGAGCAGCCGCAGCAGACAGCCTAGGTGGAGTAGACGATGAGCGATCTGACCCATTTCAACAAATCCGGCGATGCCCACATGGTGGATGTCGGCGCCAAGGACGACACCCACCGGGTAGCCATCACCGAAGGCCGCATCAAGATGCTGCCGGAGACCCTCGAACTGATCATGCAGGGTGGCCACAAAAAGGGGGATGTACTGGGTATCGCCCGGGTGGCCGGGATCATGGCGGCCAAGAAGACATCGGAACTTGTCCCGCTATGCCACCCTCTCTACATCACCCATGTCAATATCGACCTGACCCCGGAGCCCGAGAGTGCCAGCGTCTACTGCCAGACCCGGGTAGAAATACGAGGCCAGACAGGCGCGGAGATGGAGGCCCTGTGCGCCACCCAGGTAGCGCTGCTGACCATCCACGACATGTGCAAGGCGGTGGACCGGGGCATGTGCATAGACCAGGTGCAGCTGCTGGAGAAGGACGGCGGGAAGTCAGGCCACTGGAAGCGATGAATCCCTTCTATCACCAGGCCCGTTTTCTCGTCAGTGCAGCCAAACTCGATCAGTCCCCTCCGGACGAGGGAATCGAGGTCGCCTTCGCCGGACGCTCCAACGCCGGTAAATCAAGTGCCATCAATACCCTATGCCAGCAGCGCAGCCTGGCCCGGACCAGTAAGACCCCGGGCCGCACCCAGTTGCTGAACTTCTTCGCCCTGGATGACGAACGTCGGCTGGTTGACCTGCCGGGCTACGGCTACGCCAAGGTGGCAGAGAAGATCAAGCTGCAGTGGCAGAAGGAACTGGCGGCCTACCTGGAGAAACGCCAGTCGCTGCGTGGCGTGATTCTGCTGGTAGACGTACGCCACCCTCTCAAGGAGTTCGACCGCCAAATGCTGGAGTGGAGCGCCCAGATCGGCTTGCCGGCCCACATCCTGTTGACCAAGGCCGACAAGCTCAAGCACGGCGCCGCCTCCAAGGCGCTTCTGCAGATCAGGAAGGCAATCGCACCCTTCGGTGACCAGGCGACCGTTCAGCTCTTCTCATCTCTCAAGCGCCAGGGCGTGGACCAGGCTCACGCTGTACTGGACAGCTGGTTTCAGCTGTAAGAGAAGTAATATAATTCCTGTTTTTTGGTAAAAAAGATCCCGACACCCAAGGGGGAGCGGGGTTGTCGGGACCGGATTGCCTGGCTTGGGAGCCAGGCTCAGGATCGCACGGGGATTAGCGATCCATGACGTCAGCTGACGTTATAAAGTATGACTCCCGTTATCAGTAAAGGTTCCCTACCAAAATTGTAGGAAAAAAGTCACCATCCCGAAGCCCCTGGGAATTTCCTGATTTACCTGCTGATACGCAGGATAAACAGCGGGAAACGAGAACCGTCACGCATGCCCGCAGCTGCGATTGATCCCGCCATGGATAACCTGTTAAAGCGCCGCGAATTGGCTAATGCGCCTCGTCCCAGTTATCACCGACTCCCACATTCACCACCAGCGGTACCTTCAGCTCCGCTGCTGATTCCATGCACGACCTGATCCGCCCGCAGGCCTCATCCAGCACATCCTCCTGCACCTCGAACACCAGTTCGTCGTGTACCTGCATGATCATGCGCACCGGCGGATTTTCACTTTCAATCCAGGCATCCACGGCGAGCATCGCCCGCTTGATGATGTCCGATGCGGTTCCCTGCATCGGTGCGTTGATTGCGGTACGCTCTGCTGCGGCCTGGCGCATCTTGTTGCGTGCATTGATCTCCGGCAGATAGAGTCGACGGCCGAACATCGTCTCCACGTAGCCCTGCTCCTGGGCCTCGGCACGGATGCGGTCCATGTACGCCTTGACCCCCGGATATCGCTCAAAATAGAGGTCCACGTACTCCTGGGCAGCACCCCGCTCGATTCCCAGTTGCTTGGCTAGGCCAAAGGCAGACATACCGTAGATCAAGCCGAAGTTAATCGCCTTGGCAGAGCGACGCTGCTCGCCTGCCACCTGTTCCGGTGATGCGGCACCAAACACCTCTGCAGCCGTGGCGCGATGGATGTCCAGCCCCTGGGAAAAAGCGCTCTGCAGCCCCTCGTCACTGGACAGGTGGGCCATGATGCGCAACTCGATCTGGGAGTAATCCGCTGCCACAATCCGGTAGCCCTCCTCCGGGATGAAAGCCTGCCGGATGCGCCGCCCCTCTTCCGTGCGCACGGGTATGTTCTGCAGATTTGGATCCGATGAACTCAACCGACCGGTAGCGGCTACCGCCTGGTGGTAAGAGGTATGCACCCGCCCGCTGCGCAAATCCACCATCAGGGGCAGCTTGTCGGTATAGGTGGACTTGAGCTTTGAAAGCCCGCGGTGCTGCAGAATCACCAATGGCAGCTCATAGCCCTGGTCCGCCAGCTCCTGGAGCACCGATTCTGCAGTGGAGGGCGCGCCCTTGGGTGTCTTGGCGATCACCGGAAGCTTCAGCTCCTCGAAGAATATCTGCCCGATCTGCTTGGGCGACCCCAGGCTGAACTGGTGCCCCGCAATACCATAAGCCTGCTGCTCCAGCTCGTGCATCCTTTGGGCCAGCTCCCTGCTCTGCTGTTCCAGCATGGCGCTGTCGATGTGCACTCCCGTCCGTTCGAGCCGCGACAACACTGGCACCAGGGGCATTTCCAGGGATTGAAACAGCGCCTGAAGCGACGACTCCCTCTCTACCTGGGGCCAGAGGGCTTCATGCAACCGAAGCGTGATATCGGCATCTTCCGCGGCGTAGGGCCCTGCCTGCTCCAGGGGCACCTGGTCGAAAGTGACCTGCTTGGCCCCCTTGCCCGCTACATCCTCAAACTTGATGGTCTGGTGCCCAAGGTAGTTCTGGGCAAGGGAGTCCATATCGTGGCGGGTGGCCGTGGAGTTGGCGACATAGGACTCCAGCATGGTATCGAAGGCCACACCCAGCATCTCGATACCATAGCGGGCCAGCACGCTCATATCGTACTTCAGGTTCTGCCCCACCTTTGGTTTGTCCGGATCCTCCAACAGTGGCTTCAAACGCAGCAGTACCTCGTCACGGCCCAGTTGCTCCGGCGCACCCGGATAGACATGGGCCACGGGCACGTAAGCTGCTTCTCCCGCCTCTACACTGAAAGAGACACCCACCAGTTCAGCCTGCATGTAGTCCAGGCTGGTGGTCTCGGTATCGAACGCAAACCGTTCGGCTTTGCCCAGGCGTTCCAGCCAGCCATCGAAATCACCCCGGGTCAGCACCGTTTCATACCGGCTTTCGATCTCAACGGCCTCTGGCTGTACCTCCTCTGCAGCCCCCTCACCCAGGGTCTCCAGCAGACGTCTCGCCTCGATCCGGCCATAGAGACGTTTCAACGCTACAGTGTCTGCGGAGGCCGGCTTCAGATCCCCGGGCGTTTGTTCCAGTTCTAGGTCACAGCGAATCCGCGTCAGTTCACGGGAGAGGGCAAGCTGCTCCAGGTTGTCGCGCAGATACTCGCCCACTTTGCCCTTAACCTGGCCTGCATTTTCCACCAGGTTATCCAGGTTGCCGTATTCCCCCAGCCATTTGGTTGCAGTCTTCGGTCCGCACTTGGGCACCCCAGGGATGTTGTCCGAGGAGTCCCCCACCAGCGCCAGGTAATCGATGATCTGATCCGGCCTTACGCCGAACTTGGTTACCACGCCGTCGTGATCCATCAGGGCGTTGTTCATGGTGTTGATCAGGGTGACGTGGTCGTCCACCAACTGGGCAAGATCCTTGTCGCCTGTAGAGATGAGGGTCTGCATCCCCTCCCGTGAAGCTTGTGTGGCCAGGGTCCCGATCACGTCGTCCGCCTCCACGCCGGGGACCATCAGCAGCGGCAGCCCCATCGCCTTGACGATGGCATGCAGCGGCTCTATCTGCTCCCGCAGGTCATCGGGCATGGGCGGCCGGTTGGCCTTGTACTGGTCGTACATCTCGTTGCGGAAACTTCCCCCCGGGGCATCGAACACAACCGCCATGTGCTCGGGTCCGTATTCATCGATCAGTTTCCGCAGCATGTTGACCACACCGACGATGGCGCCCGTGGCCTCGCCCTTGGAATTGGTCAATGGCGGAAGGGCATGGTAGGCGCGAAACAGGTAGGAGGAGCCATCCACCAGGATAAAGGGTTTTTCAGCACTCATAATGTCTATCTGGTTTTTTTGAATTGCGTTGGCAGGATACCCCAACTGCTGCCTGTAAACACTACACGAATACTCCGTGTTGGCCCTCAATTCCATCAAACAATTATTTCCTGCCATAATGAGGAAAGTAATGGATGACTTACAGGCCAACCTGGGAGGATGGGTTTCTATAGAATGGGGCCAGCACTCAGTAAATTAAGGCAAACAGCGCCGCTGGCACTTCCGCCCTGGCTCAGCTACGGCTTGCTCTATTTCCTGTGCGCGAGATTGAGCGGTCAACTGCCAGTGCTGGATACCAGCGTCTCACCCCTCTGGTTTGCTGCAGGTATCGCTGTGGCCGGCATGATAAAGCACGGCTACGGCATCTGGTGGGCGATCCTTACCGCGAGTCTCCTGGACTCATTGCTCAGCGGACTGCCATGGCCGGCCGCATTGGGCATGGCACTACCGGGCACAGCAGAAGCCATAATCGGCTGCTGGCTGATCACCCGATTCACCCATGCGGACACCCTGCTGACGACAACCCGATCCACCGTACAGTTCATTCTGCTCTGTGTATTGCTTGCACCCGTTAGCGGGGCTTTACTTGGAACCATGGCTCTCTGGGCAAGCGGGATGATCGACGAGGCTTCAGCGCTGTCCAACTTCCTGACCTGGTGGTCCGGAGATGCTGCCGGGGTCCTTCTGATCGCACCCCTGGCACTGACCTGGAAACTGAAACTGGACGCGCTCTCTCCCCTCGAGTATTTCGAGTTGTTGATACTGGGTTTCGCCACGATTGTGGTATTTCACTATGTCTTCGGCAGCGGATTGCCTGACCACCTGCACAACTATCCCCTGACCTTCGTACCACTGCCTCTATTGGTATGGGCCATCTTCCGCTTTGGGCACCCGGTGACCATGAGTGCGCTTATCGCCCTGGCAGTGCTTTCGATTCTCGGTACTTCGGAGGGTTTTGGCGCTTTCTCCCGTGGCAACGTTCAAGAGTCCCTGGTACTCCTGCAGATCTATATCGGCATCATGGGCATCACGACGTTGATCGCCAAGGGCGCCATAGAGGAGAGACAATACATCCAAGGCCAACTGGCCCTGGCGGGACAGGTGATCGACAATTCACCGGATGCTGTCATCGTAACCAATGCCGACGGCACCATCATCTCTGCCAATCCGGCCTTTTACAAACACACCGGCTATTCCAAGGAGGAGATAGAGGGACAACCTATAGGCATTATGAAATCCGGCCATCACGACAAGCATTTCTATGCCAACATGCTGGATCAAATCAAGACCCTGGGGGCATGGCAGGGAGAGATCTGGAATCGACAGAAAAATGGCGAAGTGCTTCCCGAGTGGCTGAGCATCTCGGCCATGCGCTCCATTGACGACCTTATCACCAACTACATCGGTGTTTATTCGGACATTGCCAGGCAGAAGCAGATCCAGGAACGCATTCATCGCCTGGCCTACTACGACCTGTTGACCGGCCTACCCAACAGACAGCTGTTCCACGACCGCCTGGAGCAGGCAGTCAACTATGCGGGACGCTACGACCACCACATGGCGCTCTTGCTCATGGACCTGGACAGGTTCAAGAACATCAACGATACCCTCGGCCATGCTGTTGGCGACAAGGTGCTTGGGCATGTCGCGGAGCGCCTACAGGGCTGCCTGCGCAGCGTCGACACCCTTGGCAGAATGGGTGGCGACGAATTCCTCATTATCCTTCAGGAGCTGAAAGAGGATTTCGACACGGTACTGGTGGGGGAAAAAATCATCCGGGCATTCACCGACCCCCTGCAAATAGATGGCCATGAACTGTTTCTCACTCCCAGCATAGGTATAGCCCTCTATCCTCGAGATGGCGATAACTCATCGGATCTTCTGAAGCATGCCGACGCCGCCATGTATCGCGCCAAGTCACTCGGCGGAAACAATTTCCAATTTTTCTCAACGGAGATGATCGAACCTTTCCGCTGGAATCTTGCGGTGGAAAATGCCCTGCGCCACGGCGCAGAGCAGAACAGCATACAGCTGTTCTACCAACCCCAGTTCGATCTGCAGACAGGCGCCATCATCGGTCTCGAGGCGCTCTCACGCTGGGAGCATCCGGATTTGGGCGTTGTTCCACCCGAAAACTTCATCAAGGTGGCAGAGAACACCGGCCTGATACACAAGCTGGGACTGCAGTCTCTCCACAACGCATGTCAGCAACTGGAAACCTGGGAACAGGCAGGCATCAAAGGCCTGACCCTTGCGGTCAATGTCTCCTCCATACAACTGAAACAGCGTGACTTTATCGATAAAGTCGCACAAATCATCGAAAGCACCCGCATCGAGCACAACAGCCTGGAACTGGAGATCACCGAGTCCAGCCTGATGGAAAACGCCGAATTCATGGAGATGGCACTACAGGAACTCTCCGCTCTTGGTTTGCAGATCGCGGTTGATGATTTCGGTACCGGTTATTCATCCCTGAACTACTTGAAAAAGTTCCCCATCGATCGACTCAAGATCGATAAATCCTTCATTGACGACATTCCTGGCAGCAGCAATGACGCCGCCATCTGCTGCGCTATCGTTGCCCTTGGGCACAGTTTGAATCTCCGGGTACTAGCAGAGGGCGTGGAGAACAAACAACAGATGGAGTTTCTGCGCAAGGAGAATTGCGACGAAATGCAGGGCTACCTGCTGAGTAAACCCGTTAGTGGAAAAGAGGTGATCGAGATGATCCGCCAGGAGTTCTGGCACACATCGCCTTCAAACATCACTTCATCAAAACAGCAGGAGTGATGAGACAACGCCTAATCTTCGAAATAGGTGTAACCGTGCAGACCGGCCTCCAGTTCGCGAAACAGTGCCTGTGACTCATCCCGGCCAACACCCGCATCCGCCAGCTTGCGCTTGTAGTTCGCCAGCAGCCGCTCCGGTGCGAAATGCACATAGCGCAGCAGTTCATCAACCGAGTCACCTCTTTCCGACTGGGTAAGTCGATATCCCCCCTTGCCGTCGAGTTCAAGATTCACCGCATCGGCATCCCCAAACAGGTTGTGCATGTCGCCGAGAATCTCCTGGTATGCGCCGACCAGAAAAATACCCATCAGGTAAGGCTCTCCCGGCGTTAGTTCATGTACAGGAAGGGTGGACTCGATACCATCGCGGTCCACGTATTGGCCGATATAGCCATCCGAGTCACAGGTAAGATCATGCAGAACACCACTACGCATCGGCTGTTCATTCAGGCGGTGCAGGGGCATCACGGGAAAAATCTGGTCAATGGCCCAGACATCCGGCAACGATTGGAAGAGGGAGAAATTCATGAACAGTCGGTCCGCCAGCTTCTCCCTCAGGGTATCGAGCAGTTCCCGGTCGCGGCGGGACTCCGCACGCAAACGCGGTATCAGTTTGCGGCATACTCCGTAGAACAGCCCCTCGACCATGGAGCGCTGCTCCAGGGAGAGTTCACCGTGATGGAAAAGCTCCCTCGCCTCCCCGAGACCGTGCTCCGCCTCCTGGTATACCTCGGAGGGCGAATGGATGGCTGCCGTCTCGAGCTGGTGCTTCATGGTGTTGAGCACCTCAGGTACATCGGCGTCCAGTTCGATCTCATCGATACCCGCTGGAGCCAGCTCGAAATCGATGACATTGACCATCAGCATGGCATGGTGCGCTGTCAGCGCACGGCCGGATTCACTGAAAATATCCGGGCAGGGCAAGGCCTGTTCGTCACAAATGCGACTCAGGGCCTTGACCACTTCCCTGGCGTAAGCCCCTGGACCATAGTTCATGGAGCAGAAATGGCGGGTGGCCGTACCCTCGTAATCGACACCCAGCCCCCCGCCAACATCAACCACCTGGATATCGGCGCCGAGCAGCCGCAGTTCTCCGTAGAAACGGGCCACTTCATCCATGCACTGGCGAATATCCCGCAGGTTGGGTATCTGGGAGCCAATGTGTGAATGAAGCAGTTGGAGCCGGTCAAGCTTATCCTCTGATTTCAACTGCTCCACGAGCGCCAGCAACTGGCCGGCCGTGAGACCGAACTTGGCCTTCTCTCCCCCGCTGTCCTGCCAATTACCAACTGCAGCAACCGATACCCTGATTCTTACCCCCAGCAGCGGTTCCACGCCCAAATCCCTGGACTCCTGGAGCACCATGGCCAGCTCGGAGAGCTTTTCAATTACGATATAGACGCGATGCCCCAGCCGCAGGCCAATCAGGGCGAGCCGGACATACTCTCGGTCCTTGTAACCGTTGCAGACTATTACACCGCCTGGAAGAGACTGCCCCAGCACGGCCATCAACTCCGGCTTGCTGCCGGCTTCAAGCCCCACGCAGCCCCTCCCCTTTGCAAGGATCTCTTCCACCACGCTGCGTTGCTGATTCACCTTGACGGGATATACAGCGGTATATCGCCCCTGGTAGGAGAACTCTTCAAAGGCCTCGGAAAAACTGCTGCAAAGCGCAGCAACACGATCATGCAGGATATCGGTAAACCGCACCAGCACGGGCAGGCTGAGGCCGCTCTGGCGCACCTCGCTGGCCAGTTGGTAGAGATCGATCTGGGCATCTCCCTTGCGATCAGGGCGAACCGTCACATGACCATCGGGATTGATCCCGAAATAGCCACCACCCCAACGGCTAATGCCGTAGTCCTGCATGACCGGCTGGATATCTGCTTTCATCGAGGGCCCTGTGTAGATAGATGAACTGCCAGGGGCGCATTATGTTCGATTTGTGTGGCCCAGGAAAAGAGTTATCGGCCCCGTACGGGAAGACAGATAGGGTCAGCGATCAGACCTATGAGACAAACCCATACTTCCCCGACTCATACAGGCATGAGAAAGCAACAATCAGTTGCACCGGTGCTTGACTGCCCGCCTGGCATTCTCGATCTCTTTTTCCCGCTCACTGTTGGAAAGAAAGCGACGGCTGCCGTCAACCATCGGCTCATAGAGTGCCGACTGTTCGTAATTTTTCAGGATATCCCTGGCATAGGCACAACGTGTAGCGCGCGCCTTCTTTTCAGCTGCCGCTTCTGTTTGCGATCTGCATTAATAGCCGCTTCATCACGCCCGGACTGAGAGGCCGGCGTCTGCTCACGGATATCCACCTCCTGGGCCTCGCTCACTGGCGGACGATCATCAAAATGCACCCGCCCGTTCTCATCCACCCATCGATAGACACCCGCTGATACCTGGGCGACGATAAAAAAACGAACAACATGCCAAGCCAATGGCCGAACGCATATATCTGTAAACAAGTGCTCTCATGCCATCCTCATTCGAATCCGAACTTCCCTTGAGGATCTGTTCTCGTTCCGTCGGCAATCCACTCCTGGTTTCGACCTTCATTCTTCGCGCTGTACAAGGCCCGGTCGGTACAATCGATAAACTTATTGAGACCCTCCCCCTGTTGTCGAATTGCCGTTCCCACGCTCACCGTCACCTGTAGCTCATGGAGCGGCTCCGCATAGGACATATCCCCGATCTGCTGACGCATCCGCTCAGCAATGCCAATAATATCAAGTGCAGGCTCGCCAACCACGAACAACCCAAACTCCTCTCCACCCAGGCGTACCGGAAGATCCCCGGCACGGGCAGGGGAACGTATGGTCTCCGCTACACGCACCAGTACATGATCCCCCTGCACATGCCCATAGCTGTCATTGACCTGCTTGAAATGATCCAGGTCGATAAGGGCCAACGCGATTGGGGTACTGTCACTCCTATCGTGGATCTCCAGCAACCGGTGAAGGGTATCCTCCATGTACAGCCTGTTGAACAGGCCTGTCAGGGGGTCACGAATAGAGCGTTCATAAAGCACCTGCCGCTCCAGGTCGACACTACGATAGACCGTCTCCCGCTCAACGGCGACCTGCAGCGCAGACACCATCTGCTCAATTATCCGTTCGATCTCCTTGTTTGGCATCACGGGCCTTCCCAGATAGATCACGGCAACGCCGAAGACCCAGTCATCCTCTGGCTTGAACAGAGGCAACAGCATGCCGTGCCTGTCGGCATGCTCCCTCTCGTTGATATCCAGCAGATCGAAACTGCCACTGTAGAGATTCAACCATTCATCACGATTAATGCCGAACATCCGAGATACGAACCACGGCGGCTCTTTCAGTGACCCCCTGTAGTGACTGTCCGGCGCGAGATGCCAAACCTGGTCGCCATCGAGTTGCGCGTGAAACTCAAGGCGTGTTGCAGGGAGTATACGCTTGGCGATTTCCAGCATGTTTTCCGCGATCTCCTTGAAGTCCCTGGAGACGATCATGGTGGAAGAGATATCCCTCAAGGTGGCATTGAACATCGACAAGCGCTCGATATCCGTACTTCCCCTGGCCAGGAGATAGAGACCACAGTCCATTTTCCTCAATGTGTTGATGCAATACTCCACCAACCCTCCTCGAATGATACTGCCGTGCTGGGGAGCAATGGTTTCGATCGGATACTCCTGAATTCGGGTCA
Organism: Solemya velesiana gill symbiont; assembly: GCF_002020805.1. Classification (GTDB taxonomy): domain Bacteria; phylum Pseudomonadota; class Gammaproteobacteria; order Chromatiales; family Chromatiaceae; genus Sedimenticola_A. The sequence goes on along the minus strand of NZ_MPRJ01000041.1, from coordinate 4,443 downwards.
GGGCAAACCCCATTACCTCCCTGCTGGGAATGTAGTGTTCATGAAAGAGTCGCATCGATTCCGCATAGGATTCACTCTCCGCAAACAGTTCGAACTCTTCGTTTATCCCGCCAAACAGGTCGCTGGAAAAAAGCACTTTAGAGATGTTGTCGAATATACAGAAAGCACCTGCAAAGTGGGCATAGGGCGTAAAAACAAAACGCAGCTCCCGGTCTTCGAGCTGCAGAGACCACTCGTTCTCCTCGATATGCCAGAAAGGAATGTCCAACTCCTCGATATGCCAGAAAGGAATGTCCAATCCATAGTGCTTGATCAATACTGCCGCCCGGCCATGGGTCACCACGACCGCATATTCACGCTCTAGCCGCGCGTCTATTTCTGGTAGCGCAGCGGTGATATCGGGATCCTGGTGATGACAGACAAAGTAGCGGATGTGCGAAAACGGGATGATCTCTTCTATTTTGCGCAGGGTTTGATCGAATGTAATCGGCGAACCGGGATCGATCAGTACCGATTGGTCTCCCTGCTCAATCAGGTATGCATGACTCTGGAAATGGTCATCCGGAATAGTATACCCCACCCACCAGACACGCTCCGTAATCTCAACGGCATGAGAACTGTCGACCTGAGCCTGAGGAATCCTGGACCTCATACACTCCTTTCCTTGAGAGAGGTGGCCCTATACGACCGAGACTTGGATATTCGAGCAGTAGTGAATATTAACCGGAATACTCTACCACGCGCATTGTAGCTATTGTGATTTCACAGGAAAACCAAGCTCAATCGTTGGTTAATCCCCCAGAAGCGCATCTTTTTCGCTCCGCCCAACCTGACCTTTGGGCTTGACGCTCTCGAAATCGGGATGGCAGACCCGGTCCCTGCCCTGCGCCTTGGCCTGGTAGAGAAATGCGTCGGTCTCTTCGACAAACTGGGCGGGGGTGATTGTTGAATGCCGCAGATACACATTGACTCCAAAGCTGGCGGTAACCTGTAATTCACAACCATCGAGTGCAACAGGGGTCTCAGACAGGCTTATACGAAGCCGCTCTGCCACGTGGACAGCCCTTGCCAGGGGAGTGCCGGGAAGAATCAATGCAAACTCCTCACCACCACAACGGCAGGGTATGTCCACTCGACGCAATACCTGGGTGATGAGCTCACCGGACTGGCGCAACACCCGATTACCGGACTCATGGCCCCAGCGGTCGCTCACCTGTTTGAAGTGATCCAGATCCATCATCACCAGGGAGGTGGGCCGGCCGCTGCGGCGGGTACGCTCCAACTCCTGCTCGAGGACCATGGAAAAGTGACGGAAATTAAACAGGCCGGTCAATGTATCGGTATGCACCAGCCTGGAGAGTTCATCGATACGGCTGCGCAACACCGACAATCCATCGATGTGGCCACATATCTCCTCGCCTACAGGGCACTCCGGTTTGCTGCTGTTATCCGTCATTCCATTCCGTACTGTAATTTTACCAAGAGATTCTACGGAGAATCGGCAACAATCACATCCATTCGCCCGCGGCATACGACCGCCATGGATGGCGGAAGTGCAGGAAATGCATGGAGCAATTTCCTGTCCGTACATCCTGTACATAAAAACGGGCGCCGAAGCGCCCGTTTCGTTCTTACATCAATGTGATGTGCTATGCACCGGAACCACGTGAGCCGGTGAACTCGGGATAGGCCTCCAGGCCACACTCGCCGATATCCACACCCTCGTACTCCTCTTCTTCGGATACGCGGATCCCCATCACAGCCTTGATTACCAGCCAGACGATGAAGCTCGCAGCGAAGGTCCAGGCCAGGATCACGACCAGGCCGGTGATCTGTGTGCCGAAGGTAGCGTCGCCGTTGGAGAAGGGTACTGCCAGCAGACCCCACATACCGACCACACCGTGTACGGAGATGGCACCAACCGGATCATCGATCTTCAGCTTATCCATGGTAATGATGGAGAAAACCACGATGATGCCGCCGATCACACCGACAATGGTTGCCCAAAGTGCACTGGGAGCAAGAGGCTCAGCGGTGATGGCAACCAGGCCAGCGAGGGCACCGTTCAGGGCCATGGTCAGATCAGCCTTGCCGAACACCAGACGGGCAGTCAGCAGGGCGGCAATCACACCACCGGCAGCCGCCATGTTGGTGTTGACGAACACCATGGCAACAGCATTGGCCTCACCCACATCGGAGATCTTCAACTCGGAACCACCGTTGAAGCCGAACCAGCCCAACCAGAGGATGAACATACCCAGGGTAGCCAGCGGCATGTTGGCACCAGGGATAGCGCGTACTTCACCATTGGGACCGTACTTGCCTTTACGTGCGCCCAACAGGATCACACCGGCGAGGGCCGCTGCGGCACCACAGAGGTGAACCACACCGGAACCGGCGAAGTCCTGGAAGCCCATGGCGTCGAGGAAACCACCACCCCACTTCCAGTAGCCCTGGATCGGGTAGATCAGACCGGTCATGAAAACAGCGAAGACCAGGAAGCTCCACAGCTTCATACGCTCAGCCACGGCACCAGAGACGATGGACATGGCGGTAGCCACGAACACGACCTGGAAGAAGAAATCTGCCATGCCAGAGTAGTAAGGCGCATCGTCACCACCGGCCAGAACGGCTTCAACGGTATTGTCGCCACCCAGCAGGAAGGAGATACCAGGCCAGATGCTGCTTACAGCATCACCGGGATACATGATGTTGTAGCCCATCAGCATATACATGATGCATGCAATAGCGAACAGGGATACGTTCTTGGTAAGAATTTCAGCGGTGTTCTTCGCACGGACCAGACCGGCCTCGAGCATGGCAAAACCCGCTGCCATCCACATTACAAGCGCGCCGGATACCAGAAAATAAAAGGTATCGAGCGCATAACTCAACTGCGTTAAATCTTCCACGATAGTTACCTCCAGGTAAGGTTTCAGTTACACGCTCAGAGCGCTTCGATGCCGGTCTCGCCCGTGCGGATACGTACCACCTGGGTGAGGTCATAGACAAAAATCTTTCCGTCGCCAATCTTGCCGGTCTGTGCGGCGCCGCTGACTGCCTCGATCGCTTGATCAACCCGGGTGTCGTCCACCGCGATCTCAACCTTGATCTTTGGCAGAAAGTCCACCACGTATTCAGCTCCACGATAGAGCTCGGTGTGACCTTTCTGCCGTCCAAAGCCCTTGACCTCAACCACGGTGATTCCGGAAACACCGATTTCTGACAGTGCTTCGCGGACATCGTCGAGCTTGAAGGGCTTGATGACTGCTGCAACCATTTTCATTACGTTTTCTCCTAGTCAGGGAAGTGATCACGCCGGACCCTTCCACGCTCTCGTTTCTGTTTGCACACATGTGCGGTCGTAAACAATTCAGCTCACTGCCCCTGGTTTGCAAATCCCGCGCCAAAGACATATTTTTCATTAAATACAGATGGTTATGATATTTCCACCCGTTTATCACAAAATCCTGATGCACCAACCGAAGTGCACCAGCTTTGTCCTGCACCAAAAATGCACTCAATTGGTGCATTTTTGGTGCACCTGCCAATGGAACACAGCTGGACATAAGCGCGTCCCGCCGCTATCTTGCCCATCATGATTGATCCGAAACTGTTAGATGACCTGGCCAAGCGTATGGCCGGCAGCGTCCCCACCGGCCTGCAGTTCCTGCAGGACGATCTGCAACGCAACTTCAGAAGCACCCTGGAAGCAGGGCTCTCTCACCTGGAACTGGTGACACGGGAAGAGTTCGATGTGCAGAGTGCAGTATTGGCCCGCACCCGTGAAAAGCTTGAAGCCCTGGAGCGCCAGGTCGCCGAGCTGGAAAAAAACCAGGACAACGACTAACCCCTAAACCAACACCAAGGAAGGTGCAGATGTCTCTCGCCGTTGTACACAGCCGCGCACAATCAGGAATTAATGCCCTATCCGTCGTTGTCGAAGTACACCTGGCTAACGGCCTGCCAGCTCTCTCCATCGTCAGCCTTCCGGAGTTGGCAGTGCGTGAGAGCAAAGACCGCGTCAGAGGCGCACTGCTCAACTCACGCTTCGAATTTCCTGCCCGCCGCATCACCATAAACCTGGCACCGGCAGATCTTCCGAAAGAGAGAGGGGGGGGCGATTCGACCTGGCCATTGCCATAGGTATCCTGGCAGCATCCGGACAGCTACCCGTGGAAGCACTCGGCCGTTACGAGTTCCTGGGCGAACTGGCGCTCTCAGGCACCCTTCGACCGATCCGGGGTGTGCTGCCTGGCCGCCCTGGCCGCCCGAAAGGAGGGGCGCACAGCCTGTTACCATTATGACCCATTGTTCTTCTATTAATACAATGCGTTATCAATATTGTGAAGTTGAGTGCCTGAAGCGGTAACTATCATTACCGGTTTCAATAATGTGGCAGTGATGGGTCAGCCGGTCCAGCAATGCAGTGGTCAGCTTTGG
>NZ_MPRJ01000005.1:7500-60052 GCF_002020805.1 Solemya velesiana gill symbiont | reverse complement strand
ACAGCCTACCTTGGCAGAAATCGATTGAATCGCTGCCCATTGTGAACTGTGCTGATCCTGCTGTTCCTGTAACATGCGGACCGCTCTTTCCCGGTACTCTGGGGAATATCTTCTTCCTCTAGTCATAAGGCCTATCCTCTCAAGCAGTAGACCCTCCGACAAACCCGGGGCGATTCAGCCTTCAACATCGAGTTTGAAGACGATGCATGAGGTGTTGATGTCATTGTCGGTAACGAGATTGTCAATCCTGATGGACTTTGTGCCTACGCGTTCTGTATTTGATGAGTCGTCCTGCGCGATTGATTCTATTGCGGTTGAGCCGCCACTCCAATCATTATTTATAAAGAATTCAGTATGTTCTTGAGGAGTGTCGGTAGCAAGCGCATTGATAACTGACATTTGGTTTCTGGATGGGTGAGCATGAATGCTCTTGTTTAAGTAAGGTACGAGATAAGGGTTGGCCTCTATGGCAAGGATTTTGGTCTCTGGGCTATAGATGGTAGAGAGGAAGCATTCCCCGTAGTTGACGCCTATGTCCAGTGCCAAGCTCGGTTTATTATTGTCAACGAAGTCGATCCAGAAGCGGCGGTTCCTTGCGTGTCGATTTCTCAGGAAGTCGAATAAAATCTTTTTTCTGGCACGGTAATCTCTGGGGTTTATGCATATTTCAATGCCCCCCTCTGGAATTGTTACAGTTTCAGGGAAAAAGATCCGTATTTGAGTAGTAATCTTGGAGAGAGCTTTATTTCCCTGATCACTTTTTCAAGCTGTTTTCCGAATGTCTTCAGTGCGGTCATATGTTTATATCGTTACTTGTTTTCAGGCAGTATTTTCAGTCTGTTTCTCTTTGGCAAAACGCTCCCACGTTTTTGCTAATCGCAAGAATCGCTGGTATGCGTATACAACGGATAATACCAAGCCATCCATTCCGCAAAGGAAATATCGTCTGAATATATATGCTTTGAAAAAAGTCATTGGAAAAACCGTCAAGAGCTCAAGCGTAGTTGGTGGCTTTGCCCGAATGCTTGAGGTCATATCCGTGTAACTGTTTATTTTTTCGGTAGCATGGCTCAAAGATGCAAAAGGATAGTGAATGACAAAGCCGTCCAGCTTTTTCACAAGTGCCTTGTCCACTACTACGGAATCATGGGAAGGGTGGTCTCTGAATCTGACCTTGGTGCGATCGTACAGGCGTACCCTACGCTTTGCTCTCTGCTTGCTGTGGCCCATCCTCGTGAACCAGAAGTCTCTCCAGCGCATGTTGAATGCGATGTCGTCGTTATGCAATGAGAGGTTTTTGATTTCATGCTGGAGTTCTTTCGAAAGAACTTCATCACCATCAAGATTCAGAACCCATGGGTTAGAGCATTGGTCTTCGGCAAAACGCTTTTGACGGCCATAACCTTCCCATTCATGATGTATCACTTTTGCGCCACACTGCTCAGCTATTTGAACAGATCTATCGGTACTTCCGGAATCAACGATCACGATCTCATCTGCCCATGAAACACTTTTAAGTGATTCTTCGAGTTTGTAATCTGCATTCTTTACAATATAAAACACAGAGAGTGGAACATGTTTATCGTCACTATGCATTTATCTGCCAATACTTGATAGAGGATGACTGTTTACAATAGTTGAAAATCAGTAGACGGGCATTTCGCCTTCCGGCCTTGTCTTGAAGCGTCTGTGTATCCAGAGATACTGCTCGGGCGCTTTGAGTATTGCTGATTCAAGTATCTCGTTCAGGCGCCGGTTATCGGCTTCGATACTTTCTCCTGGGAAATTATACAATGGTTGCAGTATATCGACACGATACCTGCCGGATTCAAGTTGATATGGGAAATAGGGTACAACAATAGCGCCTGTTGCCTTGGCAAAGCGTGTAGTTGCGGTTATTGTTGCCGCATCTACCCCGAAGAAGGGTGTGAATATACTATGCTTGGCGCCGTAATCCTGGTCAAATCCATAAAACACTGCCTTGCCCTGCTTGAGTGCCCTGATCATTGCGCGTGTATCGTTTCTTGGGAATACTGAATCCGAATGCTTCTCTCTGGATTCTCTTATCAGCTTGTCCATAACCGGATTCTTGAGTGGTCGGTACATGATGGCCATGCCGAATTCCAGCCCTATCGCATGGGCCCCGAGTTCAAGAGATGTCATGTGGGCAGAGAGTAGAATGACGCCTCTGCCGGTATCGAGTGCCTGTCTGAGGTGTTGGCTACCTTGAAATTCAACATGTGCCAATATTTCCTTGGGTGAACTCCACCAACTCATCGCCCCTTCAACCAGGCTAATGCCGAGATACTCATAATTTTTTGAAACCATTTTTTCGCGTTCCAGCTCAGTTTTTAACGGGAAGCAGAGTTCAATGTTCCGGCGCGCAATCTTCAGTCTGCGTCTTTGAAGCAATTTTATGATGCGGCCCAGCAGGCGTCCGGACCACAGTCTCGCGGGATGGGGAAGAAGGTGGATGAATTTTAACAGTGCCAATCCCGCCCATGTGGGCCAGAATTGGGGGCCGAGGAAGGATTTTTTTCCGCCAGTATTTTGGGTAGTCATTTTTGGATATAACCAGATTTATTCCTGCTCAGCAAACTGGATTTGGTAAAGCTTGCTATAGAGTCCATCTTGTTTAAGCAGTTCCAGGTGGGTTCCGCTCTCCACAATGGCGCCCTTGTCCAGGACTATGATCTTGTCTGCATGCTCAATGGTGGACAGACGATGGGCGATAATAATCGTGGTGCGGCCTTTTCTGAGCCGGTCCATGGCTTCCTGAATGAGCTGTTCAGATTCGGTATCCAGGGCAGATGTCGCTTCGTCCAGGATGAGTACTGGTGCGTCTTTAAGTAGCGCCCTGGCGATTGCAATCCGCTGTCGCTGTCCTCCAGAAAGTCGTACACCGTTGTCACCGATGATCGTATCCATTCCCTCCGGCATCTGCTCAATGAATTCAAGTGCATTTGCTGCGCGAGCAGCATCTACAATGTTGCTCTCATTAGCGCTTGCCGCTGCGCCATATGCAATGTTCGCTCGAATACTGTCGTTGAAAAGAACGACATCCTGGGAAACAAGGGAGATATGGGAGCGCAACTCGTTCAGGGGCAGTTTCTGGATATCAGTGCCTTCCAGGAGTATCTCGCCCTGAGACGGTGTATAGAACCTGGGTAGCAGGTTCGTGAGAGATGTCTTTCCACTCCCTGATGGGCCAACCAGGGCGATATTTTCTCCTGGATGAATGGCTATGGAAATGTCGCTGAGAACAGTTTCATCATGATTCGGGTAGGAGAATCCAACACTGCGGATAGAGAGGTGCCCGGCGATTTTCTCGGCTGACAGCCTTTTCTGACCCGCATCGTGTTCTGGTGGCTGGTCAAGCAGGGCGAAAACAGTGTCTGCAGCCGCGAGTCCCCTCTGAAGGTCGGAGTTAATGGCCGTAAGGCGCTTAAGGGGTGAAAGAGTGAGCGCGATTGCCGTGAAAAATGACATGAATTCACCGACCGTGAAATCCATTTTTGCTGCCAGGTAAGCCATCAGTGCGAGGCCTGTGACTGCAAATATCTGGATGACCTGGACATTGGCGGTGCTGACCGTAAGGTTTTTAACCCTGTATTGCCTGACCTTGTTGGCGGAGTTTTGTAGACGCTTTTTTTCGTACTCCTGGCCACCAAACAGTTTTACGATTCGATTGCCCTTGATGACCTCTTCAAGGACATGGGTCATCTCCCCCATGTATTGTTGCAGGGTACGGCTGATGCGGCGAAGCCGCGTGCTGATTAACCTCACCAGCAGAACAACGATCGGAACCAGGGCTAGAGCAATGGGGGCCAGTTTCCAGTTCAGGTAGATGGCCCATCCCAGGAGACCGGCGATTGCGATGGTGTCTCTTACCAGGACGACGAGTACTTTTGTGGCGGCGCCTGTCAGTTGTTCCACGTCAAATGTGATCTTGGACAAAGTAACGCCTGCGCTGTTGTTGTCATAGTAACTCGAAGGCAGAGTCAGCAGGCGATCGATCATTTGGCGGCGCAGATCGTAGACCACGTGAGTTGCAACACGCTCCATGGCCGTGCCGCTGATAAAGCCGGCTATGCCCCTGACTACGAAAAGAGTCACCAGCAGGAGTGGCATGAGGACTATCATCGTGGGGTCCTTGTCCACGAAGCTTCCATCAAGAAGTGGTTTCATCAGTGCCGCAACTACGGGCTCCGTGGTCGCTAAAACCACGGTTGCGATGATGGATACAGCGAAGATGATCTTGTGGGGCTTCACATAGTGAAGCAGGCGTCGGTATTGGTTGTATGATTCCATATATGCTGGCTAGGGCTGTAGGGGTGCTTGTTGTCAGGGTGTTTGAAGCGATTGGCGAGCCGTTTAGACCGGTTATCGTACTAAGACCATAGTAGGTTGCCAAGTTGGTGTTTATGGGTTGGCGTGACCCGGTGATGTTGCTATAGAAATTATTAATAGATCCTGGTTGGTTTGGATGGCCGCATGATGGTTTGCAGGGGGAGATTTGTGAAAACGTAGCGCGCACAGCGCTCCTGTGGCTGGTAAAATCCCGGTGCAGGGTGCTGACGCCTCGCGCAGGCGACAACAGCTTCTATTATCCATTCAATAAAGACGAAATTGGATATGAAAAAAATTGCGGTTATCGGGTTGGGCTATGTGGGCTTGCCACTTGCGGCACTGTGCGCGAAAAAAGGCTTTTCCGTTGTCGGGCTGGAATCCCGGCGTGAAGTTGTCGATGTTCTAGCTTCCGGGGATAGCCACATCAAGGATGCTGCCGTGGAAAGGCTCCTGGCCGAAGCCAATAGCTCAGGTAACTTTTATCCGACAGCTGTTATTGAAGAAATAGCCGGTTGCGAGATATTTCTTATATGTGTATCGACCCCGGTGGATGGTGATCGGGAGCCGAACCTTCAGCCTTTGATCGGTGCTCTTGAAAGTATTTCCCCTTATGTCAAAAGGGGGGATTTGATTGTCATTGAATCGACGGTTTTCCCGGGTACCTGCGAGCAGATTGTGCTCCCGATTCTCGAGCAGGGTACAGGTATGAAGGCTGGAACAGATTTCCAGCTTGCCCATTGCCCTGAGCGTGTCAATCTGGGCGATCTGTTTTGGACGACGGAGAACATTCCGAGAGTGGTCGGCGCTATAACTGAAAGCGGCGCAAGGCAGGCAGCCGAGTTTTATGCCTCGATATTGGGTGGCCAGTTATTCGATGTCCGCGAGATAAGAAAGAACCTCAGGCCGAAATTCGCCCTTGTGCCGGATGGCTATTCAGTTAAGCAGATTCCACTTGGGAGCGTGACCATGATGCGCTCGATCCGGGATGCCGAAGCAGTTAAGGCAATGGAGAATACCGTCCGGGATGTGAATATTGCATTCGTGAATGAATTGGCGAAAATCAGTGATGTTCTGGACCTGGATGTGGTGGATATCATTGATGGCATGGCAACCAAACCTTTCGGTAAAGGTCCTTTCTTCCCCGGTGTTGGTGTTGGGGGTCACTGCATCGCTGTGGACCCGGAATGGCTAAAAACGGCCTCTAAGAAAGCTGGTTATATGCCCGAGATAATACAACTGTCGAGGATGACCAATAATGGCATGCCGGGTTACACGGTCTCTCTTCTTCAGGATGCACTGAATGACCGAGGATATCCTGTCAAAGGCACCAGGGTCGCCTTGCTGGGAGTGGCTTATAAACGAAACGTGGACGACCTGCGCGAGTCTCCATTTTATGGAGTACGCGAGTTGCTGGAGAAGAAAGGCGCAGTCCTTGCTGTCTATGACAGTTGGGTTGAGAGTGAAAACACGGTCTCCTCGCTAGTATCAGCCCTTTCGGGTGCAAAGGCGATTTTAATTGTTACTGATCACGATGATGTGGTTTCCGAACTGCATGAGCAAGATTTACGGAAGCACGGAATCGAGGTGGTAATAGATGGTCGTAACTGTCTTGATGCTGAGAGGGTAATCAATCAGGGTGTCTTATATCGGGGTATTGGTAGAAGATCATGATTCCCGCATTAGGGATATGCCATAGTTTATCCGGCAGCCTGGGTGAGGGAAGAGAAAATGACGGGCACAGATATAGGACGAGTGACCAATCCGGGGAAAGCGGTGATTCTTGCCGGTGGTAGCGGGATGCGCCTTTGGTCTATCACCCGTTTGCATTTGCCAAGGCAGTTTCTCAGGCTGGAGGGAAACAAGACATTACCGGGGCATTTCATGTCCAAGGCGGAATGAGTTGATTTTGAAGCGGCTGTTCGACCTGTTATTGGCGATAAGTGTGGGGGCTCTCTTCATCGTTCCCATGATCATTCTGGCGCTGCTTGTGCGGCTGACATCCAAAGGCCCCGCCCTTTACTGGTCGGATAGGGTTGGTCGACACAATAATATCTTCAGTATGCCTAAGTTCAGAACCATGCATGTTGATACGCCTGCTTTCGCAACTCATCTATTGGAGGATGCGGATGCTTATGTAACGCCAGTCGGCTCTTTTCTGCGACGAACAAGCCTCGATGAATTGCCGCAGATATGGAGTATCATGCATGGAGATATGAGTTTTGTTGGTCCAAGGCCTGCACTGTACAATCAGGACGATCTAATCGCTTTGCGAACTGAATATGGTGTACATGAACTCGTGCCTGGGCTTACCGGGTGGGCCCAGGTGAACGGACGAGATGAATTGCCCATTCCTGAGAAGGTGAAACTGGATGTAGAGTATCTACGCCGTAGGTCTTTTCGGTTCGATCTGTATATACTTTGGCTGACAGCATTAAAGGTGCTTCATCGAGAGGGAGTATCACACTGATATCACTTCCTGCCATTTATTCGAAATGAACGCTTAAGATATGGTGAAAATCCGCTCAAGGGAGGCCGCACTTATCCATGACCTGCTCATGGTCCCGGTCGCATGGGCCTTGGCGTACTGGTTCAGGTTTAATCTCGAGTCGCCGACCCTCGAAGGGTATCGTGATGGTGCCGAGGCCCTGCTGGTGGTTTTGCCTGTTCAGCTGACTGCTTTTGTCCTTTTTGGCTTATACCGGGGGATTTGGCGCTTTGCCTCGCTGCCAGATATTTTCCGCATAATAAAGGCAGTGATTTTTGGGGTTCTCGTTAGTACAACGCTGCTGTTCCTTTTGAGCAGAGGAGACGGTCTGCCCAGGGCTGTGCCGGTCTTATATGCTCTTTTTCTTCTAGTGCTCCTGGGGGGGGCGCGTCTTTTGTACCGATGGCTGAAAGACCGCCATATCTACCTTCGTGCAGGCAAGCGGGTCCTTATAGTAGGTGCAGGTGTGGCCGGGGAGATGCTGGTCCGGGATCTGCTCAAAAACACCAAAGGAGAGTCCTATCTTCCGATTGCCTTTGTCGACGACAAGCCGAGGATCCTGGGAAGAGATATTCATGGTGTGCCGGTTGTGGGCAAGAGCTCAGAAATTCCAGTGATTGTCGACAGGTTTGAAATTGACTTGATTATGCTCGCGGTCCCATCTGCAGATTCCAGGCAGATGCAGCAAATTGTGGAGCAGTGTGAGAATTCAGGGGTGCCTTTCAGATCAGTGCCCGAGTTGAGGGACCTGGTGTCCGGAAGTGTCAGAATCAATGAGCTACGGGAGGTCTGTATCGATGATCTACTCGGACGGAAGCAGGTCGCGTTAGACTGGCCTGTCATTCACGCAAACCTCTCGGGCAAGAGTGTTCTGGTAACTGGAAGTGGTGGATCAATCGGCTCCGAGCTGTGCAGGCAAATCTCAAAACTTGAGCCAAGCAGGCTGATCCTGGTGGACGCCAGTGAATTCAATCTTTATTTGATCGAAATGGATCTGAAGCGGCAGTATCCACATCTCGATGTTTGTTATCAACTGGGAGATGTGACAGATAGGTCGTTCATAAATAAGGTTTTTGAGACATATAAGCCCCAGGTTGTTTTTCATGCGGCTGCCTACAAGCATGTACCGATGCTTGAGTCACAAATTCGTCAAGCTTTAAAAAACAATGTATTGGGAACCCAGTATGTTGCAGAGGCCTCAGATAGGTTTGGAGTGGACCAATTTGTCCTGATGTCGACGGACAAGGCGGTCAACCCGGCCAATATTATGGGTGCGAGTAAGCGTGCAGCGGAAATTTTTTGCCAAAACCTGAATGTCAGATCTGAAACGAATTACATTACAGTTCGCTTTGGTAATGTTCTTGGTTCCGCCGGAAGCGTGATCCCGCTTTTTCACAAGCAGATAGCTGCAGGCGGTCCCGTTACCGTGACTGATCCGCGAATGGAAAGGTTTTTTATGACAATTTCCGAAGCGTGTCAGTTGATTCTGCAGACTGTTGTAATAGGTAAGGGTGGTGAGATATTCGTTCTGGATATGGGGGAGCCAGTTAAAATCAACTATCTTGCTGAGCAGATGATACGACTTTCCGGAAAGGAGCCTGGGCGGGACATAGATATTGTTTACACGGGTTTAAGGGCTGGAGAGAAGTTGTTTGAAGAGCTTTTTCATGAAAAGGAGGAATTGGAGAGGACGATTCATGAAAAGGTTTTTCTTGCCAAGTTCAGGCATGTGGACTGGGATTGGCTGGGCCAGAAAATTGATGACTTAAACACGGCGTGCGACTCGATGGACAATGAAAAACTGGCTGATCTGTTGGGTCAGCTTGTCCCGGAATATGAAGTAGAGACCGAAACCAAGGCTGAGGTAAAAGGCGCGGATATCGTCTACCTGAAAACATAGATATTGATTTCTCACATCTTCTCAACCATCTGCTCCGCTTGTTGCATGTACCTTGATATGAACCGGGCATCTTTCTTCCGCATTGAGGCGTAATAGCGGTTCTGTAATTTGGCGCGGGCCTCGTGGCGCCAGTTCCTGCATTCCATGCTGATGCTGCCGGTGTGATCTGTATTCAACGCGTTGTTGGTAGAATCGCTTTCAGTTCATGAAGGCATCCTGTCCGTATCGGATACCGTATAATCCATCTTCCCGCCGGAAGGGTATTTCTTCATGCCTGCGTCAGCAGGTTCGGAAACTGTTTTTTTTGCTCGAATGCATTAAAACCACGGCGAGCGGTTGATGTGACCTGGTTAATCTAAATATTCAGATGCTTGCTGGAAGCTGGTAATCTACCGTGACTAGTGAGCTTTCCCTTTTGCATTGTTGAGCAATATGCATTTTATCTACTCCTTCATTCTTCTGATAAGTCTGCCGTTTTTTCTTTTACGCCTGTTGTTGCGTGGCGTGCGCTCGCCAGCTTATCTGAAGAGGTGGAAAGAGCGCCTGGGATATTACGATGCAATTGACGTGAAGAATAGTATTTGGATTCACTCGGTTTCGGTGGGCGAGGCCCAGGCAGCCGAACCAATGGTGCGCCAACTGCAGGAGCGATATCCGGATGTGCCGATTGTAATCACTACAACCACACCAACGGGCTCTGACAGGGTCAAAAAGCTGTTTGGCGAATCGGTTTACCACGCCTATTTTCCCTACGATCTCCCATTTTCCATTAATGTTTTTCTAAGAAGAACCAATCCTTGTCTGCTGGTCATGATGGAGACGGAGATTTGGCCAAATCTTTTGGCTATCTGTGAAAAAAAACAGATCCCAACGATACTTGCCAATGCAAGGCTTTCCGAAAAATCAGCCAGGGGTTATTCGCGGTTTGGGACTTTCGCGAGAAAGACATTCGGGCGTATCGGTACTGTTGCTGCACAGGCGCCCGCCGATGCGGAGCGTTTCCTTGGGCTGGGCGTACCGACAGATGCCGTTCGGGTGACAGGAAGCGTCAAGTTCGATATTCGAATGCCTGCCAGTCTATATGAACAGGCTGATGTGCTGCGCAGGTGGTGGGGAGAGCGGCCCATATGGGTGGCAGCCAGTACACATAATGGAGAAGATGAACTGGTACTCGAGGCCCATAGACAGGTTTGTGAGGTATGCCAGGATGCCCTGCTGGTTCTTGTGCCTCGTCATCCAGAGCGTTTTGACCGTGTGGCGGATCTCAGCAGAAAGAGTGGATTCAACGTCAGCAGGCGCTCTTTGAATGAACCGTGTGAGAGCAGCGTGGATGTTTTCCTCGGGGATACCATGGGGGAACTGCCGCTCTTTCTTGCGGCTTCCGATGCGGCTTTTGTGGGGGGCAGCCTGGTGCCGACAGGGGGGCATAACGTACTGGAACCGGCTGCACTGGGGGTGCCGGTGGCTTTTGGTCCCTCTATGTACAACTTCTCTATAATCAGCCAGCAGCTGTTATTGGAAAAGGCCGCGGTTCAAGTTGCCGATGAAATCGAATTGGCAGAGATTATGACTGAATGGCTGAGTGATGCCAGTGAGCGGGCGCGCATTGGTGAAAAAGGCCGGGCTGTTGTTGAGGCTAACAGGGGCGCGCTTGACAGGCTGATGGTTGTTATAGAGGAGCAGCTGACAGAGGGCGCATGTGGCTAAGGCTAAGGCTGCCGGAGCATGCGGGCTTCAGGCAACACTCAGAGAGCACTGGCTGCCACCGGTGCTTTAATGTCCTTGCGTATCTGAAACCCTGGGGTAGAGGTTTCCCCAGCCGGGGATGCTGCTAGCCGATTATTGGTGCATCAGCGGTAAGCAAGCCTCTGGGCGGGCAAGCCTGGGTGCATCTGTATCAGAAGGTGAACTTCTCACGCTGGGGAGCATTTTTCAGAGGCGCAAGTTCAGTTTCGAACAGGGCCTCGGTGCGCCAGGCATCTTTACTGATGCGGGTGACCAGGTTGGCCTCCATGGGGTCGGCATCGCCGGTTACGACGAACATGCGGCCACCGACTTTCTGAAGCTGTTTCAGGTAGTCGTCCAGCACCGGTAGTGAGCCGGTTATGGCGATCACATCAAAGGGAGCACCTTGGATACTTGGTTGTTGCAAGCCATCATCGTTGCGTAAATCCACGTTTTTTATATTTTGCTCGGATAGGCGTTTGGAGGCTTGTTCATACAGTGTTTCATCGATTTCAAAACTGATGACACTGGCGGCCAGTTTGCTGAGACAGGCGGTGAGAAAACCGCTGCCGGTTCCAATTTCCAGGACCTTGTCACTCTCCTTGATGTTCAGTGCCTGGAGTAGTCGTGCCTCGATTTTCGGGGCCATCATCTGCTGGTCCGAACTGATGGGAATTTCCGTATCGGTGTAAGCCAGGTTCTTGTACTCCTCGGGCACGAAAGCGTCTCTCGGCAGTACTTCAAGCGTATCGATAACCCGCTGATCGACGACTTCCCAGGGGCGGATCTGTTGCTGGACCATGTTGAATCGGGCTTTTTCGAGGTTTGCTGCAACCATTGTTCTTACCTGAATCGCTTCAATCTGACTTAAAAGAGCGGATTAGCGTACGCAGTTTGGGTCTTTCAGGCAAGTATTCTGTATTTATTGTGGAATTAATTCTGGCGTATTTTGATCTTTATGGTTGATTTACCTGACTAATTTGGTTAGTTTTAGTCCATTCCCAAGATGCGTGAGCATCTGCGAGCTAGGGGTGACCATTTTGGGCTGAGATACACCCTTTGCACCTGATCCGGTTAATGCTGGCGGAGGAAAGCTGCGGGAGCCGTAACTCTTTGATCGGACTGTCTTTTCCTTCCTGAATAGAGGGCCCAAGGCATGAGTGCCATCCCAGAAGATTTTATCAACAAGACCTCCCGTCTCTCGGAAGAGGTCACCCAGCCCTTTCCCAACTCCCGTAAAATCTACGTGGAGGGATCGCGTCCGGACATTCGTGTGCCGATGCGGGAGATTCAACAATCACCAACCTTGATCAATGATGGCCAGGAGGAGAACCCGCCGGTTGTGGTCTACGACACCTCGGGGCTATTCTCCGACCCGGCAGTTGAGGTTGATCTGCTCAAGGGTATGCCCGATGTGCGCAGCGCATGGATCATGGAGCGGGATGACACTGCCCAGCTGGAAGGCCCCAGTTCCGAATACGGTGCTCAGCGCCAGGGGGACCCTGATCTGGCTCATCTGCGTTTTGAGCATATCCATCGCCCACGCAAGGCGAAACCCGGAAAAAATGTCACCCAGATGCACTACGCACGCCAGGGCATCATTACCCCCGAAATGGAGTACGTTGCAATTCGCGAGAACTGCCGTCTCCAGGAGTTGCGCCAGGATCCCCGCTACTGCAAGCTGCTGCGTCAGCACCCCGGAGAGAGCTTCGGTGCCAACATTCCTGATGAGATAACCCCTGAATTCGTACGTTCAGAGATAGCGGCCGGACGCGCGATCATCCCTGCAAACATCAATCACCCTGAAGTGGAGCCAATGATTATCGGCCGCAACTTCCGGGTGAAGATCAACACCAATATCGGCAACTCCGCGGTCACTTCCTCCATTGCCGAAGAGGTGGAGAAGATGGCCTGGTCCGCCCGCTGGGGCGGAGACACCCTGATGGACCTGTCCACGGGCAAGAACATCCACGAGACACGTGAGTGGATTCTGCGTAACGCTCCCATGCCCATCGGCACCGTACCTATCTACCAGGCGCTGGAGAAGGTCAACGGCAAGGCGGAAGACCTTACCTGGGAAATCATGCGCGACACCCTGATCGAACAGGCCGAGCAGGGCGTGGACTACTTCACGATCCATGCCGGTGTATTGCTGCGCTATGTGCCCCTGACTGCGGAGCGGGTCACCGGTATCGTTTCACGCGGCGGTTCCATACTGGCCAAGTGGTGCCTGGCACACCACCAGGAGAATTTCCTTTACACCCATTTCGAGGAGATCTGCGAGATCATGAAGGCCTATGACGTGGCCTTCTCCCTTGGTGACGGTCTGCGCCCGGGCTCTCTTGCCGACGCCAACGATGCTGCCCAGTTCGGGGAACTGGAGACCCTTGGTGAATTGACCAAAATCGCCTGGGAGCACGATGTCCAGGTGATGATCGAGGGGCCGGGACACGTGCCCATGCAGATGATCAAGGAGAACATGGAGAAAGAGCTGACCGACTGTTTCGAGGCGCCTTTCTACACCCTGGGCCCCATCGTCACAGACTTCGCTCCGGGCTATGACCATATCACCTCCGCCATTGGTGCTGCCCAGATCGGCTGGTACGGCACCTCGATGCTCTGCTACGTAACGCCCAAGGAGCACCTCGGCCTGCCCAACAAGGAGGATGTGCGCGAGGGCATCATCGCCTACAAGATTGCGGCCCAGGCATCGGACCTGGCAAAGGGTTTTCCGGGGGCGCAGCTGCGTGACAACGCCATGTCCAAGGCGCGCTTCGAGTTTCGCTGGGAGGACCAGTTCAACCTGGCGTTCGATCCCCAGCGTGCCCGTGAATATCACGATGAGACCATGCCGGCCCAGGCCCACAAGGTGGCCCACTTCTGTTCCATGTGCGGCCCCAACTTCTGCTCCATGAAGATCACCCAGGAAGTGCGGGATTATGCCGAGCAGAAAGGTATCGGCAACGTGGATGTCGCCGTTGAGGAAGGACTGAAAGAGAAAGCCGAACAGTTCAAGCGTACAGGTGCTGAAATCAACAAGGAGATCTGAGCACCTTTGAGCGCAGGTTCGACACACGAGGCCCGCTGGATTTCCCGGCGGGCTTTTTTGTTTCGGTAGAAAGAATTTGTATGTATTACGCTTAAGATAAAAGATGGGCTATTGGCAATGTTCGTCTGTATGGTCTTTTGGTTTCATGAGAACTACAATAAAAACAATGGATTGCGTTTATATTTCTAAAAGGGAATTCCGGCTCCGGCTCCGGCTCTGGCTGTTGTTTGCGGGGTTGTGCCTGTTCCTGCAATCCCCTCCGGTTTTTGCCGATATCCTCTCCCCTGCTGAGCGCCAGTGGCTTGAAAATGCGCCTGAAATCCGTTTCGCCCCTGCCCCCAATTACCCGCCTGTGGAGTTTTTTGATGAGAACGATATCTATCGCGGCACCACGGCGGATTTTGTGCGCTACATGCGCGAGCAGGTCGGTATCAATCTGAAAATTGTCCAGCTTAAAGACTGGAACCAGGTGATAGAGAAGAGCAAGGCGCGGGAAGTGGATGTTTGGGGGGGGGCGCTGCCTGGACGGAGGAGCGCGCAACCTACATGAATTTTACCGAGCCCTATATCCGGCTCCCGGCGGTCATCATCGTGCGCAAGGAGATCGGTGGTGAGCTGGCGATACCGGACCTTGCAGGGCAGCGCCTGGTAACCATAAAGAACTATGCATCAGAGAAGTACGTGGCAGAGAGCTACCCTGACCTGGAACGAGTCTCTGTACCTGATATCGAGACTGGACTGCGCATGGTTTCGTTTGGGCTTGCTGATGCCATCGTCGCCGCCAATGCCTCGGCTATCTACTACATCGAAAAGGAGGGATTGACCAACCTGCGTGTGGCAGGCGAGTCTGGGTTCGAGTGGCGTCTGCGGTTTGCAGCGCGAAACGACTGGCCGGAGTTGACAGGTATCCTGCCGAAGGGGCTGAACAGTATCAGCGAGGACAAGAAAAGAGAAATCTATCGCCGGTGGATCAGCCTGGGCGGTACCGGTTGGGTCCTGACCTAGGAGTTCATAGCCAAGTTGGCGGTAGTCGTTGCGATCATATTGCTGGTTGGGGTGCTGCTGTGGAACCGGATGTTGCGTCAGCGGGTGGACAGACGCACCCGGGCGCTCAACCAGGAGCTCCAGGAACGTGAGGTTCTGGAGGGTGAATTGCGTCGTCTTGCAACCACAGATGAATTGACCGGTGCATTGAATCGCCGACGGATACTTGAGTTGGCGGCGGAGGAGATGAAGCGGGTCAAGCGGTATGACACCGATTTCTCGATTGCCCTGCTGGATCTCGATCACTTCAAGAAGATCAATGACACCTACGGTCATGCCGTGGGTGACATGGTGTTGAAATCGGTTGTGCGCACCAGTATGGACCAGCTCAGGGATTGTGACCTGCTGGGACGTGTGGGTGGAGAAGAGTTCGTAATTCTGTTGCCTGAATCTGATGAAGGTGCCGCAAGGCAGGCCATGGAGAGAGTGCGGGTAGGAACAGAATCGTTATCGCTGAAGGCGCCCGATCAAAGACATATCTCACTTACAGTAAGCGCAGGTATCTCCAGTTTCGGTGGAGAGGGGGATGGTGTCGAGCGTATGCTGGTGCGGTGCGACAAGGCGCTCTACATGGCCAAGGAGCGTGGGCGTAATCAACTGGTCGTTTGTACCACGGATTGTGAAAATTGGGATGAGTGCGGAAAGCGTTAGCGCTCATCAAGCATGTTTTTCACCAACCGGATAACTTCCGGGGCATCCCACTCCAATCCTCCAAAGTAGGCGTAACGGATCAAACCGCGCTGATCGATGAGAAAAGTGGTGGGAAAAGCCCTGATGTTCCACTGCTGTACCGTGGAGCCCTCAGGGTCCAATAGCACTGGAAACGCCGCCGGGATCTTCTTCAGAAAAGCCTCGACTCTCTCGATACTCTCCCCGACATCAACACTCAGCACAACAGCATTCTTCCCATGCAGCTTCTGCTTCAAGCGGCCCAGGGACGGGGTCTCCTCGACACAGGGCGGACACCAGGTGGCCCAGAAGTTGATCAGTACAATTTTGCCATTGTAATCAGCCAAATCGTATTGTTTGTTTTCGAGGTCTTTCAATGACAGCCTGGGAGGGGTTGGGTCTCCTTCGTAAGGCTGGAGCAAGCCGCTGAATGCGCTTGCATCCCACTCTTTTGAATCCCCGGGTGATTTCTGTTCAACGGGCGTCTTGACTGTTTTATTGAACGCCTTGAGCAGCGGAGTCACTGAGGCCAGGATAGTGGGCAGTTTACCGCTCTGCTCCAGTTCTTTATCGGATGCATTGGTGCGAAGATGAAACCCATCGGAAACATCGCGTATGACCCGGGTGAAGACCGTCGATCCGCCGCTACGCAGCTGATTCAGCATCTCATCGAGATACCATCGCTTGGCGGAGTCCGCAGGCTGTATGAGCAGGATCGGTTGATTGGTCAGGCTGGCAACCTGGAGATACTCAGGGGAGGCTCCCGGCTTGGGTGCCTTGGTCAGCAGGTTTGGGTGAAACAGGATCACGCCGCCCAGGGGTTGTCGTTCAGAAAAAACCTGTTGCCATCGACGTATCGCCATCAGAGAGAGCGCTGCGCCACGGCCAGTGCTCATAACATACAGCCGGCCATTGTCAGGTTGGCTGCGCTGGATAAGCTCTGCCACATCGTCGACTGATATTTCTCGCAGGCTATTACGGCCCGGTGGCAGAAAGTAACCCTCGTGCAGGTCGGCAAGCCAGACATCAAAACCGGTTTCAGCCAGGTCACTGGCCAAAGTCAGTTCCCGGTTGCCACGAAAACCGAACTCAGAGGGTAACCAGAGGATATGGTCCCCCTCGCCCTGATAACGGTCAACCGGTATTTCATTGTCGGATGCGAGGGGGATCGTCAGCTCTTCGCTGTCCGTAGCGTAAGCCGGTAACGCAAGGAGAGAGAAAAGCAGGGCAAAAGGCGCCAGGAGGCGATGGAACTGCGGGTATGGCCCCAGTGACTTTTGGAAAACCCTGTTTTTTTTCATAGGCGTTCGGCTGATTGGTAATTCACCAAAAGTCTATCCGACCCCACTGAAAGGGAATATTATTGAAAACCGCTACTCGGGAAGTATTTTCGGCTGGACAGTGTGCAGGCAACTCCCCTTGAAGGGACTGAACGGATATAATGCCTACTTTCCCGAACACATTTACTGAGAGCAACTAATGGATTCAACTGCGACTAATGTCGTCTGGCATGAGCCTACCGTAACCAGGCAGCGCAGAGCTGAAAAAAATGGGCACAGGAGTGCAATTCTCTGGTTCACCGGCCTCTCTGGTGCCGGAAAGTCAACCATTGCACATGCAGTTGAAGAGAGTCTTTACCAACTCGGTTGCGATACCTATGTATTGGATGGCGACAATGTGCGTCACGGTCTGTGTGGCGACCTGGGGTTTTCGGATGAAGACAGGAACGAAAACATCCGGCGCATCGGGGAAATGGCAAAACTGTTCCTGGATGCAGGTGTGATCACCATATCGGCGTTTATCTCCCCTTTCCGTGCAGACCGGAATCGTGCCCGTGAACTCGTTGCAGAGGGGGATTTTCTCGAGGTTCACTGCCATTGTCCTCTCGAGGTGTGCGAGACCAGGGATCCAAAGGGGCTTTACAAGAAGGCGCGTGCGGGGCTGATCAAGGGGTATACTGGTATCTCTTCCTCCTACGAAGAGCCGGAAAATCCGGAATTGAAACTGGATACCAGCATCATGTCCATTGACCAGTGCGTGGAGTCAGTCATCTCTCTGCTGGCGCAGAGGGGTGTCATCGAGAATGCTGCAGGAGTCCAGTCCACTGGTTGATAGGCGTGGGTTTTATCGCCCAGGGGATTTTATGCCCGGAGGATGCTGGGCACCTGCCAAATCAAGCAGTTCTGACATATTTCGCACCTCTGCATCGGGTGGCGAGTCCATTTGCCACTCTATACCACCCCTGTTCATCCAAATGGCCGTGATCCCGGCGCTTTGTGCGCCTTCAATATCCGTTGTTGGTTCATCTCCCACGTGGACCATTTCACGGGTGCTGACTCCCGAGCGCTGGCATGCGAGTTCGAACATTCGGGGATCGGGTTTTGCCGCGCCAGCCTCCTCTGCGGTCACTGAGAAGTCGAACAGGTGGTCGATGCCCAGTCGCTGGATGCTGGCGTTGCCATTGGTCAAGGCGCCGAGCAGATAGCCCCTTTTTCTCAGGTTCTCGAGTGTTGGTAGCACATCATCAAATAGCGTTATACGGTGCCGGGCCTCGATAAATACCTCAAAGGCCGGCTCTACAAGCGAGTCGTCATAGCCGGTCGTATCCGCAATCTGTCGAAGCAACTCCTTTCTCAGGCGTGTCATGTCGTGGCGAAGATCAGGGCGGGCCTTGGCCAGTGCATGACGCATGGTATGGACGGATTCGTAGTCGTAGGTTTCACCTATCCGCGAGTAGTTGGATGTGAGCCAGTCGAAAACAATCTGTTCTGCCGCCATCAGCACCGGTCGGTTGTCCCACAGGGTATCATCGAGGTCGAAGCTTATGGCGCGTATGTTTTGCTGAATAAATGGATTGCTCATCGTGGCTACAATTTACACGATAGCCTCAAAAAGATCTCCCAAGTGCGTTAAGATCTCGTCCTTACACTCTTTATCTCCCATAGCGATGAAATACGACAACATACTCCAGACAGTCGGTAACACACCGATCATCCGCCTTAATAAAGTGACCGATAGCCTGGCAAGAGAGCTGTGGGTCAAGGTAGAGAGCTTCAATCCAGCCGGCTCGGTCAAGGACCGGCCTGCGCTCAACATGATCGAAGAGGCTGAAAGGCGGGGTCTGATCAAGCCGGGTGATGTGATCATCGAACCCACTTCCGGAAACACCGGCATCGGTATCGCCATGGTGGCAGCAGTCAAAGGCTACCCTGCAGTGATGGTGATGGCCGAGGATATGAGCGACGAGCGTAAAAAGATTCTTCGGGCCTATGGTGCAGAACTGGTGCTGACCCCTGCAGAGAAAGGTACCAAGGGTGCGATCGAAGAGGCAAAGCGACTGGCTGATGAGAAGGGTTGGTTTTTTATCGGACAACACTTCAATCCGGATAATCCAGGTGCACACAAACAGACTGCCCGCGAAATTATCGCTGACTTCGGCGATGATCTGGACGCCATTGTGTGCACTACAGGAACCGGTGGCACCATCAGCGGCCTGGGGCGCAACCTGCGGGAATACAACCCGGATCTCAAGGTGATTGCCACTGAGCCGGCAGACTCGCCGATCCTGACCCAGGGTATTGCGCGCAAGCACAAGATCATGGGCACGGCGCCGGGTTTCATACCCGAAATCCTGGATACCGAAGTGTGGGATGAGGTGGTGCAGATCACCACTGAAGAAGCTTATGAGTCCACGCGTTATCTTGCCCGGGAGGAGGGTATATTCGCCGGAATATCCTCAGGTGCTGCAGTTGCCGGGATGATCAAAGTGGCAAGCCCGGAGTCTTTCCGGGATAAAGTCCTGTTGGCCATTCTGCCAGATACCGGGGAGCGCTATCTCAGTACCGATGTTTGGGATTAAGTTTGCGGATGTCCCAAATACCCCTGCATGCAGCTTAGCTGTCATGCACGCCCATCAAGGTGAAAAATCTTCTTGCCGTGCTAAAGTAAGCTGATAGCCATCGATTCGGGGGGGCGATAACAATGAGCAATACAACAAACAGGTGTCTTGTCTGCGATTAAAGTTCAGACCAGGCACCGTTAGTGGCCATTGAATGCCAGGGTGCCCGGTACTGGATATGCTCCCAGCATCTGCCGATTCTTATACATAAACCAGAACAGTTGGTCGGGAAGCTCCAGGGGATGGAAGACCTCATTCCAATGAAACCGGCCGGTGCCTGAACTTTCGGTCGTCTCTTTCCCTGGCCATTGATGTGCTTCAGATTTCCCAAAAGGTTTCCATTCCAGGTACCGAGATCGAGATTTCTGCTATCCGAGCCCAGGGAGCCGGAGGGCAGAACGTCAACAAGGTCTCATCAGCGGTTCATTTGCGTTTTGATATCACGGCTTCTTCACTGCCCGACTTTTACAAGCATCGGCTCCTTCGCTTGAAAGACAATCGCATTACCAAGGACGGTGTCATCGTGCTCAAGGCTCAGCGGTTTCGTACCCAGGAGAAAAACCGGGAAGATGCGCTGGAGCGATTACGTGATCTTGTCAGAAAGGTGGCGGTGAGTCAGAAGAAGCGGATCCCGACCAAGCCCAGCAAGGCATCGAAAAAGAGGCGCCTGGACAGCAAGACCCGTCACGGACAGCAAAAGGCACTGAGGCGGAAGGTGGATTACTGATGAAGGGTGCCTTGGGGTTCGGCTTCCTGCTTTTACTTGCTTCCAGTTCCGCTACCGCAGAAATCTACAAGTGGGTGGATGAGCATGGCAAAATCCACTTTGGAGACCGTCCGTCTCGGCAACTTGATGTCGAAGAGGTGGAACTGCGACTCAATACCTTCAGTGGCTACCAGGTCACGGACCGGGATGACGATATAGCCACCGGCGGTAAGGTGGTCATCTACAGTACAACCTGGTGCGGTGTCTGCGACAGGGCCAAGGATTACTTCAAGGCCAACAACATCCCTTTTACAGAGTGCGATGTCGAGAAGAGCGAAACGGGGACACGCGACTTCAAGCGTATGAATGGTCGCAGTGTTCCAATCATCCTGGCCGGAAGCAAGCGCATGGATGGTTTCTCCTCTGAAGCGCGTTTCAAATCCATCTACAGGTAACCCGTCTTATGGCAGGTTCACCTGTCAGCTGATTTGCTTTTCTTCCGCTTCGGTTTGTTCTTGGTTTTACCTTTTGTCTTCTTCTTTTTCGTGTTCTTCTTCTGTGACTCGGCTACACGGGATATGTTGAGTTTCTGCCCGCAGACCCAGGTCTTTTTCAGGTCGCTGAAGATATCGTTGGGCATGCCCTCGGGCAGATCCACGAGACTGTAGTCGTCGAAGATCTTGATATGACCGATGTACTGACTCTCAAGGCCAGCCTCGTTGGCGATAGCACCGACGATATTTCCGGGTTTGACTTCGTGGTTGTGCCCCACCTCGATGCGAAACCGTTCCATACCCTCTTCTACAGGATGCTCCTGTACTTTCGGGGATCTTTCCCGCCTCTTCTCTTGTCTCTCATCCTGCGAGCGGTTTTCTTTCTCTCTGCGCCTGGGTTTCTCCGATTTATTGGAAAGCAGCATCGGCTGATCGCCTTGTACGAGCTTGGCCAGTGCAGCGGCGATCTCCAGGGCTGAGATGTTGTGCTCCTGCTGGTACTGCTCCATCAGCTGGTAGAAGAAGCCGAGCTCTTCGGTGGCCAGGGTGTCGGTGATCTGGTCCTTGAAACGGGCGATTCGCTTGTCGTTGATGATCTCGGCCGAGGGGAGTTCCATCAACTCGATCTGCTTGCGGGTCGCTTTCTCGATAGCCCGCAGTAGACGTCGTTCCCGGGGGGCTACGAACAGGATGGCGTCGCCACTGCGTCCAGCGCGGCCGGTACGCCCGATGCGGTGGACGTAGGCCTCGGTGTCGTAGGGGATGTCGTAGTTGATGACATGGCTGATACGCTCCACGTCCAGGCCGCGGGCGGCAACGTCGGTTGCCACCAGGATGTCCAGCTTGCCCGCCTTCAGTTTTTCCACCGTGCGTTCGCGGTCCTTCTGGGCAATGTCACCGTTCAGTGGAGCCGTGGCATAGCCTCTCGCCTGGAGTTTCTCCGCCAGTTCGATGGTGGCGGTCTTGGTGCGCACGAAAGTGATGATGCCGTCGAAGGGCTCAGCTTCCAGGATGCGCGTCAGAGCGTCCAGCTTGTGGAGGCCGCTCACCAGCCAATAGCGTTGGCGGATGGTCTCTGCCGTGGTGGTCTTCACCTTGATGGTGATCTCTTCGGGGTCGTTCAGGTGCTTCTGAGCGATACGCCGGATCACGCTGGGCATGGTGGCGGAGAAGAGGGCGATCTGTCGCTGCTTCGGGGTCTGCTCCAGGATCCACTCCACGTCGTCGATAAATCCCATGCGCAGCATCTCGTCGGCCTCGTCCAGCACCAGGGTGCTGAGACCGTCGAGCTTTAGTGAGCCTTTTCGCATGTGGTCCATGACGCGACCGGGGGTGCCCACCACCACGTGCACGCCCCGCTTGAGTGGACGCAGCTGAACGCGGTAGTCCTGGCCGCCGTAGATCGGCAGTACATGAAATCCTTTCATGTGGGCCGCGTAGCGTTGGAATGCCTCCGCAACCTGGATGGCCAGTTCGCGGGTGGGTGCCAGTACCAGTACCTGGGGTTCTGCCCGGCTGAGATCGATACGGGACAGCAGGGGCAGGGCGAAAGCAGCGGTTTTACCGGTGCCGGTTTGTGCCTGTCCAAGCAGATCACTGCCGCTCAGGATATGCGGAATGGTCTGGGCCTGGATGGGTGAGGGGGTTTCGTAACCCACGTCATCGAGGGCTTTGAGCACAGGCTCAGTTAGCGCCAGGTCGCGAAAACCGGGGGCGGGTGTGTCAGCGGAGGACATTGAACGGGTTCCTTGCGGATAAGCAGGGCCGGGCCCTGATGTAACAGTTCAACCGGGATCTTCAGCGAGATATCGGTTGGAAAATCGGTCTGATCAGTGAGTGAGTATAGGCACCCAGTAGCGCAGGGGAGGGGATACTACAGGTTTTGGTTTGAAAAAGATAGCTAAAACAGGAAATTAGAATACAGGCTCCGGAACCTCCCTGTGCCGGAGCCTGGATTTTGGAGCCGCTTATCGTCTCGGGGGCTGCTGGCGCTTTATACCCGCTGCTTCCATGCAGCTGCTCATCTGCGCATTGTTGCTGCTGGATTCAAGACAGCCTTTCGCAGCCGTGGTGTTTTTGATCGACTGGCTGAGGTCGGCGAGGATCCGCTCTTTCAGCTCGGCGCTCCACTTCATCCTGGGAGACTGGGTATTGTGCTCGGGTACATTGGCAGGGCCTGCTGCACCACCCATCATCTTCTTCTGGAATGCCATCATGATGTCTACGCAGCCGTTGAGATCCTCGGAGTTCTTGCTGGCGTTGACGCAGGATTTTATCTTCTCCAGGTTTGGCAATGATGCGGTTATCGCCGGCAGTATCTTCGCTTTCATTTGGGCAAAGGTGTGAGGGTCCTGCATCGGATTCTGGTTCTGTTGGGGGGCATGGCGATAACGGGGGCCAGAAGGAGTGCGGCGGTAATCAACTTCATCAATCTATCTCTCCGGGTGGTGGTATTTGTGTTCAGTCTACAGACAGGCCGGCCAATGACAAGTTCATTGGCCGGATAGGAATTCTGCCAACGCCTTGCCGGTCTGGGAGCGCTTGGTGGCGCGGGCGATCTTCTCCGGCCTGCCTTCGGCGACGACTTCGCCACCGGCAGCACCTCCCTCGGGGCCCATATCGATAATCCAGTCCGCCTCGGCAATCACGTCCAGGTTGTGCTCGATCACCACCACCGAGTGGCCGCTCTCAACAAGACGGTGGAGTACGCGTATCAGTTTCACCACGTCAGCCATGTGCAATCCAACGGTGGGTTCATCCAATACATAGAGCGTGGGGGCGGGTTTGCGTCGCAGGCTGGGTTTGGCCTTGGCCAGTTCAGTAACCAGCTTGATGCGCTGAGCCTCTCCGCCGGAGAGGGTGGGGCTCTGCTGGCCAAAGGTGATGTAGCCCAGGCCCACATCCTGCAGCAGGGTCAGGGCATGGTGAATGGCGGGATGTGCCTCGAAATGCTCGACCGCTTCGTCCGCGCTCATGTTGAGCACATCGCCGATGCTCTTGCCCTTGTAGTGGATGGAGAGGGTCTCAGGATTGAAGCGCTTGCCGCCACAGGCGTCGCAGACCATTTTCACATTGGGCAGGAAGCTCATCTCCACTTTTTTGACACCCTGTCCATCGCAGGCGTCGCAACGTCCATGCTTGGTGTTGAAGGAGAAGCGCCCGGCATCCCAGCCGTGAATGCGCGCCTCACCAGTTGCGGCGAACAGCTTGCGGATCTGGTCCCAGAAGCCGATGTAGGTGGCAGGGCAGGAGCGCGGCGTCTTGCCTATGGGGGTCTGGTCAACCTCAAATATTCGCTCCAGCTGTTCACCGCCTTTAAGGGCGCTGCACCCCTGTAGTCTTGCCTTGCCTTTTTTTCCCTTGGTCCGTTTCTGCTCGAGAAGGTGTTTGAGATTGGATGCGAGCACTTCGCGGATCAGGGTACTTTTACCTGAGCCGGAGACGCCGGTGACACAGACCAGGCGGTTCAACGGAATTCGGATATCGAGATTGTCCAGGTTGTTCAGCTGGGCCTTTTTGACCTCAAGGTAGTGCTCAGCCTTGACCGGGCGCCTGGGCATCAGCGGATGTTGCAGTGGCTCGGCGAGGAATTTGCCGGTAAGGGATTCAGGGTTCTCCATCAAGTTGTCTATGCTGCCCTCTGCGACTACGCGACCTCCTTGCACCCCGGCGCTGGGACCGATGTCCACCAGGTGCTCGGCCCGGCGTATGGTCTCCTCGTCGTGCTCAACCACCACCACGGTATTGCCCTTGCCCTCCAGCTTGCCCAGGGTGTCCAGCAGCATCCTGTTGTCTCTCGGGTGCAGGCCGATGGTGGGTTCGTCCAGGATGTAGCAGACGCCCTGCAGATTGGAGCCCAGCTGTGCAGCCAGGCGTATGCGCTGGGCTTCGCCACCTGAGAGGGTGGGAGCGGCGCGCTCCAGGGTGAGATAGCCCAAGCCCACCTCCCGAAGAAAATCGAGGCGGTTACGTATCTCGCTCAGCAGGTCGCGCCCGATAGCCAGTTCCCTGCCGGAGAGCTGGAGTTGGTTGAACACCTCTGCAGCCTCGTCAACGCTGCAGGCGGCATAGTCGGTAATCGACCAGTCCTGGAAGAAGATGGCCAGGGCCTCGGGGCGCAGGCGGGTCCCTTCACAGGTGGGGCAGACCTCTGTCTCCTCCTCGACGGTGAGCCATTGATCCTCTTCGCCGCTCTGTTCCGGATCGAAATCCACCAGTACCGCACCTGTGCCGTAACAGTCCGGACACCAGCCGTGCTTGGAGTTGTAGGAGAAGAGGCGGGGGTCCGGCTCCTCGAAGCCGGTGCCGCAGTCTGGGCAGGTGCGTTGCGTGGAGTAGCTGCGCTCCTCGCCGCTCCAGCCCTCTCCACTCCCCGAGGGGGTCTCTGTGTCGAGACTGATGATACGCACCACCCCCTTGCCGTGGTTGAGGGCACTGTCCAGCAGTGCCTGCAGTTCATCCTCCGTCCTGGGGCTGACATCGATCTCCCCTATGGGCAGGTCGATGTTGTGTTCGCGATAGCGATCCAGTGCGGGCCAGTCGTGGGTGGGGGCAGGTTCGCCATCCACCCGCAGGAAGGCGTAACCCTTGCGGTCCGCCCACTTTGCCTGGTCGTTGTAGATGCCCTTTCGGTGGACGATCAATGGTGCCATCACTGCAATGCGCTGGTTGCGGTAGCTGCGCAGGACGTGGGCGAAGATCTCTTCCCTGCTCTGGGGCTGGATGGGTACCTGGCAGTCGGGGCAGTACTGGATGCCGAGCTTTACGAACAGCAGGCGCAGGAAGTGGTAGATCTCGGTCATGGTGGCCACGGTGCTCTTGTGGCCGCCCCGGCTGATGCGCTGTTCAATGGCCACGGTGGGGGGTATGCCGAAGATGGCGTCCACGTCCGGTCGCGAGGCGGGCTGCACGAACTGGCGTGCATAGGCGTTGAGGGATTCCAGGTAGCGCCGCTGGCCCTCGTTGAACAGGATGTCGAATGCAATGGTGCTCTTGCCGCTGCCTGAGACGCCGGTGATCACGGTGAACTTGTTACGGGGTATCTCGATGTTGATGTTGCGCAGATTGTGTTCCCGGGCGTGGCGGATTTCGATGGTGTTGCTTGCCTTTGCAATTGAGCGCCCAGAGGGTAAGGTGTCGACCGACTGTTTTATCGCCGCCATGCTCTCTGCGTATTCGCGCAACGCTTTGCCGGTGTGGCTCAGGGAGTGGATGGTCACCTCCATCGGAGTGCCTTCACAGATGATCTCGCCACCGCCATCGCCCCCTTCAGGACCCAGGTCGATAATCCAGTCGGCTGCACGGATCACGTCCAGGTTGTGCTCGATCACCAACAGGCTGTGTCCCCGCACCAGCAGACGATGGAACGCCTGCAGCAGGGTGGCGATGTCGTCGAAGTGCAGCCCGGTGGTGGGTTCGTCCAGCAGGAACAGGATGGGACCCTTGCGCTGCTTGCCGCCCTTGGCCTTGGCCAGGTAGCCGGCCAGCTTCAAACGCTGGGCTTCACCACCGGAGAGGGTAGGTACGGGCTGACCGAGTCTGAGATAGCTCAGTCCGACCGCCTCCAGGGGTTCGAGGGCGCGGCGCACCTCGGTATTGCCGCTGAAGAATGTAAGGGCCTCGGTTACGGTCATGCCCAGCACATCGGCAACGGACTTGTCCTCGATCCGGGCCTCCAGTACCTCCCCGCGATAGCGGCTGCCGTTGCAGTCGGGACAGCGCAGGTAGACATCACTGAGAAACTGCATCTCCACGTGCTCGAAACCGGAACCGGAGCAGGTGGGGCAGCGGCCGTTGCCCGAGTTGAAACTGAAGGTGCCCGCAGTGTAGCCGCGCTCTTTGGCCAGCGGGGTCTTGGCAAACAGTTTACGGATGGCGTCCAGGCCGCCCACGTAGCTGGCCGGGTTGGAGCGGGAGGTTTTGCCGATGGGGGACTGGTCCAGTATCACCACCTCCTGGACATGTTCATGCCCCAGGATAGTGTCGTGGGCTCCGGCAGGCTCCTTCGGGCTGCCTTTGAGCTTGGCAAGTGCGTTGTACAGGGTGTCGTTGATCAGTGTGCTCTTGCCCGATCCCGATACGCCGGTGATGCAGACCAGCCGGTTGAGAGGAATGCGCACATCGATGCCCTTGAGATTGTGCTCGGTGGCGTTGATCACCTCGATGTAGTCGTTCTCATCGTCGGGAATATCCGCTTCCTGTTGGGGCGATACCTGTTTGCGACCACCCAGGTAGTCGGCGGTAAGGGAGTGCTCACTCTTTACCAACTCCGGTGGTGTGCCGAAAAAAGTGATCTGGCCACCCTTCTCCCCGGGGCCGGGTCCTATATCCAGGATGCGGTCAGCCGCCAGCATGATCTGCGGATCGTGCTCCACCACCAGCAGGGAGTTGCCCGAATCCCGCAGTCGCCGGAGCACGCCGTTGATGCGGTCGATATCCCGGGGGTGGAGGCCGATGCTCGGTTCGTCCAACACGAACAGGGTGTTGACCAGGGAAGTGCCAAGGGCCGTGGTGAGATTGATGCGCTGGACCTCGCCGCCGGAGAGAGTACGTGACTGGCGGTCCAGGGTGAGGTAGCCCAGACCAACCTCGCAGAGGTAGCTGAGCCGGGCCGTGATCTCCTCCATCAACAGGTCACTAGCCTCGCCCAGGTCCGGGGGCAGTGCAATCTCTTGGCAGAAGGCCATGAGTTTCGACAGGGGGAGGCACATGAGGTCGTGGATATTGAGGCCGGGCAGGCGCTCCCAGGTCTCCCGGAGCATGCCGATGCTGTTCTGGCGAAAACGCCTGCCGGGATCGAGCGCCCTGTCGGCGTCCTCGAGACTGCCCACACGGTAGTCGAGGGAGGGATCCTTCAGACGCGCACCGCCGCAGGTGGCGCAGCTGTCGTAGGCACGGTACTTGGAGAGCAGCACCCGGATGTGCATCTTGTAGCTCTTGGTCTCCAGGAAGTCGAAGAAACGCTGCACGCCGTACCAGCGCCCGCTGCCGTCCCATTCACCTTCGCCCTCGATGACCCAGCGGCGCTGCTCTTCGCTCAATTCATTCCAGGGTAGATCGACCGGCACGCCGTGCCGTGCCGCGGCTGCCATCAGGTCCTCCTGGCACTTCTGGGCACGCCCTGTCTGAAAAGGCTTGATGGCGCCCTCCACCAGGCTTTTATGTTCATCGGGAATCACTAGGTCGTAGTCGACGCCCATGGTGCGCCCGAACCCGCGGCAGCTGTCGCAGGCGCCCAGGGGTGAGTTGAAAGAGAAGTGGTTGGGCAGCGGGTCCTGGTAGTGGATGTCGCAGTCGGGGCAGTGCAGGTCTTCGGAGAAGTTCAGCGCAGGGCCCGGATTGCGTTCCTCGTCCAGGGGGTAGATGGCGATGAACCCCTGGCCTTTCTCCAGGGCGCTCTCCAGGGATTCTGTGAGACGGTCCCGACGCTCCTCGCCTATCCGCACGCGGTCCTGCACCACCTCCAGGCGTTCAGGACTCTCGCTGTGGATGCGGGTGTAGCCCTGCTGGGCCAGCAGCGCCTTGATCTCTTCCGTCGTGAAGTTATGGGGTACCTTGATGGGGAAGGTGATGATGCCGCGGGTTCCTTCATGAGATTCGATCAATTGGTCGGCGATGCTCTGGGGGGTGTCCCTGGTCACTTCGCGGCCGCAGCCGCGGCAGAAGAGACGGGAGGCCCGGGCGAACAGCAGCTTGATGTGATCGTTGAGCTCCGTCATGGTGCCCACGGTGGAGCGGGAGGTGCGCACCGGGTTGGTCTGGTCGATGGCGATTGCCGGTGGGATGCCTTCGATGCGGTCCACCCGTGGCCGGTCCATGCGGTCCAGGAACTGGCGGGCGTAGGGGGAGAAGGTCTCGACGTAGCGGCGCTGTCCCTCGGCGTAGACCGTATCGAAGGCGAGGGAGGATTTGCCGGAACCGCTCACCCCGGTGACCACGATCAACTCTCCGAGGGGCAGTTCCATGTCCAGGTTTTTCAGATTGTTCTGATGGGCGTTCTTTATGCGGATTACGTCGTTGGACATCGGGATCTTTGTATAGATTTCAAAACTGGACCAAACGATCCATTCTCCGTGTCTCTGCCGGCATGATCAAGGGGTGGTTTCAGAGGTTATGTTCCGTGGACATGGTTCCTGCGTCAGTGGAGAATGGCAGCTGAATTCAAAGCCGGATACACACAACGATGTCGATGCAGTGGTCAAAGCTTCTCTCACGCAAGCGGATCGGTTCGAGCCAGGAGCCGAGTACCTCCACGGTGCGTACCGACTTTCAGCGCGACTTCGATCGCATCGTCTTCTCCTCCGCCTTCCGGAGAATGCAGGACAAGACCCAGGTCTTCCCTCTCTCCCGGGTAGACTATATCCGCACCCGTCTCACCCATAGCCTGGAAGCCTCCAGTATCGGCCGCTCCCTGGGCACCCTGGTGGGGGAGCAGATCATCAAGCATCACGGCCTGGAGCAGAACGAGGCGTCTGATTTCGGTGACATCTGTGCAGCGGCCTGCCTGGCCCATGATATCGGCAATCCCCCCTTCGGCCATTCCGGTGAGGACGCCATCCGGCACTGGGCCCAGACTGCCAAGTACGGTGAACCCCGGGTGGCCGTGCTCAGTGACAGTGAGAAGGAAGATTTCCTGAATTTCGAAGGTAACGCCCAGGGTTTTCGTATCCTTACCCGGCTGCAGAACCCCGACAACCCCGGCGGGCTGCAGCTCACCTGCGCCACGCTGGCCGCTTTTACCAAGTACCCCCGGGAGTCCTTCCTCGGCGGCAGTAATTTTGGCGGTGTCAGTGCCAAGAAACAGGGCTTCGTGGCAGAGGACCGGGAGCGTTTCACCGAGGTGGCCAACGAGGTGGGATTGATCCGCCGCGATCCGAGCCGCGCCATCTGGTTCCGTCATCCGCTGGCCTTCCTGGTGGAAGCGGCGGATGACATCAGCTACCGGGTGATTGATATCGAGGACGGTTTCCGACTCGGCTACTTTACCCTGGACGAGGTAATGGACCTTTTCTGGCCCATCCTGCCGGACCGGGCCAAGCAGGAGCAGCGGCTCAACAGAATCTCTGATGACAAGGGCAGGGTGGAGTTTCTGCGGGCCAAGGTGATCAACGAGGCGATCGGCCAGGCGATGAGCTGTTTCCTGGATCACGAAGAAGAGATCATGACGGGTAAGTTCGATGCGCCGTTGCTTTCCCAGGTGCCGGCAACGGAATCCATGGGTCGTCTCATCTCGGTGGCCAAGGACCGAATCTATAATGCCCAGGAGGTGGTGGGTATCCAGACCGCCGGCTTCCAGGTGATAGGGGAACTGTTGGAGCGTTTCAGTGAGACCCTCGACGACATCGCCATGCACGGTGACAAGGCGTTAGCCAGGAGCCGCATGACATCCCACCTCATCTCCAAGCAGTTTGTGGGGCCGGACAATGTCCCGTCACAGAATCTCTATACCCGCCTGCTGCGGCTGACCGACTACGTGGCCGGGATGACCGATACCTACGCGGTGTCACTCTACAAGAAGATGACCGGTATCTCCCTGCCGAGTTAGTAATCAGAGACTTGTGGGAGCGGCGACTCGCCGCGAAAAGGAGTTTGCTACAGAGGTGGTTCAATTAACTGCAGCAATCGGGCCGGGGCGGCCCTCCCACAATGTTGAGGCCAATATCTAGGCTAGTCCCAGCTTCCTCATAATCTTCATTCTGGCCTCTTCCAGTCGCTCTGTGGCTGTCGGGTCTAGCTGCTTCATTTCGGCAGATGATCTGCAGGCACTCGGCATGGTAGTCATTGACGGCGATGCTGGCCCGCTCCCGGCTCAGTTCAACGGTGGCCGACTGAATAGGTGCTTCCGCTTCGGTGTCGCCTTCAAGGGGTTTCACCGCGGCGGCGCGCATCATCATTTTTGATTTGGCTGTTTCGCTCTCAACGACGGTCATCGGGCCGCTCTTGCTATAGCGTTTTCCCTGGAATTCGAATGTGGCGCCTATGGGCAGTTGGTGAAATTTCATTTTCCTGTCGTCCTGCCTAGAGGCTGACGATAAGCCTGAGTGCGTCGAGGCGCATGCGCGATGCCTTGAGGTGAGCGTCCAGCAGCTCTTGCTGATATACCAGCATGGTCACCTCTTCGTCGCGGATATTGGGGTTCACTTTCTGCAGTGACTCCAGGCGCTCCCGTTCGTGGTCGAAATGGTGACTGGTCTGTGCCAGGGCCTCTTCCACGGCCCGTTGCTGGAGCGGTTCTGCCTGCTCTTCACCCCGCTTGACCATCGCAGTGATATGGTCCCGCAGTGCGGTGATGATCTTGAGTATCGTTCCTTTCTCCAGGGGTACCAGCGCCCCGTTTATCTCGGTGTGGTTGAGTCGGTCGCTGATTGGGTTGAGCTGCTGGTCGATCAGCAGTCTCGTTACCGTGTTTTCCAGGAAGCGGCCGGCCTGGAGTTTTTTCGGCGCCGGGCACTCCAGGGTGTAGAGCATCTCCAGGAGCAGGGTGCCTGCCTTGAGGTGCGGGTGCTTGATGGCGACGACGCAGCTGTTGCCCAATTCCATGTCTGTCACCATCTCCATGGTGCCACGCATCAGGGGGTGCTCCCAGGTGAGGAAGTGGCGGTCTTCGTGGCTTAGGGCAATGCGGCGCTGGAAAGTGCATGTCATGCCGTCCTGCGGTAGCGCCGGCAGGCTATCGGTGACCATGTGTGTGCCGGGTTTCAGGATTAGGCTGCCGGCGGAGTGCTCTTCGCTCTCTACGCCGATGAGGGCGAATAGATGATGCGCATAAGCCTGCAGTGCAAGGGGGTTTTCAGCTTCCTCTATGTGTTGCTTGATTTCCTCGGCCTCCTGCTCGCGGCAGGAGTTGATCTCCAGCAGGTGGTCCCGTCCCTTTTTCAGATGCTCGTCGGCTTCTTCTCTCAGGATCCGGGTGGTGTTGATGAGGGGTTCGATCTGTTCCGGGTCGGTCTCCGACTCTTCCAGTGCCTGGATCAGCGCCGGCTTTAATTGGCTGAAGACGGCGTGCCCGCTGGGGCTTGTATGTTCAAAGGCGTTCAGGCCTTCGTGATACCAGCGCAGCAGTACTGCCTGGGAGGTCTCTTCGAAATAGGGGACGTGGATCTGTATGGTCTCCCGCTGCCCGATGCGGTCGAGACGCCCGATGCGTTGCTCCAGCAGGTCCGGGTTCAGGGGCAGGTCGAACATGATCAGATGGTGGGCAAACTGGAAGTTGCGCCCCTCGCTTCCGATCTCGGAGCAGATCAGCAACTGGCACCCCTCTTCGGGGTCGGCGAACCAGGCCGCGGTGCGGTCACGCTCCATGATGCTCATCCCCTCGTGGAACAGTCCGGCGTTGATCCCCTCGAGGGTCTTGAGCGCTTCACCTATCTCCATGGCGGTCTCTGCGCTGGAGCAGATCATCAGCACCTTGGCACCATCAAGGCGGCCGAGCAGGGTGATGAGCCAGGCTATGCGGGGATCAAAACGCCACCAGGGGGTTCCCGCATGCGCCCGGTAGAGCAGCTCCGGTGTAAGGGCTGCCGCCGCATCGGGCTGATCGCTCTCCAGGGCTGCGGCGTATTGGTCGGGCAGTGGCAGGGGGTGTCTGTGGAGTTCCCTGCCAGGGAAGCCCTTGATGCGTGAACGGGTGTTCCTGAACAGAATGCGGCTGGTGCCGTGGCGGTCCAGCAGCATGTCGATCAGTTCGTTTCGCTCCAGCTCGTGCGCAGAAGTGTCATTCCAGCGGGAGATGAGTTCGTGACTCTCTGTCTCGTGGAGCTTTTCGAGCAGTACGGACGCGGCATCCTTATCCAGCGTCTTGCCTTCCAGCAGCAGGTCCACCACCTCTGCAATGGGTTCGTACTGTGCCTCCTCCTGTTGGAATATCTCGAGGGAATGGAAACGGTCGGGGTCCAGCAGACGCAGGCGTGCGAAATGACCGGCACTGCCCAGCTGTTCCGGGGTGGCCGTGAGCAGCAGCAGGCCGGGTGACACGGTGGATAGCGCCTCCACCAGCAGATACTCCTCGCTGGCATCCTTTTCGCTCCACTCCAGGTGGTGGGCCTCGTCGACGATGACCAGGTCCCACTCCCCGGTGACCAGTTGCTTCTGCCGCTCATAGTTGCCCTTGAACAGGGTGGGGCTGCAGAGCACCAGTTGCTCTGCAGAGAAGGGTTTGTCTCCCTCTCCCGAGGCCTCGATGGCCTGGCAGCGTTCTTCGTCGAAGATGCTGAAATGCAGGTTGAACTTGCGCAGCAGTTCCACCAGCCACTGGTGCAGAAGGGGCTCCGGTACCATGATCAACACCCGGGATGCCTGCCCCGTCAGCAGTTGTTGATGCAGAATCAGGCAGGCTTCGATGGTTTTTCCCAGGCCCACCTCGTCTGCCAACAGCACCCGGGGAGCCGCTCTGCGGCTCACTTCGTGGGCGATATAGAGCTGGTGCAGCAGCAGTTCCGTGCGCGCACCGCCCAGGCCCAGCAGGTGGGAGCGATCCAGGCGCTGCAGCTGCTGGTGGGTCTGCAGCCGCAGCTCGAACCAGCGGCTGTCGTCCAGCTGTCCAGAGAGCAGTCGTTCCTGGGGTCGGCTCAGTTGCAGGGTGTTGCTCAGTTCACCCTCGGGGCAGTGGTGCTCCAGCCCTTCACTGCTGGTGCCCAGGTAGTGGATCAGTCCCCCGCGCTCCTCTACCTGTTCTACCCTCAGGCGATGGCCGTCCCGGGTTTCGATCCAGTCTCCTGGTGAAAAGCGCACCCGGGTCAACGGGGCGTTGTCCACGGCGTAGATGCGCTGCTCCCCGCTGGCGGGGAAAGCAAGGGCCACCCGGCGTCCCTCGGAGCGGAGTACGCTTCCCAGGCCGAGATCGGACTCGGTATTGCTGATCCAGCGCTGGCCGGGGATGAACTGTTCGGGCATAACGGGCTCTCGTGTGGAAGGGGTGTGCATGATACACAAACCGGCGCTAAGTCGCATGTGCCGGGGGTGCACATTGTTATGATTACAGTGTATTTTAGCCCCTCAATCTGCACCGGGCTTGCCGGTTGTGTGGGCAGATCCCAGAGATCATATTGAAGAGGAAGCCTGATGGAGCGTTTTTTCGAAAGTTTTTTGTGGAATAGCCGGTTGATTGTGCTCAGCGGCGTGATCGCCAGCCTGATCGGCGCCGTTGCACTGTTCTACATGGCGTCGGTGGATGCCTTCTACATGGTGAGCCACCTCACCCACTACGCCTCTCCCGACCTGGATATGCAGGCGCGGGCTGCATTGCGCGGGGAGACAGTGACCCACGTGGTGGAGATAGTGGACGGCTACCT
The DNA here is from genome assembly GCF_002020805.1 of Solemya velesiana gill symbiont. Taxonomy (GTDB): domain Bacteria; phylum Pseudomonadota; class Gammaproteobacteria; order Chromatiales; family Chromatiaceae; genus Sedimenticola_A. The sequence continues at coordinate 26,443 of NZ_MPRJ01000005.1, read as the reverse complement.
GCTGGCTACCTTCTTGCTGATTTTTGCACTGGGCTTGTATGAACTCTTCATCAGCAAGATCGACCTCGCCGAAGGGGCTGAGAATGCCTCACAGGTCTTGATGATCCACAGCCTGGATGGTCTCAAGGAGCGCCTGGCCAAGGTGGTGTTGATGATACTGGTGGTACGCTACTTCGAATACGCCCTCAGTATGGATTTCCAGTCCCCCCTGGAACTGCTGATGTTCGCTGGGGGTATCGCCCTGCTGGGTGCAGCGCTCTACCTGTCGCACCTGGGCGACAAATCTCACTAGTGCTCTTCCGCAGGCCCTGAGGCGTGACTTCCAGGTTCGTCCCGGATTCCCGTTCCGGTACCTATGTGCTGGTGCTTTACCTTGATGACACCAGAACCATCGAGGCGGGGAGCATGGGGCCGCTCGTACTGGAGGCGGGGTGGTACACCTATGTAGGCAGTGCTTTCGGGCCAGGTGGGGTGGCAGCCCGCTGTCGCCATCACAGGAAGGAGTCCCTGCGCCCCCATTGGCACGTGGATTACCTGAGGGCGGTGACCGAGCTTAGGGAGATCTGGTTCAGTCATGATCCCGGGCGCCGGGAGCACCAGTGGGCAGGATTGCTATCGGGCTCCAGGGGCGCGCGCCAACCCTATGCGGGATTCGGCTCCAGCGACTGCAGTTGTGTCAGCCACCTGTTCCGTTTTACCCGTCGACCCTCCTTCAATGGGTTTCGCCGGCGGCTGCGAAGCGCGTTGCCGGGGCATGGCATTATTCGGCAGGAACTTATTCACAGTAACGCTACATGATATGGGGTTATTGACAGAAATCATTGGGGAATTCATGAATTCTGGTGGTATTATCAAATTCTTATACTTTTGATCGCAGGGCTTTAAGGCCTTGCCTGGTTTTTATATCAACCTTAATTAGAGGTCCTATTATGAAACTGAAAGCAACTGCTCTGGTTGCAGGCGCCGCCCTGCTCTCCATGGGTCTGGTTGGTACCGTCGCTGCTGACGGCGCTGCCCTTTACAAGGCCAAGGCCTGCTTTACCTGCCACGGTGCGGACGCCAAGACCCCCATTATGCCCGTATATCCCAAGCTGGCCGGCCAGAACGCTGACTACGCTTACAACCAGATGATGGACATCAAAAGCGGCAAGCGCGCCAACGGCCAGTCTGCTGCTATGAAGGGCATCATGGCCACTGTCACCGAAGCTGACGCTCGCGCGATCGCTGATTGGCTCGCCACTCAATAAGTCGACGTGACCGGCCATGGCCGGTACGCAATTTGAAAAGAGCACAGTCCTTTGGTCTGTGCTCTTTTTCGTTTTGGCGGTGGATGACGCATGAAATTGTGTGAAATCCCCTACTTTTTCCTAAACTCTCCCGGTTAGTGATACGATCATCTGCAAACTGATTGATATTCGGTTATTGATAAAAGCTAATGCACACTGTCAGAAGAGCTGAGACTATTCGTTTCGATAGAAAGGTACGGCAGGGTCTGTAGGCAGGCCCTGATGGTAGAGGAAGTCTGTGAAAGGTTCGAATACAACACTACGGCTGATCGTCGGTGTGCTGTTTCTCGCACTCGGTGGTGTTGCAGTATTCAAGGCGTGGCCACTGCTTTTTCCCAAGGCGGCAGTGACGGCCCCGGTGGACCCGGCGTGTGATCTGCGTGCCGGGCCGTGTACAACCAAAATGCCGGGTGGTGGAAAGGTCAGTTTCGGTATCGAACCAAGGACTATCCCCCTGGTAAAGCCTTTGGATCTCAAGGTGACCCTGGAGGGCATCGATGCATCTGCCGTTGAGATCGACTTCAGCGGCGTGGATATGAATATGGGTTTCAACAGGCCAAAGCTCAGTAAAGCGTCAAAAGGCGAATTCGCAGGTGGTGGCACCCTGCCGGTCTGCGTTCGGGAGGCGATGGAGTGGGAGGCGAAGGTGATGCTGCACACCGATAGAGGTCTTGTAACCGCACCCTACCGTTTTGTTACGGTCAAACCCGGTGTCTCTCTGCAGTAGAAGTGTGAAGTCAGCGTGATGAAGAAACCCCTGTTACTTTTGTTGATCGCTCTGTTGGCAGCCGCCCTGGTGTGGGTCGTATTTTTTTGGAGCCCCGAAACACCTGAACCCGCTGTCGGTTCGGAGCAGCCAAAAGGCGGGGACTTCGTGTTTCAGTCTAATGCTGGTCCGGTTGCTCTGAAAGATCTTCGGGGCAAGGCGGTAGTCCTCTACTTTGGCTATACCTGGTGCCCGGATATTTGTCCCACCAGTCTCGGTTTTTTGGCGGCGGCCCTGAACGAATTGAATGAAGAGCAGCTTGCTGATGTTGAGGCCGTATTTGTCAGTGTGGATCCTGATCGGGATACCCTGGACAAACTAAAGACCTATGCCGGTTATTTTCATCACAAGATTACCGGCGCTACCGGCGCCCGGACACAGATCGACCAGGCCGTGAAGCAGTATGGCGCTGCCTATCGCCTGGTGGAACAGGACTCGGCAACCCAGTACCTGGTGGATCACAGTGCTGATCTGTACCTGATCGATAAGCAGGGACAACTCGCTAATACCCTGAGGCACGGCACTCAACCCCAAGAGATCCTTGATGCAATCCTGCAACTGCTGGGCGAGTGAATTTAGAGGCTCCATATTCCAGCACCAATGACTACATATAGAGGTATGAAGGAGAAACAGAGATGAAACTTCGCAACGTACTGCCCGTTCTGGGCATGGTTATGTTCAGCGCTACCCTGATGGCCGGAACCGCTGCAGACAGTGTGACCGTTTCCGACCCCTATGCCCGCGCGGTTCCCCCGGGCCAGCCCAACAGTGCTTCTTTCATGACCATCGTGAACAATTCAGAAAAAGATCACGCACTGGTGAATGCTGAAAGCCCTGTATCAAAGGTTGTTGAACTCCACACCCACCGCATGGAAGAGGGGATGATGAAGATGCGTCGCGTGGAGAAGATCGATCTGCCTGCGGGCCAGACTGTCGCCCTGAAGCCCGGTGGTCTCCATGTCATGTTCATCGGTCTGAAGCAGGACCTGAAGCCTGGTGAGAATGTCGACGTGACCCTGATCTTCGAAGACGGCAGCAAGACCCAGATCCAGGCGCCGGTGAAAAAGCTGCAGATGAAGATGATGAAAAAGGGCATGAAGCACATGCACTGATTGCCATCTTTTGATGACATAAAAAAAAGCCGTTGGGGTCATGCCCCAACGGCTTTTTTATTGGCACAAGTTTTGTGTCAGGCGATCTCTTTGAAGGCCTCGCCTGCGGCTTCTATGGTCGCCTCGATATCCTCGTCGCTGTGAGCGGAGGAGACGAATCCGGCCTCGAAAGCGGAAGGCGCGAGGTAGGCACCGTGCCTGAGCATGGCGTGGAAGAAGGCCTTGAACTGCTCCTGGTTGCAGGCGGTGGACTGGGCGAAGTCGCTCACCTGCTCCGCATCGGTAAAGAAGATGCCGAACATGCCGCCCACCTGGTTGCTGGTGACCGCTACGCCTGCAGCTTTTGCCTGGTCGGTCAGGCCACTGACCAGCTTGGTGGTCTTTTCGGTCAGTGTCTCGAAGAAACCGGGCTCGGAAATCAGCTCCAGGGTGGTAAGGCCAGCGGTCATGGCAACGGGGTTGCCCGACAGGGTGCCTGCCTGGTAGACGGGGCCGAGGGGCGCGATCTTTTCCATAATCTCCCGTTTGCCGCCGAAGGCGCCTACTGGCATGCCGCCGCCGATCACCTTACCCAGGGTGGTCAGGTCGGGACGCACATTGTAGAGGCCCTGTACGCAGCCCAGTGCGACACGGAAGCCGGTCATCACTTCGTCGAAAATCAGTACCGTGTTGTACTGATCACAGACTTCCCGCAGTCCTTCCAGGAAACCGGGAACCGGCGGGATGCAGTTCATGTTGCCGGCCACCGGCTCGACGATGATGCAGGCGATCTGTTCGCCGACCTCGCTAAAGGTCTGCTTGACCTGCTCCAGGTTGTTGTAGTCGAGGGTGATGGTGTGCTCGGCCAGGGAGGCGGGTACGCCGGGGGAGCTGGGCTCGCCCAGGGTCAGTGCGCCGGACCCCGCTTTTACCAGTAGGGAGTCGGAGTGGCCGTGGTAGCAGCCCTCGAACTTCACGATCTTGTCGCGGCCGGTATAGCCGCGCGCCAGGCGAATGGCGCTCATGGTGGCCTCGGTGCCTGAGCTGACCATGCGTACCATGTCCAGGGAGGGCAGCAGTTCACACGTCTTGTCCGCCATGCGGGTTTCGATTTCCGTGGGTGCGCCGAAGGAGAGGCCCTTTGAGATAACCTGGCTGACGGCATCGATGACTGCAGGGTGGGCGTGACCGAGGATCATGGGGCCCCAGGAACCGACATAGTCGATATAGCGGTTGCCTTCAGGATCGAAGATGTACGGACCGGCAGCGGATTCGATGAATACAGGATCGCCGCCCACACCCTTGAAGGCACGTACAGGAGAGTTGACCCCGCCGGGAATGTGCTGTTGGGCCTTTTCGAAAAGTGCATGGGAGCCGGTCATGTCGGTGATACCTCTTTTTGTTTGAATAGTTCAGTAAATCTTTCGCAGGCAGCCTTGACATCGGCTTGGCCGAAAACACCGTGAATTACGGCCAGCATGTCAGCGCCAGCTTTGATCAGCGCGCCGCCATTCTCCGGTGTTATTCCGCCGATGGCAACTGTTGGCAGTTCAAGTTCATCCCGGGCACGATGCAACAGGTCGATGTCGGCCTGGACTGCCTCGGGTTTGACGCTGGATGGGAAGAAGCGGCCGAAGGCGATGTAATCAGCCTCCGCCTGTTGGGCAGACAGTGCCCGCTCGAACTGGTTGTAGCATGACACGCCGATGATGGCCTCTCTGCCCAGGCGCGAGCGGGCGGCATCCAGATCCGGGTCGCCCCTGCCGAGGTGGACACCGTCAGCGCCAATTTGAGCGGCCAGTTCCACGTCATCATTGATGATCAGGGGAACGGCGTGTTCCCTGCAGAGCCGCAGCAGTGCTTGTGCCTCTTCAAGTCTTTTGGCCGGGTCGCCGCTCTTATCCCGGTACTGAATGATGTTGGCGCCACCGGCCAGGGCCTGTGCAACCTGATCAATGAGATTGCTGTTGGCCGCCAGTTGACTGTCGGTAATGGCGTAAAGTCCCTTGAGTCGAAACAGTGTGTTCAATGCTTTTCCTGTTACAAACGGCGATGGGGTATGGCCTGGCCCCTGCCGGGATGGGTAGCGTGATTCAGGGCGTCCCAGGTGAGCTGCTGGCCCTGTTCCACCGCCTCTTCGAGGGGCGTTCCCAAGGCGAGAATCGTGGCGATTGCCGAAGCGAGGGTACAGCCTGATCCATGGTAACTCCCATGGAGTCTTGGCCAACTCAATGCCAATGTTCCCAGTCCGGGTCGATAGAGCTGATTGATGACCTCTTCGCTCTCTTCATGGGTGCCAGTGATCAGGACGGCGTCGATGCCCCGGTGCAGCAGTTGTTCTGCGCAGGCTGCCAGGTCCTGCTCCCCGGTGAGTCGGCGGGCCTCTTCGGAGTTTGGCGTTATCAAGCTGACCAGGGGAAACAGGTCGTACTGCATGGCATCGATCAGCCCCTTTCGTGTCATCTCTTTACCGCCGCCTGCCGCAAGGACGGGGTCCAGAACCAAGGGCACCCGTGGGTGCCGGCGGAGGACGGCGCCGATGATGCTGGCTATTCGGGCGTCACCCAGCAGGCCGATTTTTATTGCACCAACCTGGTAGTCCTGCAGGATGCACTCCAGTTGCTCTTCAACCAGGGTCGGCTCCACCGGTGCGATCCTTTCCACGTTGACGGTGTCCTGCACCGTGAGGCAGGTGATAACCGAGGCAGGGAGGCCGCCAAGGGCGCCAATAGTTTCGATATCGGCCTGGATTCCAGCCCCACCCCCGGGGTCGTGGCCGGCAATGGAGAGGACGACTGGAAGGTCTCTGTTCTGCATAAGCGACTGTTATCTGGATCGAAAATGCAGATTCTATCCCAGATCGGGGAAAACTACTGTTTCTGGAATTAAACGACCATAGGGAAAATCCCGAAAAAAGTCATTAAATTCCCATGTTTGTCAAATATTAGTCTACAATTTGTCTTGTACGTGGTTTTTATTGGTTTCAATCCAGGGCGGGTTAAACATGAGTCCTCATTTCAATGAAATGGCGGAAATTGCCCAAAAATATTGCACGCTCATCGAGAATGCTGACGAGAAGGACCCTCAGTGGCTGAGCAAGGTGGCATCGTTGCTGCCCCGGTTGCATATGGCAATTTCCGTATTGGCTGCTTCGGCAGGTGAAAGTGGTAACGGTGTGCATCCCGATCTGGATGCCCGGTTCGAGATCTTTGCTCGTTTGCGAGAGGTGCTGGGCAACAAGGACGCCTACTGGATGGAATTCGATGTGGCGCAGGATGGACAGCACATGAGCGGCAGCCTTGCCGACGATCTGACCGACATCTATTGCGAGTTGAAGTACGGGCTGGAAATGCTGGAGCAGGAACCCTCCCAGGCCCTTGCCGGCTGGTGCAGTGGCTACAGTGCCTATTGGGGGCAGCACCTGTTGGATGCTGAGCGCCACATTTATGCGCTCAAAACACGAAACCAGTTCTGATCTCAGGAAGTTAAGGCCTGAATTCCAGGTTCGTCGCCAGATACCACTCAAAATTTATGGTTGAGCGGTTTTCCTCTTGGTGTAATATCCGACTAATTTTGTAAATAATTATGGAGTATCGTCCCATGAGCGAAATTACAGCTCTGTCAAAAGATGACATCAGCCTGACCGCCCCGGCTCAGACCAAGATGGCCGAACTGATCGGCCAGGTTGAAGAGGCGATCGAAGGGGTTCGTGTTTACGCAACGCCCGGTGGTTGCAGCGGCATCAACTTCGGCATGACCTTCACTGACCAGATCAACGACAATGACGGCGTTCTGGATTGCGACGGTTTCAAGGTCATTATCGATGACGGCACCATGCAGCACCTCAAGGGTGTGGAGATCGATTTCGTCGACCGCGGCGATGGCGGTGCGAGCTTCGTCTTCAACAACCTCCAGCCCATGGGTGGTGGTTGCGGCACCTGTGGCTCTTCCCAGGGCGGCTGCGCCTGATAAATTCCGAAAATCCCAGGGTGTGCCTACCTGCTCCCTGGTTTGAAGGATCAAAAGGCCCTGGGTTACAACCCGGGGCCTTTTCTTTTTCGGATTCAGAATGATGTCAGGAAAAGTTTTTTTTTCCATTGTCGAGTCACCTTTTCATCCCGATTTCTCTGGGCTCTATGCAAGGCAGGGTATCCGTGAAGTAAGGGTCACGTCGATCCGCAAGGCCATCAGCGAACTCAGAAAAGCGAAACCCGATTACGTGGTGGCGGAGTTTTTCTACGGTTATGGCAACAACTATGCCGGGGTGAATGTCAGTAACCTGGATGTCTTCCTGGCCTCCCTCCAGAAATATGCCCCTGAAGCCAGGATTCTGGTGATGGTGGATAAATTTGAGCGGGAGTATGTGGGCAAACTCGCTGCACTGTTTCCCGTGCACAAAGTCCTGGTGCATCCGGTTTCTGAAGCCCAGTTGGAAGAGGCGCTCTAGTGTCGGTGATCTTCCAACGGCTCTGAGTTGCGCTCCAGCCAGGCGTCCAGGGCGCCAACCGCTTCGTACATCAGGCGTTCGAAATCAGGCTCAGCGGGTTCGGTGTCCAGCCAGCTTATGTTGAAGATGTGTGTAGCATCCTCTTCATCATCATCGATGAAAGCAATGGAGATATTCTCCGGCTCAGTTGGCCGGCCGAAGGTCCAGCAGGCTACGAACCGCGGTTGTTGGTTGTGCACCAGGTAGCCCGTCTCATCGTCATCTGCGTAGGGGTCTTCGCCGATAATCCAGCGGGGGTGTTCCGTGCTGATAGCGCTCATTTTCAGAAGGGCTTGAGCACTACGAGCAGCACCACGACCACCAATATCAACAGGGGGAACTCGTTGAACCATCTGAACCAGACATGGCTGTGTGGATTGTCGCTGCCGCGAAACTGGATCATCAGTTTTCCGCACCAGATGTGGAAGATGACAAGGGGAATCACCAAGGCGACTTTTAACTGCAGCCAGCCCATGGAGAGGATGGCCTCCCACTCGTAGAAAGCGGCAAGCCACAGGCCGAAAACCAGGGTCAGGATGGCCCAGGGTGTGATGAACCAGAAGAGCTTGCGTTCCATGATCTCCAGGCGCTCCCGGGTGGCCTGGTCTTTCGACATCGCGTGATGGACGTAGAGCCGAGGCAGGTAGAAGAGCCCTGCGTACCATGAGACCAGAAAAATGATATGGAAAGCCTTCACCCAGAGCATTTTCTATTCCTGCGTTGTCTAACTACCTATTTTTGGTTTTTCGTTGGCATCATGATAGAGCGCATGGAGTATATCACTGCGCTTGCCGGTCGAAGATGGTGGTAGGTCATCTTCCCGCTTGGATCCGCTGAAGAACTCGCCAATGGCCCGTGCGATGCGTTTTAGAGCGCGCCAGATCTTGGGCAGCAGCCAGATCACCAGGGCGAAAAAGAGTATAAGTGCCGCTACGAAGGCGATGGGGTAGTTGAGGGATGCCCAGAGGCCGCCGATCACTGCAATATCCTCGAGAATCGACGCTGTCCAGTTGGTGGTCGGTTCCGGAGAGGTATTGATCAAGGCGCGGGTTCCCGTCTTGGTGGCGTGAGTAGCGGCTGCGACGCCACCGCCAATCAGCAAGGCGGCAAATTCAGCGGCTTCGCTGACACCGATACCTTCGGCCATACCGGCGGCGAGAACGGCGCCGGCCGGAATCCTGATAAAGGTGTGCAGAATATCCCAGCCGGTATCGACTCCCGGGGTCTTGTCGGCGAAAAACTCAACCATGTACATAAATCCGGCAGCACCCATGAGCAACGGATTGGAGAGCACTTCGAGACCCGGTGGCAGGTCCACGTGACCGGTCAGGCCAAGGTAGCCGAGTACCAGTACTGCAGCATAGAGATTGATGCCGGAGGCCCAGGCAACACCCAGTGTCAGGGAGATGAGTTCAATGGTTTCCATATATTCAGATTCCGTCTGTCGAGGCATGTCGCATGCCGTTTACAGGCCCTAGTCCCACTGTTTGAGTTTTTATATGGGTATAGGTTCACTCTGCATACAACTAGTATATCATGGCCCTAATAGATGATTTTTTACTAACCATGAGTAACACTTTTATTGACGCCATGGGGTAGTCTGGATATAGTCGGTTGTGATTTAGGAAAGTGACGCCTGTTATGCGTAACAGGTAAAAGGTATCAAAAACAATAGTCACTATTTCCATTGGCGGTCTTATGGCCGCTTTTTTATTGCCTGGAATCAGGCAGCTCCGGGATTTCTCTGCATTCTCCGGGCGCTTTTATCTTCAGATTTTCTCGCCCGCGTCATATCATTGCAGGCTTGGTCGATTGTCGAGCAGTCGAACTATTTTTTATCCATCAGGGCGATGTAGGTTAGTCGTATGAAAAAGATCGGAATTGTTGGTGGTACCGGATACACCGGAGTTGAATTGCTTCGCCTGTTGGCGACACATCCGGATGTCGAGGTCACTGTGATTACCTCTCGCTCCGAGGCGGGTACGCCGGTGGCCGATATGTATCCCAACCTTCGCGGGCATATCGATATCGCTTTCATCGAGCCAAACGCAGAGCTGCTGGGTGCCTGTGACCTGGTGTTTTTCGCGACACCCAATGGTACGGCCATGAAACTGGTACCGGAACTGCTGGAGGCTGGAGTCAAGGTGATTGACCTGGCCGCGGATTTCCGGATCAAGGAGATCAGTGTATGGGAACAGTGGTACGGCATGGAACACGCCTGTCCCAACCTGGTCGCTGAAGCTGTCTACGGTCTTCCGGAGATCAATTGCGATGCAATCAAGGGCGCACGACTGGTGGCCAACCCGGGTTGCTATCCTACTGCCGCTACTCTGGGCTTCCTGCCCCTTCTGGAGGCCAATGCCATTGAAACGGATGGTCTGGTTGCGGACTGCAAGTCCGGTGTCAGCGGTGCAGGGCGTGGCGCCAACGCTGCGATGCTGATGGGCGAGGTGGGTGAGAGCTTCAAGGCTTATGGTGTGCTTGGCCATCGGCATCTGCCCGAGATTCGCCAGAACCTCTCTGAAATCGCCTCGGAACCTGTGGGCCTGACCTTTGTGCCTCACCTGTTGCCGATGATCAGGGGTATCCATGCAACGCTCTACGCTGAGGCTGTAGGGGAAACTGATCTGCAGCAGCTCTTCGAGCAACGCTATGCTGACGAGCCGTTTGTGGATGTACTGCCGGCTGGCGCGCACCCCGAAACACGCAGTGTCAGGGGCGTAAACCACTGCCGGATTGCCGTGCATCAACCCCAGGACGGGGATATGATCGTTGTTCTGTCGGTTATCGATAACCTGGTGAAAGGCGCGGCAGGCCAGGCAGTTCAGAACATGAACCTGATGTTGGGATTGGATGAGGCTGCAGGTTTGAATTCGGTTGCCCTGCTTCCCTAGGGTGTCTGGCATGAGACTGTCATCACCCAGAATTGTTCAGGACAATGGCTATCGCATCTATCTCATATGGCTGCTGGCGCTGGTCCTTTCTGTCCTCGTTGTCGGTTGGGCGGGCTTTGAGTATGGTCGCGGCCAAGCAGGTGGTGACGAACTCGCATTGCTGCATGAAAGCAGCAGTAAGCAGGCATACATGGAAAAACTTGAAGCGGAGAAGACCCGTCTCAGGGAGCAGGTTGCAGCCCTTGAGCGTTCCAGTCAGATCGACAGAGAGGCGACCAAGCTGGTGCGTGAAGAGCTGAAAACGTACCAGGATGAACGGATGAAGCTGGAGCAGGAGCTGGCGTTTCTGCGCGGTATCGTCTCCAACAGCGTCGAGAAAGAAGGGTTGTTCATACAAGGCTTTGCACTGGAGCCGGCGGGTGGGGACCGGAAGTACAAGTACCGCTTTACGGTGAGCCAGGCATTGAAAAGTGCTGGAACGGCCAAAGGCTGGATTTATGTTGGATTGGACGGTACTGAAAGCGGGGAGACGAAACAGCTCTCTTTGAAAGAGATCACGGATGACAAGACTGAAAAGCTGAAAATGCGGTTTAAGCACTTCCAGGATGTTGCCGGGGAGATTACACTCCCTGACGGTTTTCAACCACGCAATGTCATCGTGGAGATTAAACCGACCACCAAAAAATTGTCGCCGGTGAAAAAGCACTTTGTATGGCTGGTGACCGGTTAAGAGGTATGCAGATGCCCAAGTTCAAAAAGTTCAAGGCCCCCAAGATCGCTACCGTAATTGGTACTGGCACCAATCTTACCGGTGATGTGACCTTTTCAGGTGGGCTTCATGTCGATGGCACCATAACGGGTAACGTGATTGGTGAGCCTGACGGACGTTCGGCACTCACCCTGAGTGACAAGGGTGTGGTCGAAGGTGATGTGCGTGTCCCCAATATCATTCTTAACGGCAAGGTAGTCGGCGATGTCTATGCCAGCGAGCGGGTCGAGTTGGCGCCGAACGCAAAAGTCACCGGTATCGTTTACTACAAGCTGCTGGAAATGGCGATGGGGGCTGAAGTCAATGGCCAGCTGGTGCATACCGAGGATGTTGAGCCCAAAAGGCTCTCCTACGAAAATACCGAGAGCGCCGAGAACGCAGAAAATGCTGAAGCGGGACCGTTGTCCCAGGCTGAGGTGTTGGAGAGGGTGATCGCCTCATCCGACAAGACTGCCGAGTGAGTTTAATTCCTCGTCGGGTTGTCGAATAGTTGACTAAACTGCTCAGAAAAGCATAATGGGCTCATTATCACGCCCATGATGGCGGTTATTTTTTCGGAATGTTTAGGGTATTGAGCGATGAGTGTTGTAGAAGCTGAAACCGACAGTCCACTGGTATTTACCTCGGCCGCAGCTGCAAAAGTAGCGGCATTGATCGAGGAGAAGGGCAACCCCGGCCTGATGCTGCGCGTCTATATTCAGGGCGGCGGCTGCTCCGGCTTCCAGTATGGCTTCACCTTTGACGAGAGCGAAAAAGAGGGTGATGAGCGCATCGAAACCGATGGCGTGACCCTGTTGATCGACCCCATGAGCCTGCCGTACCTGGTTGGTGCCGAGGTGGACTATGTCGAAGGGCTGCAGGGTGCGCAGTTCGTTATTCGCAACCCGAATGCGACTACCACCTGTGGTTGTGGGTCTTCATTCTCTGTTTGATAGGTTTTCCTGACCGATTTAAAAAGGCGCCTATACGGCGCCTTTTTTGTATGGCAGCCCTACAGATATCAAATGGATTCAGTGCTGAAATTGTTCAATGTATTTTTGGCATCTCAGGCTGACTAACCGAATAAATACCCTTGAGCGTAGTCGAATCCGATGTCGATTACACCGTTCAACAGACTCTCTGTCTCTACACCTTCAGCCACTATTTGATAGCCGGCAGCCTTCACCAGGCGTGCCATTTCCTCGGTGATCAGGCGCTGCTGTGAGTCAGCATGATTCAGCTGCTGAATCATACTGATATCGAATTTTACGATATCTACAGGCATGGAGGCGAGGTAGCGCAGGGAGGAATAGCCGCTGCCAAAATCATCAAGCGCCACCAGAAAGCCGGACTGGCGCAACTGGTCGATGTTACTGGTTGCCATCTCCATCTGGGTGATCAACGCGGTTTCGGTGATTTCGACTACGATCTTGCGCTCCGGTTCTCTCTCCCTGAGCACCATCAGTGCGGATATAACCTTGGCATGTACAATGCTAGGCGCCGAGATATTGATGGACACCCCGTTGCCTGTGCCCAGGCTGCCGTTGCGCATGTCACGACCGATGGCCTCGATAACGGCCAGGTCCAGCTCTGCATCGAGCCTTCGGGCTTGGACAATAGGGAAAATCTCGGAGGGAAGAAAGACGTCATCCCCGATCCTGATTCGTGCCAATGCCTCAACGTATTCCACTCCCTGAAGAGGCAGGCCCACGATGCCCTGGTACCGCATATCCAACAGTGAAACATCCTGGATCGCGCTGAATACCGCAGCAATGGAGTCGCTGGAAACCACAGGTGCAACCTCACCCAGTCCATCCCGGTATGACACGATCTTGCTGGCTCCGGGTTGTTTGGCAGAGTACATGGCCAGGTCAGCCCGTTTATGCAGCTCACTCAGGGCCAGTACGGGCTGGGCAGGTGTTGATACCGCCACGCCAATGCTTATGCTGGCCGGCCCGGGTAGTCCGTATTGAACAAAATCATGGGCCTGAACCTTCTCTACGCAGCGCTGGGCAATGGCGATTGCCTGCTCCACATCCGCTCCCCATTGTATGGTGGCAAATTCATCTCCTCCAAGGCGATACAAGCGATCTCCGGAACGCAGTGCCTGTTGTAATTCTGTTGCAATGTTTTCCAGCACGGCATCACCCACATCATGACCATAGGTGTCATTGATGGCCTTGAAGTGGTCGCAATCGTACAGCAAGAGGGAGAATTGTGGTGTCGTATCAATAGCCAGAGCCTGCCAGTCTTCCTCCAGTGCGCGTCGATTGAACGCGCCGGTCAACGCAATTTTTCGGGCCTGCTGGTAGAAGTCCTGGCTGCTCCGTTCCAGGTTGCTGTGAAGTTCACCCAATTGGCTCAGGTAGTCACCGAAGGAGCGACGAACATGTTCCAGCTCAGCCAGGGGCATCGCGGTGTTCCTGGACAACTGATCGGAGAGGTCGTGCGAGGCCCCCTGCAATGCATCGATTTCCTTGGAAATGGCCACCAGCGGTCGCACCATGATCCGATGCAGTAAGAAGAAGGAATGGATAGAATGGCGATGACAAACAGCAGCAGTCGAATCAATTCTGACCTGAATACCTCGTAAATAAATTCCAAGGAGGGATTGGGTCTCAGGCGGTAGCGCACCAGGTCCATTGCCTTTGTCAGATCTGTTATCTCTACCGCATCTGTCGGCTGTTGGATTCCGACGAGTTCGGCATAGCGAAACTGACGACCTATGGTCAGTTCCGCCATGAAATCGAATTTCACTCCCAGGTAGCCCAACAGCGACGGTTCCGTAGGATGCGCGTGAACCAGCAAAAACAGGTGCAGGTGCACATGCCCTTCGTCACCAGGCCCAATCTGCCCAACAATGAACTGCGGCTGGTCGATTCCCTTACGTCGAGCAGAGTACCAAAAAAGTCCTCCATATGCTGGAGTTGGCCGTTTCTGAGCTGGTCAGTCGGCAGCAGAACATGCTCACCCCGGATTTCATCCTGTTGGCGTTGTTGTCCCAGCAGGATGCCGAGCCGCGCCAGATGCTCGAGCGAATGAGCGCCGATCCCAAAACTGCCGTTGCAAACATCACCAACCAGATTTTGCTCCATTACCAGAATGCAGCCCCGGTAAAGGCGAGCCAGATCGTGGCCTCCCAGGAGGTGGGTGAGCTGTTCCAGGTGGCGATGAACGAGGCCAAGACCCTGGGGGATGATTACATATCTACCGGCACCCTGTTCCCGGCCATGTTCGACTCACGGTCCGGGCACTGCGCCAGGGTGCTTGCGGATGCCGGGTTGACCCAGGAAAAGGCGCGCAAGACTTTGAAGGAGATGCGGGGCGGCAGAACCATCAACAGCGATGATGCCGAGAGTGAGCAGGATGCACTGGAAAGGTACACAAAGGATCTCACGGATATGGCGCGCAACGGTGAGCTCGATCCGGTGATCGGCCGGGAGGAGGAGATAGGACAGGTTATCCAGACCCTCTCGCGTAGAAAAAAGAACAACCCTGTACTGATCGGCGAGGCGGGTGTTGGCAAGACGGTAATTGTAGAGGGGCTGGCCCAGCGCATGGTCAAGGCGGATGTGCCGGATACCCTGCTTAACAAGCGGCTGCTCTCCCTGGATATGTCGGAGATCGTGGCCGGCGCCAAGATGCGCGGCGAATTCGAGGAGCGGTTGAAGACGGTCCGTGATGCGGTGATACAGGCGAAGGGGAAGGTGATCCTGTTTATTGATGAGCTGCATTCGGTTGTGGGTGCCGGTGGGCTCGATGCGCCGAGCATGCTGAAGACTGCGCTTGCCCAGGGCTCGCTGCAGGTCATCGGGGCGGATACCCTTGATGAGTACCATCGCTTTGTTGAAGCGGACAAGGCGCTGGAGCGGCGCTTTCATCCGATACTTGTGCGCGAACCCAGTGTTGAGGAGACGGTGGCTATTCTCGAAAGCATAGCCCAGCGCTATGGCCATCATCACCAGGTCCGCTATGAGTAGGGTGCGATCGAAGGGGCGGCCAGCCTGTCTGAGCGTTATATCAATGACCGTAATCTGCCCGGACAAGGCGGTGGACCTGATCGATGAGGCGGGATCCCGCAAGCATATCCGCATGGTTTCCATTCCCCATGATGTGCAGGATCTGGAACAACAGCACCAGAATCTTCAGCATGAGAAGAGCGATGCCTTCAATGCCCGGGGTTTCGAAAAGGCGGCGCAGCTTCAGATGGAGATCCTCAAGGTAGAGGAGCAGTTGCAGAAAGCACGTAGCGAGTGGGAAGGGGAGCGCAGCTGATCACCGTTGAAGATATCGCGGAAGTGGTCTCCCGCTGGACCGACATTCCGGTGGCGCGCATGGTGGAGTCAGAGGCCGCCAAGCTTGCCCGCATGGAGGAGAATCTGCACAAGCGTATCGTCGGCCAGGAGGATGCGGTAAAAGCGGTGGCCGATGCCATCCGCCGTAACCGGGCTGGCATTACATCGCCCCGAAGACCCATTGGTTCGTTTCTGTTCCTGGGGCCTACGGGGGTGGGTAAAACTGAGTTGGCCAAGACACTGGCCCAGTTCCTGCTCGATGATGAGTCCCGGATCGTGAGGCTCGACATGTCCGAGTACATGGAGCGTCACGAGGTATCAAAGATGATCGGTGCACCGCCAGGTTATATCGGCTATGGCGAAGGCGGGCAGTTGACGGAGAAGGTGAGACGCAATCCTTATACCGTGGTGTTGCTGGACGAGGTTGAGAAGGCCCATCCTGATGTTTTCAACATGCTGCTGCAGATTCTCGAAGAGGGGCGCCTGACCGACGCCCAGGGACGCAATGTCTCCTTTCGCAATACCATTCTAATCGGCACTTCCAACCTGGGTACTGAGTCCCTCTCTCCGGAGAAACGCCCCATCGGCTTCGTGCAGTCGGCAACACCGGACTACAGCGAGGCCAAGGCATTGGTACTGCACGAGGTGAAGAAGTTCTTTAAGCCGGAATTCCTCAATCGGCTCGACGATACCATTGTCTTCCACTATCTCGAACGGGAGCACGTGTCGGAGATTGCCAGGATGTTCGTCGATGAACTGGCGCAACGCATGCAGCAGCGCCAAATCACCCTCGATGTCGACGATGGCGTCATCGCCAAGCTGTCGGAAGACGGTTTCGATTCGGTCTACGGGGCCAGGCCGTTACGTCGCGAAGTGGAGCGGCAGGTGGAAAACCCCTTGGCCATGAAGATAGTCAGGGATGAGTGTCCGGACGGCAGCCGGATCCGAATGGAAGTTGAGGCCGGTGAGATTGTGTTCAAAATCGAAAAAGGTGCCTGATCTTCAGGCGGGGTAGATACCGCCAAGAATCACGGGGTGACTGGCGCCGGTTGCACTGGGCAGATTTCCCGGATGCCGGTGCAGGGTCTGGCGTGCCAGCCAGGCAAAGGCCAGTGATTCAACATGTGCGGGGTCAATTCCGTGGATTGCCGATGACTCTACCGGAATCGGTGCCATCTGTTCAGCGAGCTGACGCATCAATTCTCCATTGTTCACGCCCCCGCCGCAGGTGATGACGCGCTGGCAGTTCGGGGCCTGGGCGCTGATCGCCTGTTCAATGCTGACAGCAGTCAGTGCGGTCAGGGTAGCCTGGACATCCCGGGGGGCAAGGTCGGGGTAGTCTGCCAGGTGCTGCTTAATCCAGTCGGGGCTGAAATATTCGGGCCCTGTGCTTTTTGGGGGCTCGAGTTGGAAATGGGCATCTGTCAGCAGCCTGTTTAGCAATTCCCCGTTCATGGATCCGCCGGCGGCCCATTGCCCGTCCTCGTCGTGGTTTGTCCCCAGGTTCTTGCGCACCCAGTAGTCGAGCAGGGTGTTGGCCGGGCCGGTATCGAACCCGCTTGTGCTGTTGGCCTCGTCGGCTGGCAGGTGGGTGATGTTGGCAATGCCGCCAAGGTTGAGTATCACGCGCTCCTCGTCCATCTTGCCGAACACCGCTGCATGGAAGGCGGGAACCAGGGGTGCGCCTTCACCGCCGGCAGCCATGTCACGGCGCCGGAAATCGGCGACAACCGTGATGCCGGTCCGCTCGGTGATCAGGCTGGGGTTGGCTATCTGCATTGTGAAAGGTGTTGCAGCGGTGGGCCTGTGGCGGATGGTCTGGCCGTGGGAGCCGATGGCGCTGATATCGGCAGCCTGTTTTCCGGTCTTTTCCAACAGTTGGATTGCAGCCTTGGCGAACTGCTCCGCTGCCAGGCTGTCCAGGCTGCCCAGCTGATCAATATCTACCTGGCCGGTTGTGGCCAGGTTGCGGAGTCCCTTCTGGAGATCGGCAGGCCAGGGTGTGTTCTGGTGGTCCAGGAATTCGGCGCCGTGGTCATCGATACGTGCAAGCACAGCATCGATGCCGTCCATGCTGGTACCGGACATCAGGCCGATGTAGAGCTCGTCCGACATGGTGAGTGAAAAGCTACTGGGCCTCTGCCGTGGCTACCATGGTCTGGGAGGCCAGGTCGAGGCGGGCCAGCAGGGGAGCGCTCTTCTGTTTGAAGTCTGTCCTGTATTTCTTCGCGATAGGCTCGGCAGCCGGTAGTTTCACGGTCAATGGATTGCGGTGTGCACCGTTGACCCGGAACTCGTAGTGCAGGTGGGGGCCGGTGGCGAGGCCGCTCTTGCCAACGTAGCCGATGACCTGTCCCTGGCGGACCCGGCTGCCGTTCTTCACCTTGCCCCGGTACTTGGAAAGGTGGCCATAGAGGGTGGTGTATTTCTGGCCGTGCTGAATGATCACCGTGCGGCCATATCCACCCTTGGTTCCGCGGAATATCACCTTTCCATCACCCGCTGCCTTGATGGGCGTGCCGGTGGCGGCGGCATAGTCCACGCCACGGTGAGGCCGTTTCTTGCCCAGCACCGGGTGATAGCGCTCACGGGTAAAGCGCGAGGAGATGCGGCGGAAATCCACGGGGGCCCGCAGGAACGCCTTGCGCATGCTCTTGCCGTCAGGGGAGAAGTAGCTGCCCTGGCCGTTGTCGTCCTCGTAGCGCACGGCGCGTACCACTCTGCCGTGGTTGATGAACTCCGCGGCAAGAATGTTGCCGTTACTGTACTTGTCGCCGTCCAGGTACTTCTCTTCATAGATCAGGCCGAAGCGGTCGCCTGAGCGGATCTCCAGGGCGAAATCGATGTCCCAACCGAAAATGTTGGCCAGCTCCATGATCAGCGAATCATCGAGTCCGGCGCGTTGGGCGCTCTGGTAGAGGGAGTCTGAGATGGTGCCGGATACCGTGGCGGTGCGCTTCTCCAGTTCACGCTCGATGGTCCGGGTCTTGAAGCTCTCCTCGTGGGGCAGAATCTGCAGGCTCAGAACCGGGCTGCGACGGTGTATCAACTTCAGCAGGTTGTCTTCATCGTCCAGTCGAACCCTGAGGGTTTCGCCGGGGTGGATATTGGCCAGCTGTTTAGCCTCTTTGTCGCTGTGCACGATGCGGTGCAGCAGGTTTGCCGACAAGCCAAGACGGGAGAAGATGCGGGCCAGTGAGTCACCGGATTTGACCTTTTCTTCCACCCAGCGGCCTGGTTCTGCTTCAATCAATTCAGGTGCTGGAGCGGTCCCTGCTTCTTCCGCCTGAAGGGGGGCGTCAGCCTGAAGCGTTTCTGCGGAAGGTGATGGCTCCTGGGGCAGGGCCAGGGCAATGGTTTGCTCTGCCGGTTCAGCG
>NZ_MPRJ01000005.1:0-2500 GCF_002020805.1 Solemya velesiana gill symbiont | reverse complement strand
ACTCCGAATACCTGAGAGTGCAATCATGGGAGACACACGGCGGGTGCTAACGTCCGTCGTGGAAAGGGAAACAACCCAGACCGCCAGCTAAGGTCCCAAAATCACATCTCAGTGGGAAACGATGTGGGAAGGCCCAGACAGCCAGGAGGTTGGCTTAGAAGCAGCCATCCTTTAAAGAAAGCGTAATAGCTCACTGGTCGAGTCGGCCTGCGCGGAAGATTTAACGGGGCTTAAGATGTGTACCGAAGCTGCGGATGCAAGCTTGCTTGCATGGTAGAGGAGCGTTCTGTAAGCGGTTGAAGGTGTGCTGTAAGGCATGCTGGACGTATCAGAAGTGCGAATGCTGACATGAGTAACGATAAGAGGGGTGAGAGGCCCCTCCGCCGAAAACCCAAGGTTTCCTGCGCAACGCTAATCGGCGCAGGGTTAGTCGGCCCCTAAGGCGAGGCAGAAATGCGTAGTCGATGGGAAGCAGGTTAATATTCCTGCACCTCTTATTACTGCGATGGAGAGACGGAGAAGGCTAGGTCATCCGGGCGTTGGTTGTCCCGGTATAAGCATGTAGGGAGTGGGATTAGGCAAATCCGGTTCCACAATCCTGAGATGCGATGTCGAGCTCTATTTTGAGCGAAGTGATCGATGCCCTGCTTCCAGGAAAATCTTCTAAGCTTCAGGTAATAAGAGACCGTACTCCAAACCGACACAGGTGGGTAGGATGAGAATTCCAAGGCGCTTGAGAGAACTCTGGTGAAGGAACTAGGCAAAATGGCACCGTAACTTCGGGAGAAGGTGCACCCTTGATAGTGATGAGACTTGCTCTCTAAGCTGTTGGGGGTCGCAGTGAAATGGTGGCTGCAACTGTTTATTAAAAACATAGCACTCTGCAAACTCGAAAGAGGACGTATAGGGTGTGACGCCTGCCCGGTGCCGGAAGGTTAATTGATGGGGTTAGTCTTCGGACGAAGCTCTTGATCGAAGCCCCGGTAAACGGCGGCCGTAACTATAACGGTCCTAAGGTAGCGAAATTCCTTGTCGGGTAAGTTCCGACCTGCACGAATGGCGTAATGATGGCCACACTGTCTCCACCAGAGACTCAGTGAAATTGAACTCGCTGTTAAGATGCAGTGTGCCCGCGGCTAGACGGAAAGACCCCGTGAACCTTTACTACAGCTTCACACTGGACTTTGAGCCTACTTGTGTAGGATAGCTGGGAGGCTTTGAAGCGTGGACGCCAGTCTGCGTGGAGCCAAACTTGAAATACCAGCCTGGTATGTTTGAAGTTCTAACCTCGACCCGTTATCCGGGTTAGGGACAGTGTGTGGTGGGTAGTTTGACTGGGGCGGTCTCCTCCCAAAGAGTAACGGAGGAGCACGAAGGTACCCTCAGCGCGGTCGGAAATCGCGCACTGAGTGCAAAGGCATAAGGGTGCTTGACTGCGAGACAGACAAGTCGAGCAGGTACGAAAGTAGGTCTTAGTGATCCGGTGGCTCTGTATGGAAGGGCCATCGCTCAACGGATAAAAGGTACTCCGGGGATAACAGGCTGATACCGCCCAAGAGTTCATATCGACGGCGGTGTTTGGCACCTCGATGTCGGCTCATCACATCCTGGGGCTGAAGTCGGTCCCAAGGGTATGGCTGTTCGCCATTTAAAGTGGTACGCGAGCTGGGTTTAGAACGTCGTGAGACAGTTCGGTCCCTATCTGCCGTGGGCGTTTGAGATTTGAGGGAAGCTGCTCCTAGTACGAGAGGACCGGAGTGGACGAACCTCTGGTGTTCCGGTTGTCACGCCAGTGGCATTGCCGGGTAGCTACGTTCGGACAGGATAACCGCTGAAAGCATCTAAGCGGGAAGCCCCTCCCAAGATTAGATCTCACTGACTCCTAGAGAGTCCTGTAGGGCCCTTGAAGACTACAAGGTTGATAGGCTGGGTGTGGAAGCGCAGTAATGCGTGAAGCTAACCAGTACTAATTGCCCGTGAGGCTTGACCATATAACACCCAAGAGTTTTGGGTGTTGGTAGCAACTCAAGCAAACGCAACAACGACCCAAGATTACTCGTTTAGATACGAATCTAACCAAACGCTTGCAAGGCGCGTAGACGACTTGCACACCAGTTTGCCTGGCGGCCATAGAGTGCTGGAACCACCTGATCCCATCTCGAACTCAGAAGTGAAACGGTACATCGCTGATGATAGTGTGGGGCCTCCCCATGTGAAAGTAGGTCACTGCCAGGCTTTAAACATTAAACCCCTGTACTCAATGAGTGCAGGGGTTTTTCTTTGTCTCTGGAAAACATGCAGTGTTTGTAGGAGCCCGGTCCTCCGGGCGATAATCACAGCATTGACATAATCGCCCGGTGGACCGGGTTCCTACATGTTGCTTTTCTAGCTCAGACTCTATGTAAGCGTCCGGGCGTTACAGCCTGTACAAGGAACGACCAACGCGGTAGATGTCCACCTCTTTTAACGTAAGTGGGCACCTGTCATGTGTCCACGAGGA
>NZ_MPRJ01000040.1 GCF_002020805.1 Solemya velesiana gill symbiont | reverse complement strand
AACTGGAAAAAGAAAGTAATCTCAGGCCATAATCCGGCTATCTAGGCGGGTCAATATTAGATGCAAAACCTGGGTCAGTTTTAACTGCAAATCAACAATCCACCAGTTCAGGACGCCTTCAAGGACTACCAGCGTGGAAGGAGGGTAGGCCCGGCAATCAGCAGGTAGATGGCCTGGGCCTGGTTTATGGAGACTCAATGATACTGGATGTCCC
Organism: Solemya velesiana gill symbiont; assembly: GCF_002020805.1. Taxonomy (GTDB): domain Bacteria; phylum Pseudomonadota; class Gammaproteobacteria; order Chromatiales; family Chromatiaceae; genus Sedimenticola_A. The sequence goes on along the minus strand of NZ_MPRJ01000040.1, from coordinate 19,893 downwards.
ACTCAGCGTTTTTGCCGCTGTAGTTCTGTTGATTCTGATGTCGCTGACGCTTACTTGCTTGACCTCCCTGTATCAGGAGGTCTTCCAGCGACTCCTGCGCGAAAAGGCCGAACAGCGTGATCTTATTGCGAGCTATTTAAGGTTTGTTGCCGATGTGACCATCACATTGGTTCTGGTTATGTTATTACTCATGAATATCTATGTTGTGGGGTGATGGGGTGTTTTTTCAGTGGGCAGAGTGGCACCACATTGTTCACACGAAATTTTCCAATTTCTTCTTCACCACGATTTGTAGTTTCAAGCCGCTGGCTATAATTGAGTAATGAAATATTGCGTTTTGTTGCTGGGAGGAACTTTGTGAACGAGGCGAATGCCCGCTATGAGTTTCGTGCCTTTGCCCATGATTTCGGTATTGTGGAGGATGCGATACGCCGACTTGCATCAGTGGTTGGTTATATGGAGAGTCGCGAGATCTATATCGTCTCCGCTGCTACAGATGAATATAATACCAAGGTACGTAACGCACTCTTGGATATAAAGGAGTTGATCAAGTGCGAGCGTGGCTTGGAGCAGTGGAGTCCACGGATAAAGAGAGCATTTCCTCTCGCACGGGAGACAATAGAGGAAGAAATACACCCTCTCTTGGGCGTGACAGTTACCGGGTTGGAGCGGCATGTTTATTCCCTCGAGCAGTATCTGGATGAAATAGTGACCCCGCACCCTGAATTATCAATCGTTAATGTGTACAAGCAGCGATCCGAGTTCGATATTGATGGTTGCACTACGGAGTTGGCAAACGTCTACATAAATGGAGCTCGTATAAAAAGCGCTTGTCTTGAATCAATCGATCCGGATCTTGTATTGGGTGTTCGTGAACGAACACGATTGAATCAATATGAGAACGTGAATTACCTGCTCGAGATAAAACGAGTTATCGGTATGGAACCGCTACCGGATGGCGTTTATTACAACGCAACCTGACATACAGAGAGAAGAACCTGGGTCTGTTTTGACAATCCCTTGGTGTAGGGCAATGAACGCTGATCATCTACCAGGGTTGGCGCCTATATAGAACTCACCGCTTCAACTGCCATTGCGGTAGTCGATTTCCAGGGCGGAAGGTTTCATTTTGTTGGCGGCAGGGGATGAGAACACCTGTTTGACCGGGAAGTTATTCGCAAACTCAACCGGGTCGCAGGAGTTGGACTCCACCACGTTGAAAAGAATATTCAGCCTTTCATCCACTGGGGTGCCTTGGGGTTTATCCTGCTCATAGAACAGTACCCGCTTTTTCACCACGCAGGTGAAGTAGACCTGCATCTCCACGACCAGGGGCTTGGAATGTTGGCTAAGGGCCTGTTCAGCGCGACCGGTCCAGCGTACTTCCACGCTATTCTCCCGTACCGTGGCATTTGCCCGGTGACAGAAGGGATTGCGCCTTCGGTCAATTGACCGAAGCACCCTGCTTGGGGTGGGGAGCTGAAAATAACCGGCGTTGATGTTCATTCAATGTGCTATTCGATGGGTTTCAATCGAGCAGTGTCAGGAGTTGATCGATTACCGCCTTGACCCGTTTTGGAGACGGGGCGGTCCCGCCGAGAACGCGCAGGCCCCAGATGCTGGACATCAGAAATGCAGCCAGGGGCCGGGGGGCCTTGTCTGTTCCCAGTTCTCCATTGGCCTGTGCAGCCTCAAGGTTGTTTCGGAACAGGGTTTCAATAGTGTTGAGATGATGGTTCACCCTCTCCAGGACAGCCGGGTTGCCGTGGCCAAGTTCCAGGGCAGTGTTCACCAGCAGGCAACTGCGCTTTGCCTTCGGATTGCCGGCGTCAGCAGTCAGTTGTCGGAAATAGTTGCGGATATCTTCAAGCGGTGAGTCGGTCGAGGCCAGCGCTTTCCCGATCCTTTTCGCGCTACGCTCGCCGTAGTGGTCAAGGGCGGCCAGAAAAAGTCCCTCCTTGGATTGGAATGCGGCGTACAGGCTGCCGGGCTTGACATCGGTGGTCTCTACCAGGTTGGCCATACTGGTGGCGCAATAACCCTGTTCCCAAAAGGCGTGCATCGCCTTCTCCAGGATATCTTCACGCTCGAACTGAATGGGTCGTGACATGCTGAAAACCTCATTTGTACCCCTTAAGTGTACTATTTTTGAGCGATTGCTCAAGATTGTTCTTGAATGATCGTTCAAAATAGTGAATTATTGTTGAACATTTGTTCAAAAACCAGCAGGAGCGAGACCCATGGGTGTTCTGAAAGACAATATCGATGCCTACAATGCCGCTAAGAAAGAGAAGGTTCCCCAAGAGATTCTGACTACCATGGCCCAGTGCACCGAAGAGCTGAAAGGCTCGGGCATTGAGAGCAGGGCGCTCAGGGCAGGCGATACCATGCCGGATTTCGAGTTGCACAACCAACATGGTGAAAGCAGGCGCCTGTCGGATTACCTTGCAGAATCGACAGTTGTGCTGAATGTCTACCGTGGCGGTTGGTGCCCATACTGCAACATGGAGATGAAGGCACTGCATGATGTCTTGCCGCAGATCGAGGCGCGTGGAGCCCGGCTGATCGGTTTGACCCCGGAAACGCCGGACAAGGCCATGTCCACCGCTGAGCGCAACGAGATTGAGATCGACATTCTGAGCGATGCCGGCAACAGGGTGGCCGAGCAGATGGGGTTGGTATTTGAGCTGCCGCAGGCCCTGCGCCCCATCTATGAAAAGATAGGAATCGACATCCCGGCCTACAATGGTGACGACAGTTTCAAACTCCCCGTGCCGGCCACTTACATTATCGGTCAGGATGGCGTGATCGTTTATGATTTCGTGAATGCGGATTACACCCTGCGTCTGGAACCCGCAGAGATTGTTTCAATGCTAACCGCGAATTGAGTTTTTTCGGGCAGGCCTCTGCATGGTTCAAGAGGCGCCTTTGCATAAGAGGCGCCTCTTGATCGGTTCAGACGTTGAATTAAAAAAGTTGGGAAATGAATCTTCCACCCTGATCGTGGTCTTACCTTAGATACACGCTTGTAAACCTATGCGCCAGGTACTTTTATTCGGTCAAGCCCCGAAGCAGTGACACCTGTCGTTACAGGCAAAGTTCCTCATCGCTCAGACAGGTTCTCCATAATGTTCAATGGCCTACTCGATTTCTCCTTGTGGGAATATGTCGCACTGACCCTGATTCTCACCCATGTCACCATCGTTTCGGTTACCGTCTTTCTTCATCGTCACCAGGCCCACAGGGCCCTTGAGCTGCATCCGGCATTAAGTCATTTCTTTCGCTTCTGGCTCTGGTTGACCACCGGAATGGTGACCCGCGAGTGGGTGGCCATTCATCGCAAGCATCACGCCAAGTGCGAAACCGAAGAGGACCCCCACAGCCCCCAGACCCGGGGACTCAGCAAGGTGCTGTGGCAGGGGGCGGAGCTCTACCGCGAGGAGGCCGCCAAAGTGGAAACCCTGGAGAAATACGGCAAGGGCACTCCTGGTGACTGGCTGGAGCGGAACCTTTATCAGCGTTACAACTATCTGGGCATCACATTCCTGGCCGTGATCCAATTTCTGCTGTTCGGTCCCGCGGGTATCGCCATCTGGGCTGTTCAGATGATCTGGATTCCATTCTGGGCTGCCGGTGTGATCAATGGTATCGGTCACTACTGGGGGTACCGTAACTTCGAGATCCCCAATACCGCAACCAATATCGTGCCCTGGGGCATCCTTATCGGCGGCGAGGAGTTGCACAACAATCATCACGCCTTCGGCAGCTCGGCAAAACTCTCAAATCGATGGTGGGAGTTCGACCTCGGGTGGTTCTACATCAGGCTTTTCTCATTGCTCGGCCTGGCACGGGTGCACAAGGTGGCGCCAAGGCGTGCATTTGCGGCAGAGCGTTCGCAGCTGGATATCGAAACGATCAAGGCCCTGACCGTGAATCGTCTGCAACTGCTCAGCGATTACCGGCGACAGGTACTGAAACCGGTGTTTCGTGTTGAGATCAGCCGGGCCAGGAAGCCCCTGCGCCGCCTCTATCGTAAGGCAAGACGTATGGCTCGCCTGGACGGTGCGCTGCTGAGTGAGGGGGATCGCAGGCAGTTGACCGAACTGCTCGGCAACAACTCAACCCTTGAGACCGTCTACCAGTTCAAGCTGCAACTGCAGGAGATATGGGAGCAGCACGCTGCAAATCACGAAATGCGACTCGAGGCGCTGAGAAAGTGGTCCGCCCAGGCCGAGTCTAGTGGTATCGCTGCGCTCGAGGAGTTTGTCTTGATCGTCAGGCGCTACGCCATGGTGCCTGCGCATTGACCAAATCCATTGCTTCTGCTGGGTCAGGAGTTCAGAATACGCTGATATTATCCTTGATCCAGATCAAGAATAGGCAGCAGTATGAATGATCAAGTAACCTCCCCAGGCAAAGCAAAACCCTTCTCAGACCTACTCCAGGAGACGCCCGAAGGTACTCCCATCCTGAATGATGGGGTACATCCCATGCCCGATCTGCTCTCCATGGATGCCGAGGCAGTGCTGGAGGCATTCAAGGTCAGTCAGCAGGAGGATTTTTCCAATATCATCAATCAGTTGGAAGATCCATTCAACACTCTGAATCAACTGCTTGGCGAGTTGCGGGAGATAGCCGAAAAGGAGGAGGGCAACCGGTTCAGCGAGCTCGATCTGTTTCGTACTGGCGCCCTGGGTGAGCTCTTCGTGGAACTGCACAATCACGTGATGGACCACCCGGTGTGGCGTCATCCATTCTTCCTGAGGGTATTCGAAGGCAACTTCAACGAACGGCAGCTTGCCCTGTTTGCCCAGCAGTACTTCAACCAGGTGAAGAATACCCGCCAGTGCGTTGCCCTGGCCCTGGGACGCTTCTCGGGGCTGATGCCGCTGCCCTACGGCTGTCTCAACGAACGGGTCTCGGAACTGGCACAGATCGTCCTCGCCCAACTGCTGGCGGACGAGTACGGGGTGGGGACCCACGCCATCGACGACTACCCCGATCTGCACGGCCTGCTCAGCTCCTCCACGCACATCGTGATGTATCGCAACCTGTTCGACGGCCTGGGTATCCCCTTCGAGGAGCAGGACGTGGCGATGCTGCCCGGCGTGGCGGACAACGTGCTGACCCAGCGCCTGCTCTCTGATCATCCCTCCTTCAACATGGTGGAGTCCCTCGCCTCGGTAGGCCTGGGCATGGAGTGGGGCGTGCCTGAATTCTTCAGCCTGCTGCTGGGGGGCATGATCCGCTGGGCCTGGCAGAACGATGTGCCGCTCACCCAACGTCACCTGATCGTCTTTATCGCCCACGTCCAATACGATGTGCTGCATGCCATCTCGGTGATGCTTGTCACCAGCTTCTTCAATCACGAGAACGATGCAGTAGCCCAGATCAAGCAGGCAACCAACACCCTGATGTCCAGTCGTTATTGCATGATGAGCGATCTGTATCGAAATGTCTTCGAGGAGGCGTGTGCCGATATTGACGGGATCGATTTGGCACCACAGTATCATCTGAAAGATCGTCGTATCGCCGATGCCCTGATGGACGCGCGCAAGCAGGTGTCGCCTGACCGGGTGATCGGTGGCGCCGACTACCAGCACAGCGAAAAGATACCCTTTGTCTTTTCCTGAGATATAAGCTGTGTAGGAGCGAACTTGTTCGCGATTGGCTCCGACTATTACGTCTAGGCTGTTCGCGAACCGGCTCCTACAGTAACCAGAAAGAGAGATACCGATGCAGGACTTTACCAGCGAAGCGGCTGAAGGTTTTCGTAAACGCCTGATTGCCACTGCCAAGGGGCGCCATGGTGCAAAGGATATGAGCCGGGAAGAGGCGAGCGAGGCGCTGAGCTTTCTTTTCTCAGCCGAGGCACATCCGGCCCAGGTAGGCGCTTTTCTTACGGCCATGCGCTTCAAGGGAACGAAGGTAGAGGAGATGAAGGGCTTTCTCGATGCCATGGAGAATACCGCGACCCTGATTTCGCCACAGGTCGACAACCTGGTGAACTGCAACGGTCCCTATGATGGGCGCAAAAAAGCGCTAAACCTGAGCGTGCCTGCAGCCATTGTTGCGGCTGCAGCAGGTGTCTCTGTGGTACTCCACTCCAATACCGGCCTGCCCCCCAAGGACGGCGTGACCAATGCCCGGCTGCTGGAGGCCATGGGCATGGCGGCGGCCCGTGAACCGGAACAGGTCGAGGGGGATATCGAACGGAAAGGCTTCGGCCACCTGCACGCCTCGCGATACCTGCATGGTGTGGAGCGGCTCAAGCCCTATCGCCAGTTGCTCTTCTACCGCACTTTTTTACATGCTTGCGAGGTGATGCTGAACCCTGCCGGGGCTAGGCGCTCCCTGATTGGCGCCGCACATGAATCTTTCCTCGAGCGTTTTGCCACCGCGGCCGGTGAACGTGGCCAGGAGCGGGTGATGGTGGTGCAAGGCCTGGACGGAGGTGACGAGTTACCCCTCGCACCGACTCCGGTGGTGGAGTATCGCGATGGCGTAATAGAGAAATACACCCTGTCTCCCACCGACTTTGGCATGCAAGAGAAACCGCACCATCCCTGCGAGACCCCCGACGAGACAGTACGCATGGTCAAAGCGGCACTGGAAGGCACTGATGAGACGCATCTGGATGCAGTTGCTTTCAATGCCGGCGTACGAATCCATCTCGGCGGAGGTGCGGGCTCCATCGAAGCGGGTATCAGCCTCGCGCGTGAAGCGCTCTCCAGTGGTGCGGCGGCTGACAAGCTGGTGGCATTGAAGGGCTGAATAGCCCGCCTCACACAGGCGATGTATTTCAGGTTACTGCTTAAGCCGCAGTTGGCTGCCCAGTATTGATGCGGAAGCTGTATCCATGCCGCTCGAATTCCAGCGAGTCATAGAATTTGTGGGCTTTTCCACGTTTCATGCTTGAAGAGAGCATCTCCTTGTAGCAGCCTTTTTTCCTTTCCTTTCCTTTCCTTTCCTTTCCTGCTCCAGGGCGAAAGTCATCATTTTTCGCCCGATGCCTTGTCCCTGAAGCTCCGGGGCGACGGCCACATCTTCGATTACCGCAGACGGTGCTCCCAAGTGTGCCAGGTTGTCCATGATGAGAAGGGCAAAGGTACCGACTATCCCGTTGTCTGCTTCAGCTACGTAAATGGCGTAACCGGGGTAAGCGGCCATGCGATTAAAAATATCATCGGCCTCGGAAGTGGAGAGCATGCGGCCATCATCCAGATCGGGCTGTGCATAGAGTGAGAGGATCTCCGGGATGTCCTGCTTGTTGGCGCGTCGGCATTGGATTGGGGTGTTCATATACCTTGTCGATCTGCGTTCTGTGGTCAATGATTAACCTATGTGGTGGAGAGATTGGAAGGCAGAATCATCACTGGAATCAAGGCGTTAAATTCCTGTTGATTTGAGTTGTACTCAAGCATCCACAATAAAATATATTCCTGCGGTATTGTCGTGTGATTACAACTGCCAACGATATGGAAAGATAAATGTCGCTATCCAAGCAATTGTTCATTTTGATCTCGTTGATGTTTCTCGGAATTTTCGCGGTTAATTACGTCAGCAGTGTCAAAAACATCCGAAGCTATCTGCAGGATGAGGCCCAGGTGCATGCCCAGAATACTGCCACCTCGCTGGGACTTTCCCTGAGCCCTTACATAGGGGACAAGTCCGACACGATTCTGGAAACGATGATCAACGCAATCTTCGACCGGGGTTACTATGGTGAGATCGTCCTTGAGGATAGTGAAGGCCAGGTCCTGGTTAAGAAGTCCAATCCCGAGACATTTCAGATCGTTCCCAACTTGTTCGTTAAATTGCTTCCCATGGAGATCAGTACCGCTGAATCGGAGATCAGTTCAGGCTGGACCATTGGCGGGGTGGTGCGTGTTTCGGTTCACCCCGGTATCGGTTACCTGAAGCTTTGGCGGCAGGCCAAGGATGCACTCTTCTACTCGGTGCTCGCCTTTATATTATCGATCGTTGCGCTTGGCGTTGTGATCAGGCTCCTGCTGCGCCCCCTGGACAGGATCAACAGTCTCGCCCTGGATATCGCAGATGGCAAATTTGGAACCATCAGTCCTTTGCCGTGGACTTCCGAGATACGCAACGTGGCTGGTTCCATGAACCGGATGTCTGACAAGATCGAGGGGATGATTTCGAAGCTCAATAAAAAGTTGGAAGGTGTGAGCAAGAAACTGGGGATGGATGAACTGGCCGGTCTTGAAAAGAAGTCTTTCTTCGAGACTGAGATGAAGAAGATGTTTGTCAGTACCAAGAAAGGCTACATCTTCATGATTCGCATACATGACCTGGGAGCCTTTGCCAAGGAAAACGACAGCTCAGCGGTGGACGAGTTTATCAAGACGTTTGTCGAACTGATCAAGGAAGTTGCTGGGGGAGTAAAGGATTCAGATATAAAACTCTTTCGTTTTTTGGACCAGAGTTTGCAGCAGTCGCTCATAACATGGGGCAGGCAGAGGCCGAGCAACTCTGTAAAGGCCTTGTAGATGGATTTCAGAAACTGGGTGAGAGGATAGCAGACAGAATATCGCGCATATAGGTGGCATAGCCTTCGATCCATTGGGTACACCTTCTGCTATTGTCTCCGCTGCGGCCGAGGCCTACGAAAAGGCAAGGTTGATCGGAGAGAACAGTTTTGCACTCTCCAAGGACAGCAGCAATGCACGCAGCAAGGATGAGTGGCGGGCGCTTGTTGATGATGTTGTGATAGAGCAGCGTTTTGAAATTGAACAGATCGAGCAGGCCTATGCACTGGCAGGTGACCAGGCCGGCAGCCTGGTATTCGAAGAGGCGGTTTCCAAGGTCTATGACGAAGCCGGCGAGGCACTCCCGATTGGAACCTTTGTAGCTGTTGCCGAAGACACCGGCAATATTTCCCTGTTTGACATGAATGTGCTCAAGCGGGTCGTCAAGCATATCAAGGAGAGTCAGCTGGTACACGATATCGCTGTCAATCTTTCTTTCAGTTCAATGTCAGACACTGCATTCAGGTCTGAACTCTATGGTTTGCTGACTGAGAACAGCGATGCAGCGGCCCATCTTGTCTTCAGTGTTACGGCCTACAGTGCAGCAAAGGATTTTGAAGTCTTCAAATCCTTTATCAACCTGGTCCATCGATGCGGGTCCAAAGTGATAATGAAGCGGTTCGAGGCACGCTTTGTCAGCCTGGAACTAAACCCAGCCTGTTCACTGGAAATCCCCAGCATGGATGCTTCAGGGCGCAAGGATGCGCCCTTTTCATAATCAACTCCCACATCAAGGCGATGCGATCAGCATCATTATGGCGAGGCGAGAGCTATGAAGTTGGAAAAACTAGTTACATTTGCTGCCCTTCTTGTTGCCCTGTCACTACTGGCAGGTAACGGGGCTTTTGCGGCTGATACCGTGAAAGTGGGTTATGAAAATGCACGATAGCACCCGATCCATTTCAAGCCGGCCATTGATGATGCCACTGATAAACAGTGCCTGGAGTGTCCCAGGAGGTGCTCGAGAGAAAACCGCTCAAACAGTCGCCGGCTGGAGTAAAAGCATCTGACGCCTTGGCCTGGTACCAGACGCTGAGCACCTATGAAGGGGAGCAGGATACCTTTCATCGTCGTCACCTGGTTACGCCCTTGGCAAAAGAAGTGATGGCGATGAAATGCAACACCTGTCACCAGGGGGATGATCCGCGCGAAGAGGCGCAGATCCCGCCAGATCACTCCAACAGGGATTTCACCCTGCGCAAGTCAGTTAACCCGGAAATCTGCCTGATGTGCCATGGCGCCAGCCCTTACAAGCTCATGGGTCTGCCCACTCCCTAGACTGAGTCCCGCAGCATGTTTCAGAACAATTGTCTGCTATGCCATGCAGGTGTGCGCACTACCAGGCACTAGGTCAATTATCTCAAGGCGGATGCCATCGAGGAGGCCGGTAAGAAAGATTCCGATGTCTGTTACGGCTGCCATGGTGGTCGCCAATGGTATCGCATCTCTTACCCTTATCCGCGTCATGCCTGGAAAGGGATGCCAAAAGATATTCCCGAGTGGGCGAAAGACCGGCCAACCGAGTCGGAGCCGCGCTTCCAGATCAAAACCAGGCAGGCCGCGAAGTAGTCTTCTGCTGACGAAGAGGTAAGGATGAGCAAAAACAAAACAGACAATGATCTATCCGAACGCCTGAATCTGACGCGGCGTTCATTTCTTAAAACTACCGTGGCGGGAGGCGCTGCTGTCGCCGCCGGTGGTCTTGTCGAAATGAAGACTGCCAAGGATGCCAAGGCATTCGCCTACGAACCTTATCCGAAAGATGACGAACTGCAGACCGTGGTTACCAGTTGTGCCCATAACTGCGGATCCCGTCACATGCTGGTTGCACACAAATGGAAAGATGTGATCGTGCGTCTCTCGACCGATGATGGTCGTTACCAGCGTGGTGGCTACTTCGGTAAGGATGGTAACGCAGAGCCGCAGCTCAGGGCCTGCCTGAGGGGGCGTTCATACCGCCAGCGACTCTACTCTGCCGAGCGCCTGCTCTATCCCATGATACGGGTTGGCGAACGGGGGGAGGGCAAGTTCAAACGCGTCTCCTGGGGCGAGGCCCTGGACTTTGTGGCCAAGAAGATGGTCTATCTCAAGGATACCTATGGACCGACGGCACTGCTCGATCAGAGTTATGCCGGTGCCTCCTACGGTGTGCTGCACAAGTCTGATCAGATCGAGGGCCTGTTAGCCCGTTTTCTCGGCATGTTTGGAAGCCGCACAAGCTCCTGGTCGGTGCCTTCCTACCAGGCGACGACCTTCAGTTCACGCATAACCTTCGGCACCATCGAGGACGGCAACGAAGATGATGCCTTTGCCCACTCCAAGCTGATGATCATGTGGGGCTGGAATCCAGCCTACACATTCCACGGTGGCAACACCTTCATGTACATGCGGATGGCCAAGCAGCGCGGATGCAAATTCGTGCTGATCGATCCCCAGTACACGGACAGTGCGGCTGCATACGATGCCTGGTGGATTCCGATCAAGCCCAATACCGATGCCGCCATGATGGCTGGAATGGCTCACTATATCTTTACCAATGACATGCATGACCAGGCCTTCATCGATAAGTTCTGCCAGGGCATGGATGCTGGCACCATGCCGGGTTGGGCAAAAGATAAGGAGAACTTCAAAAACTACATCCTGGGCAAGTATGACGGTGAGCCCAAGACGCCGGAATGGGCAGAGAAAATATGCGGTGTGCCGGCCAAGGACATCAAGAAGCTGGTTGTCATGTATGCCAAGACCAAGCCCGCTGCGCTCAAGGCTTCATGGGCGCCGGGTCGCAACGCTTACGGTGAGCAATACAACCGCATGGCAGCAGCACTGCAGGCAATGACCGGCAATATCGGTATCCTGGGCGGTTGCGCCGAAGGTGTCGGAAAAGCCTGGCACGCCGAGGCGGTGGCCTACCCCTACGATCAGTATTCAAATATCTGGTTCCAGTCGATCAAGTCGGACCGCTGGGCCCACTGCGTGCTCAACTACCCCAACGTGAAATGCGAGGACATCGGGCTCTGGCAGCGCGACGATCAGACCGACGGACAGATTCCCAACATCAAGGGGATCTTCTGGCAGGGTTCGGACTGGTTCAACCAGCTCACCAATATCAATAAAGAGATTGAGGCGATGAAGAAGATGGAGCTGGTAGTCTGCATGGACTCCACCATCACGCCTTCCGGTCTCTATGCTGATGTTCTGTTACCCATCGCCACTCACTTTGGGCGCCACGACGTGGCCTTGCCCTGATACAAGGGGCATTACTATATCCATCGTCCCAAGGTGATCGAGCCGATGGGTGAGTCGAAGACCGACTTCCAGGTCTTCACCGAACTGGCCTACCGTATTGGTGGCGATGTGTTTGGTCGCGCCTTCGATCCAAAGGCCAACCGGGACTATTTTCATGTCAACGATAACGTTGACGAGGCCTATTTGCGTGAGTGGTGGGAGACCAAGGTAATACCCCACCAGCATGTGAATATGTCGTGGGACGAGTTCAAGCAGCGGGGGGTCTACAAGTTCATCCTCGACCAGCCCCACGTGGCGTTCCGGGACCAGATCGAAAACGGTGCGAGGTTCCAGACACCGTCAGGCAAGATCGAGATCCTCGCTACATCACTCGCTCAAATCGCGGATTGGAAGAAAACGATGTATGGCTCGGAGAGCCCCTATATTCCGAAGTGGATCGAGCCCTGGGAATCCCTCAACAGCCCGAAAACCGAGAAGTATCCATATCCACCTGATATTACCACACCCGCGCTGGCGTACGCACTCCATTTTCAATAACTGCAGCTGGCTGCGTGAAACCTATGAACAGGAGGTAACGGTGAACGCCTCCGATGCGAAAAAACTGGGCATCAAAACAGGTGGCACGGTGGAGATCAGGAACGACCGCGGCAAGTGCGTGGTGCCGGTCTACCTGACCGAGCGCTGCATGCCCGGTGTGGCAGTGCTGCATGAGGGGGCCTGGATCGACCTGGACGAGAATGGTGTTGACCGTGCCGGAAACCCCGACATGCTGACACTGGATGAGCCCAGCCCTGCCGGGGCATTCGCCTACAACACCGTGCTCTGCGAGATAAAGAAGACGGATCTCGAGCATCGCCCGGGGTGGGACAAGCTGGCTACATCACGCGCCCACGTCTTTCGGCGTGATCTTTGATCTTGGAGGGAAAAATAATGTCAGAAACAAAAGACAAGACCAAGATAAAAGAAGCCGTTAAGCGTCGCAAGCGTGAGAGCTATACCCCTGTAAAGCCGGAAAAGCAGTTCGGGTTTATTCACAATAATGTTGACTGTATCGGTTGTCGCGCCTGCGAGATCGCCTGCAAAGACAAGAACGGACTGCCTGCAGGTCCGCGCTTCAGACGCGTGCAGTATGTCGAGGGTGGAACATACCCCGATGTGTTCGCATACAAGGTCAACATGTCCTGTAACCACTGCAGTGAGCCTGCCTGTCTTCCGACCTGTCCTACCTGCGCTATCTTCAAGCGAAAGCAGGATGGCATTGTCGATATCGACTCGACGCTGTGCATCGGTTGCAGGCGTTGTGAAGCGGCCTGTCCCTTTGGAGCGCCGCAGTTCGATCCCTACGACAGCATCGTCAAGAAGTGCAACATGTGCGTGGATGAGATCGATGCCGATTGTAAGCCTTACTGTGTCATGGCCTGCATGATGCGCGTGCTGGATATAGGTCCGGTTGAGGAGATCTGGAGTGGCGAGCTGGAAACCGTCGCCATCGGGCCTAATGACAAGGTCACCCGCCAGGTCAAGAACATGTCGAATATCGATTTGACTAAACCTTCCATCGGTTTTGTGGCTCATAGCAAAGGTAAGGTCAAATGAAAGAGCAGCCAGTGATCAGCAGTAGTTCGAAAACATCCGAGATGCTGGAGTCGCTCTGCAGTGTGGTAACCGATGATATGGCCATGCTGGCATCCCTGCATGACCGGGAACCCGACCGGCAGCTGTTGCAGCTCCTGAGCGAGGAGCATTTTCCCGAAGGGCTCGGTTTCAGACTGATAGGTGAGGATGGAAACCGGGCACTGGATTTCATGAACCAGGCCCGTGCAGCACTGTCGGATGAGATTGACCAGGTCACCCTCGATGAACTGGCGGCTGACTATGCCGACATCTACCTGAACTACACCATTCAGGCGTCCCCCCAGGAGTCGGTCTGGACAGACGATGAGAACCTTGCCTGCCAGGAGAGCATGTTCCAGGTGAGGAGCTGGTACTCACGCTACGGCCTGATGGCCGAAGACTGGCGTATAAGGCCGGATGGCCACCTGGTTCTGCAGCTTCAGTTTCTCGCGCACCTCTTTTCAATGGATGAGCTGGCACAACATCTCGGAGATATTGCCCGCTTCATGGATGAACACCTGTTGCGCTGGGTGACCCCTTTTGCTGAACGCGTATCGAGGCGCTGCCGGACCCCGTATTTTGCCGGTGTTGCGATGCTGACCTCCGCCTATTGTGAAGAGCTTAGGGATCTCCTGGCATCCATCCTGGATGAACCCAGGCCAACATCCAAAGAGGTTGAAGAACGGATGCGGCCTATCCGGCAGCAGGCAGAGGAGGCACCTGTCAGTTTCATGCCGGGCATGGGGCCTGCGGAGTTGAATGAAGGACGGCGATGTCTACGGACAACGCTGTTCAATTATAAAAGCAATATTAAACAGCACCGAAAGGAGAAGAAGGAATGAGAAAGATACACCCAATTGCCTGCAGCCTGTCACTGGCCGGGCTTCTGATTTCCGTGGCCCCAGGGGTTCACGCAGATGCGGCTGCAGGTAAGGCCGTCTATGACGGCAAAGGCGCATGTGCCAGCTGCCATGGCGTAACAGGCAAAGGCGATAGCCCGGCTGCTGCAGCCCTGAATCCAAAGCCACGCAGCTTTTCTGAAGGTGTCTTCAAATATGATACCGATGGCGATGGCGATGGCGATGGCGATGGCGATGGCAAGGCCGGTACGGATACCGATCTTTTCAACATCATCAAAGACGGTTCGGCGAAATATGGCGGTGCTGCCACCATGCCGTGTCGTGCAGATATCCCGGATGCCGAGATCCAGGCGTTGGTTGCCTACATCCGGGCACTCAAAAACTGATACCTCCCTGTAGCGAGTACGCTCCCTTTTGGGCCTCTTGGCATCGCCCCCTTTGGCGTTGATGACAAGAGGCCGTTTTTTGCCTGAGGTTCATACTTCAAGGATATTCAATCAAGTCCTAAACTATTCAGTTAGTCATAGCCCTTTGGTATACGAGATGAATTGCATCCATACCGCATTGAAATCCCCTCAGCGGAAGATACTTGCTTTGCTTTGCTTTGCTTTGCTTTGCTTTGCTTTGCTTTGTCTGTTTGTCAGCATACCGGGACATGGTGAGAACATTCCCGCGCCGGAGTTTCCAGAAAAACTCCAGTGGCTCAATGTTTCACGGCCCTTGACCCTTGATGACCTGAAAGGGCGGGTCACCATTCTCGACTTCTGGACCTATGGCTGTATCAACTGCCTGCATGTTGTAGAAGAGTTGTGGGAACTGGAAAAGAAATACGGCGATTCACTGCTTGTGATCGGTGTTCACTCACCCAAGTTCTCCAATGAACGCCGCATGGATACCCTTCGCAGAATTCTGCTGCGATACGATCGCCAGCATCCGGTAATCCAGGATCGTGACCTGGAACTTATGCAAATCTACGGCGTTCGTGCCTGGCCGACACTAATGGTGATCGACACAAAGGGTATGGTCATCGGTTACCTGGCCGGTGAAGGTCATGGAGAGCTGCTCGATGATTATATCGCCAAGCTGCTGAAAGCGCGGGATACAGATACTGTTCCTCCCGCGTTGCCGCTTCAGCCCGAAGCAATGCGAATTGCCGACCAACCGTTGGCGGCGCCGGGAAAGATCATCAGCAGTGAAGGTGATCTGATCATCAGCGATACACTGCATCATCGCATTATCGTGACCAGGGAGCATGATGATGAATCGCGCATCATTGGAGAAGGTGTCGCCGGTTTCAGGGACGGCCCTCTTGAGCAGGCACGGTTTGCATACCCCCAGGGCATGGTCAGGGCAGGAGAGAGCCTCTTTGTAGCGGATACAGGCAATCATGCCTTGCGGCATGTTGATCTCAACAAGGGCACTGTAAGCACCATAGCGGGCATCGGTGAAGTGGGTTATGAACTCCATCCATCTTCCAATGCCACGTCAGTCAGCCTGCGATCACCCTGGGATCTGGCGCTTCTGGATAGCAATCTCTATATCGCCATGGCGGGTTCCTACCAGGTATGGCGCCTGGATCTGGACACCGGAAAGATCGAGCCCTTTGCCGGCTCGGGGAAAGAGGGGCTTGAAAACGGCGCCTTGAAAGAGGCGACATTCAGTCAGCCCAGTGGCCTGGCACTCTCCGGCAGGCGCCTGTATGTGGCCGATGCAGAGGCATCCGCCATCCGGGAGATCGACCTGGAAACCAGGACAGTAAAAACGCTGCTGGGCACAGGCCTGTTCGACTTTGGCGATGAGGACGGGGTGCGTAGTGAAACCAAGCTGCAGCACCCGTTGGCTGTGTCGGTCCTGGATAAGAATCAACTGCTTATAGCGGATACCTATAATCACAAGATCAAGGTCTACGAGCTGGAAACGGGAAAGACCAGGACCCTGGTCGGCAACGGGCAGCCGGGAGATGGCACAGAGATTGTTGGAGCCAGTCTAAATGAGCCCGGAGGCATTGCGGTGAACGGTGACAGGGTATGGGTTGCCGATACCAACAATGACCGCATTATCCGCTTCGACAGGGCAGGCAAACGCCTCATTTCCTGGTCTCCCCATAAGAAAAAAAGATGATTCAGGGTTGCCAATTTGGTGTATACCTATAAACCCTATAAAAAATAGAAGATATAAGGGTCTCTTAAATGGCCCAAGAGAGAGAGGAAAATATGTCCAAGAAGCATCCCATTATTGCGGTCACCGGTTCGTCCGGGGCCGGTACATCCATAGTCAAGAGTGCTCTCGAGCACATTTTTCAACGGGTCGGCGCCAATGCCGCATTTGTCGAAGGCGACAGCTTTCATCGCTATAACCGCAAGGAGATGAAGAAGGAGCTGGAGAAGGCCAACAACGAGGGCCGCAATCTCAGCCATTTCGGTCCGGAGGGTAATATCTTCGATAAACAGCAGGAGTTGTTCCGCAGCTATGCCGAGACCGGTACCGGTATGCGTCGACGCTATGTGCACGATGAACACGAGGCAGCCTTGTATGGTTCAAAGCCCGGAACCTTCACAGAGTGGGAGGAACTGCCGTCAGGGTCAGATCTGCTCTTCTATGAAGGACTGCACGGCGGTGTGGTATGAGATGGCAACAACATGGCAGACGAGGTGGATCTCCTGATCGGTGTTGCCCCTACCATCAACCTGGAGTAAATCCAGAAAATCAACCGGGATACCAGCGAACGCGGCTACCAGTCCGAAGCGGTGATCGACAATATCCACAGGCGGATGTATGGCTATATGCACTACATCATGCCCCAGTTCGAACACACCCATATCAATTTTCAGCGCATTCCCCTGGTAGATACCTCCAATCCCTTCATGGTGCGCAACATCCCAAGCCCGGATCAGAGTCTCGTACTGATCCACTTCCTCAAGGACAAGCCGTCCGTGGAGTACAAGCTGAACCTGCGCGGACTGATCGAGGGCTCTTTTATCACGGGTTTCAATACGCTGGTTATCCCCGGTGGCAAGATGATGTACGCCATGGAGCTGATCCTGACCCAGCGCATCCTCGACCTGATGAAAAATCGCAGTAACGTGGGTGATATCGGGATGTAACCTGCATTTTTCGAAAACTCCCTCTCCCCGGGTGGGAGAGGGCAGGGGTGAGGGGAATCAAAAACAAATCCATCACCGATAACCCCAAGATTCCCATGGGGTCATGACAGCATTCGGGCATCCCACCGAGAGAGCCTTATCCGCTATAATCCGCTTTTAGCCAGATAATTTTCTCTCTCCATGCACACAGCCCCCGATCTCTTCTCCTACCGCCAGTACTGGGCAAAACGCTTCGGTACCGCGCCGGTATTACCCATGTCCCGGGAAGATATGGATGAACTGGGCTGGGACAGCTGCGACATCATCATCGTCACCGGTGATGCCTACGTGGATCATCCCAGCTTCGGCATGGCATTGATCGGCAGGCTGCTGGAGTCCCAGGGCTTCCGGGTGGGCATCATTGCCCAGCCGGACTGGAAATCCCCGGACGACTTCCGCAGGCTCGGCAAGCCGAACCTCTTCTTTGGCATCACCGCCGGCAACATGGACTCCATGGTCAACCGCTACACGGCTGAGCTGCGGATTCGCTCCAATGATGCCTATACACCGGACGGGGAGGGCGGCAAACGCCCCGACCGCTCGGTGGTGGTCTACGCCCAGCGAGCGAGAGAGGCATTCAAGGGTGTACCGGTCATCGTCGGTGGCATCGAGGCGAGCCTTCGCCGCATCGCCCACTACGACTACTGGTCGGACAAGGTGCGCCGTTCGATGCTGCCCGACTCCAAGGCCGACATGCTGATCTACGGCAATGCCGAAAGGGCGGTGGTGGAAATGGCACACCGGTTGGCGAATGGAGAGAAGATTGTCGAGATCACAGATGTTCGCGGCACCGGCTTCATGCGCCAGGATCTGCCCGAAGGCTGGACCGAAATCGACTCCACCACGATCGATGAGCCGGGGCCGGTGGATGCAAAGCCCGATCCCTACGCGGCTTCTCCAGAATGTGGAAAGACAGAAACCACTGATCGCAAGATCGTGTCGTTTCACAAGCGCCCCAAGGGCATGGATCGCAGCCGTACCGTAGTGCGGTTGCCCTCCTATGACCAGGTGCTCGACGATCCGGTGATCTATGCCCACGCCTCCAGGGTGTTTCACCTGGAAACCAATCCCGGGAATGCACGTGCCCTGGTGCAACAACACGGCAAGCGTGATGTCTGGCTCAACCCGCCACCGCTGCCTTTGACCACCAAGGAACTGGATCGACTCTACGAGTTTCCCTACACCCGGATGCCTCACCCCAGCTATGGTGACGCAAAGAACCCCGCCTGGGAGATGATCTGTTTCTCCATCCCCATCATGCGGGGCTGTTTCGGTGGCTGCACCTTCTGCTCCATCACCGAGCACGAGGGACGCATCATCCAGAGCCGTTCAGAAGATTCGGTCATTCATGAGATCGAGACCATCAGGGACACCATGCCGGGATTCACTGGCACCATCTCGGATCTCGGCGGTTCCACGGCCAATATGTACAACATGCGCTGTGAAAGCGAGAAGATCGAGTCCAGCTGCCGGCGCCTCTCCTGTGTCTTTCCAGACATCTGCAGCCACATGCAGACTTCTCACAAGCCATTGATCAGCCTCTATAGAAAGGCGCGTAAGCTCAAAGGGGTGAAGCGTGTATTGATCGCCTCGGGCCTTCGCTACGACTTGGCCGTACGTGACCCGGAATACATCAAAGAACTGGTTGCCCACCACGTGGGTGGCTACCTGAAGATTGCACCGGAACATACCGAGGATGGACCCCTGCAGATGATGATGAAGCCTGGAATCGGCACCTACGACAAGTTCAAACGCCTGTTCGACAAGTACTCCAAGGAAGCAGGGAAAGAGCAGTACCTGATTCCCTACTTCATCGCAGCACACCCGGGAACCAGCGACAAGGACATGCTCAACCTGGCTCTTTGGTTGAAGCACAATGACTTCAGGCCTGACCAGGTACAGGCCTTTCTGCCCACACCCCTGGCCATCGCCTCGGCCATGTATCACACCAAGCGTAATCCCCTGCGCAAGATCAACCGAAAAGGCAAATCAGTGGATGTGCCCAGTGGCACCCGCCAGCGCCGTCTGCATAAAGCTTTTTTGCGTTACCACGATCCCGACAACTGGCCCCTCCTGCGCGAAACACTCAAGAAGATGGGCCGGGCCGATCTCATCGGCAACGGCAAGAAACACCTGGTGCCTGCCTGGCAGCCTGCGGGTACGACGGGTGGCAAACTGACAGCACCTGCCAAGGTGCGTACAGGTTCTCCAAAGAAAAAAACTACGAGAAAGAAATCGACAGCCCGTCGTAATACAGGGAAGAAGACCGGTAGAAGGCAACGGTAGTAATACTCACCCTGTCAAATGCGTTTTCCAGGATGTAAGTATTTTGAATTAGTAATGGCCATGAATCAAAATCCACCGAGTCTCACAGAATTTAATACGCATTGGTGACTGGGAGGGTGATACTGTCATTGGCAAGGGGCGCAAAAGCGCACTATTGACGATGGTGGAGCGAAAAACACTGTATACCGTGATTGT
>NZ_MPRJ01000039.1 GCF_002020805.1 Solemya velesiana gill symbiont | reverse complement strand
GCTTATTTGACGGATATTTGAATTTGGGTGCCTGGTGGACGGATATTTGAATTTGGGTGCCTGGTGAATGAAAACTCTAATTTTTCAGACCATCCCTAAGACATGGAGAAGTCATGTATAACAATGACAACTTTGCCTCACCTGCAATCTCCATAATCCGGTCGCGCTGGCCGAAAATCTGGCGACAGTTGGAAAATTCACCGCACTGGGACGATATCCAGGTTGACGGTGAAAAAACCCACCCCACCTTCATCTGCGACGGCATACATCTGGCCAGCGCTTATGACCCGGACGCCGAGGCGAAACTGCAGCTTGGCAACGTGCCTGCCGATGCCACGAGTTTACGCCTCTACGGGGTAGGTATGGGATACCTTCCCCGTCATCTTCTTGAAAACCACAACACCCTGGACAGACTCGAGGTTTACATCTTCAATACCTCGCTCTTCAGAGAACTGCTCAATTGGATCGACCAGTCGGACTGGCTGGGGGATAAACGGATTGAACTGAAAATTCCATCCAGAGATGAAAAGCCGGCCCGTCCCTGGGTTGTCACCCCTACATGCCTGCAGTTGGCAGATGAACATGCGGGACGTCTCAGGGATCACCTGGCCATAGAAATAAATCGTGCTAATCTCGAGGCCTTCCATGGCAGAAGAAGAACGATTGAAACCCAGCAGTTACAGGATAATTTACAGTTGATTGAACGCGACGGAGATGTAGCAGAACTCTTTGGTATCCTCGCGAATGATCCCCGGGAGATTGTAGTAGCAGGTGCTGGTCCGTCACTGAATAAATTGACGTCCAGGATCGCTGAAAAAAAGAGGCTGGGGGCACTTTTGATCGCCGTGGACTCAGCTCTTCGTCCTCTTCTGCATGATGGTGTCAAGCCGGACATCGTAGTCACAATTGATCCCCTGAGGGACGGCATACTACCGAACTTTCAGATCGACCTGACTCCACTTCACGAAACCGTACTGGTCTATTACCCGACCAGCCATCTTGACGCGCTCAACGCATGGCCATTCAGAAGAATGACTGCGTACTCCAATCACGAGTTCTACCAGGAAATAAGGAAGAGCCACCCCAAGGGCGTACTCCTCACCTTTGGCTCAGTTATTCATTGCGCCATTGATCTTGCCGTCAAGATGGGAACACGCAACATCGCACTTGCCGGTGCCGATTTCTCTTTTCCATCAGGGAAATCACATGCGGAGGGAGCGCCCCACTGCCGAAATGTGTTGGATCTGAATGCACAGCAGGCCGATCGATACTGGGTTTTCAACCATGCCGGAGATAAGGTCCCCAGTAAGCCGAACATGATCAGCTATCTGCGTGATCTCGAAGAGTATATCCGCCATCACCCCCAGGTTGAATTCACCAACCTCAGCAGGGATGGCGCCCACATCGAAGGCACCCACTATGACGAGGGGCAACCATGAATTCGAACCATCAGCAATTGCTTAATGATTGCGTCATCGCACTTAGAACAGGCCAGCAGGGGGCCGCATCCTATAAACTAGAGGAATTGATCAAACAGATTGAATCACAGTTGCAGGAACATCCAGACCTATTGAACAAGCAATTAGCACAACTTCTCGCATCTGCATTTGCATGCCTGGGACGAAATGACTTTATTGGGCTGGCTGACATCCTTGAATTTGAGATTTCGCCGATACTCCCATCCTCGGATAATGATCCAGAATTATAATTCTGTAGTCGGTTTTAGTATCTGTCTGAAGGTCGGCAGTTTACCGCCAGGTCGTGATGTCTCGTCAAGTTCCGACAAAGAGAATATAACGCGAGTCAGGGCACTAGGCGGAACATTGTGATGGTAGAGCATTGGAAACGCAGCGCATTCCGAGGGATCCCAGCTAACCGACAGTCCGACATTACCATCACCGATCCTGAGCATACCTTCCGGGCTTCCCAATCCACCGCGACATGAAACCAGGGTAGAAGCCGGCAAGCCGTGGTTGCAATCCCTGTCTAAAACGAGTGTTTCTGCTTCCGCACCCCCGTTAACCGTTCGCAGACTGAGCTGATGCTTGAATGTCTCAGGCAGCAAAGTAATGGTCCCAAGCCGCACCGTACCGTAAGGGCGCTTCCAATCAGGAAAGGATGTAATCAGTTCGACCGCGTCATCTTCTGAGGAAACCACTATCTGCTTGACGATTTTGCCATCCGGCGTATCAATCTCACCGCGTACTGTAAGCGCACCTCCATCCAGGTAAAACTCCGGCGCTGGCCATCCAAGATCTGTCGTGCGGCGATGCTCTGAGCCCCATTCGATCACTGTCCCAAAGCTATAGAAATCCGCGCCCAGTTCTATCGAGTGGAAATAGCCATGAGGGAGTGTTCCCATCACAGGGATAAAGTTATGCTTGCGAAATGCCAGGCTGTCGATGGCCAACCCACGTCGCAAATTCAGCACAATTCTATGCTCAGAGCTGGCAATCATGAGAAGGATACCTTCCTCATCCAACAGGACCGAAAAACCTGCCGCCTCCACATCTTCCGGATTGGCTTTATTCCCTGGCACTTTTAGTTTGAAAGGATAGGTGGTAGCCACACCTATGCTGGATGCCAATGCTTCAAGTTCAGCATTGGCCTTCTCCCAGCGCCTTGATTCTATATGCGTCCGCAGATCACTGGACCAGCATCTGCAGAGACTTCGCTGAACTTCATTATTGAGCAGTTCGGGGCGATGCATCAGTTGACGAAATATCCTCTGACACAGGGTATTGATGCGCAAGTCATTACGTCCGCTAACCGCCCATCGGCTCACATTGTATTTTGCCTGCTTCTTTACAGGTATCGGTTGCTGGGCAGTAATGAGTGTTACCGGTTTCCCACTCACCTGTTGAAGCCGTAGTGCTTGAGAAGGGGTAATCCAGGACATACCCTGCTGCTCAAGTTTCGCCAACAAGCCAACTATGCGTTTCCATTCGCCGCCTTCATGCTGATCCGGCTCCTCGCTGTATCGACCCGGCCTGAAGTCAAACACCTCAGCATCATTGGCATACAGTGCAAGTGGCAATTTGCTGCTTTCACCTCTCTTTTTTACGTATGAGAGATAGTCGTTTATGGAGATATCGCCATGAGCGACCCGCTGTAGCTTCTGAAACAGGATGGAGTCCGACCAAAGCACCGGCAAGGAATTTTCATCATCGCCACGTGCCAGTAGCGGCAGCTCATTATGATCGTGCAGACCAAGTGACAAGGCGATATTGTCCCCATCCATGATAATGCCTCTGTAGCCTGCTTCCCGGTACACACCGACCATGCCAGAAGAGAATGCCATTTCATTTATCAAGGCAATCTGTGGAGTGACCCCTAAAAGCTGTTGATATGTTTCAAGTCCAAGCTCTTGGTTCCATTTATTCACCCTGTGCGGAATCAGTGGTCCTATGATCTGTGTATAGCCGCTTCCCACAAGCTCACAGGAACCTGCGCGCAAAAGCCCACGAAACCTCTCCACCCAGTCAGGTCTTTGGCCAGCAATTTCCGTTAATGTCCAGCCGCTTGCCTCTATACCTAGTGGCACACCATGATTTTCGATGATATCGAGTAGTGGATCGTAGCAACGCTCAATCACCACTCGACGCCTATCCTCCGGAAGCGAAGAATAGGCAAGATTGAGATGAAACAGAAGATAGCCTTGCATGGCGTAGTACTTAATTATCCTGTGAGGATTATCATCACCGTTGTCACGGCTCTACCTCAAATACGAGCTTGTTTATCATTTTCTCGGCAACTTCCTCGACCTGCAAACGTGTTTCTGCTTTGCACACCAGCCAGCCACCTCTGTCAGGATGACTACGCATGGGAGGAATGATGTCGCCCGGTTCATAAGTTACATGAACTTCAAGCACACCGGGGTAACCCTTAACCTCTTCGAGCCCCTTTATCGCCTTCACCCTTCCCGGGGGCGGAAAGCAGTAACGGACAGCAACACCACATGCCCTGGTTGACGTTAACCATTTTCTGTCAGGAGTTCTACCCACGGCCATTTCGAGAGCTGCTGGCAGAAGCTCAACACCGGTTGATTCAGGAACAATGCGGGATGCAAACTTCCCACCGCTGATGCGACCGGCAATCTCAATCACCTTGGCACCCTCTTCAGTGAGAACCATATCCCCCTTGGCCACACTGTTATCGATACCAAGGGCATGTATACCCTGGATGAAGGTCTGAATAACCTCCCCTTGCCGGTTGGCATCCAATGCAGTCGGCAGGGTCGCACCATTCTCCAGCACATAGGGAAAGAAACGGTCCAGAAAGGGATAGTTCCGGTCGGCGAATCCTGTGACATCTACTTGCCCCTGATGCACCAGCGCCTCAATACTGATTTGCACTCCCTCTTCGAAAACTTCCAGAATAACGCCTGTCCGCTTAACGTTTGCCAGGGCATGCTCATAGGCTGCTGTTGGATCACTATCCGGGAGAAGTTGCTGCACACCCCGGGCACCACTGTTGTCGTTTGGCTTGATAATCATGCGCCGGTTTTCGCGGGAAAGAATTTCAGCAACTTCATCGCCACCGCTAATGGAATAGAAGTCAGGAACGGGCACCCCACAAGAGCGCAGACGCTTTTTCATCGCTATCTTGTCGACAGTAAGCTCTGCAGCATCAAGTCCAATGCCTGGACTACCCAACTCTGCTGCTACCCGGGCGGCGGAAATGGGAATGTCACAACCAACCAACAGAACGCCGTCGAGTCTCTTTGCAGCATGAATTCGCCGCACATAGGAAACCAGTGCATCCGCATTCCCCGGGTCAAGCACAGCATATTCATCAGCTAGCGGAAAACAGGCCGCTTCCGGGTTTCGGTCAACGGTTATGATTTCAAAACCCAGCTTGCGGGCTGCCAGAAATGCCTCTCGCTGTGCAATGCCTGCGGGGAAAAGGAGAATACGTTGAGAGTTCATGACCAAGGAATCCAGCTACGACTTTTCATAGAGTGTCACCAGTCGTACTCCACGTTTTTCCAGGTGGGCGAGTTGTTCAAGGATCTCCTCCTGGAAAGCGTAACTCGAAATTATGAGGTAACTTCCATGCCATGCCTCCAGTTCGGAAGGCGGACATATCTCCAGACCGAGCACCTGTTTTCCCCATTTTGCCGGATCCGCATCGTAAACTGCCTCAAGGTCGAGTTGCATCAAGGGAAAAAGGTTATCAAGATCCAGGGTATTCAGGCCTGCACCGTATATAGCTCCATCCTTTTGCCCTACCAACGCCTGTAGAGTGGATACAATTCTATCCATAACGTTCTGCCTGGTGGCAAGATAACGCTTTATTCTGGATCGAATTGATACAGGGTCAGGCCAGGTAACAGGCATCTGTCCTTCCATGGGCCTTGCAATCACTTGCAGATGATAGCCCTTTTCATCTATCCATAAAGATTCAAAGCCGTTCTTTGCTAGCATCGCCTCAAGGGTCTCGCGAACAAACACAGTGGGATGAATAGGCTTGAAGACCATACTGAGCTGGCAGTCACCCAGTGTTGGCACTTCAATAAAAAGCAACCCGCCAGGGCGAAGTTCGCGGTGAATTCGCTGTAGGGTGAGCGTGGGGTCCACGACATGTTCAAGTACATGGAACATGGCGATGAGCCTATAGTGTGCTGCTTTTTCCGGCTGATCCTCGTAGAGGCCAGTGACCACCTCCAGGCCAAAATGATCACGTGCATGTTCAGACATGGCCCGCGAAGGTTCCACGCCACTCACCTCGACATCCCTGCCTGCCAGTTCATGGATGAATTCACCGTTGGCACAGCCAATTTCCAGTGCCGGGCTTAGGGACGCCAGTGCACGAGCTTTACCCAGGCGATTGATTCGGGCAAGGGCGAGCTCCCGGCTGATCACCTCGCTGGCTGAGTATTCGCCAGCATATTCGGAGTGATAGAAGTCACGCATCCTATCAATACTATCCGGCAGGGAATGGTAGATGAGACCACAGGTAGGGCACTGTACGTAGGCGCCAGTGCGCACCAGCGGCTCTCCCAGGTCGAGCCGTTCCTGCTGTTCACTGCCGCAGAGGTTACAGGTCACCTAGTACATACTCCTCGCATATACCACCAGCGAATCACCCAGATCATTGTTCCGCGCAAAGGCACTGTATCTCGCATCAAGCCCTTCGATTGCCAT
Source organism: Solemya velesiana gill symbiont (assembly GCF_002020805.1). Classification (GTDB taxonomy): domain Bacteria; phylum Pseudomonadota; class Gammaproteobacteria; order Chromatiales; family Chromatiaceae; genus Sedimenticola_A. Next base: position 14,070 of record NZ_MPRJ01000039.1, on the reverse strand, counting down.
CAGTGTATCCGCGCGCGCCTTTTCCAGGCCCAAGGCATCGCAGAAACGTTCGAGATAGATTCCCTCGGTGTGGTGCTCGACCACGCAGAGACCTTCAGACTCCAGGAAGCGTGACAGTGTCTCCGGCGTATAGTCGCAAAAGTGATTGTCCGGATGCGAGTCAAACCAGCGATCTGGTGTAAACCGATACATCACACCTCCACCATGTGGAACTTTAAGGACAAGTACCCCACCAGGTCGCAGCCATGAGGTCATGCGCTGAAGGCAATACCGGGGATTGAGAAAATGTTCGAAAACGAGGGAACAGATGATGGCGTCGAAATGCCTGGTAGGGAAATCGACCGTTTCCACGCTACCTATCTGCAACTGCGCTTCAGGCACCTGGTCGCGGGCGAAGTTAACAGCATACTCTGAGATGTCGATACCCGAGACCTCCCAGCCTCGTTTTGCTGCAGCTTCCAGGTAATAGCCAAGCGCACACCCCACATCAAGCAATCGCCCCTTCTCAGGCAGTTGCATCTCGATACCGTCAAGACGCGCGTTCGCGAAGCGTAGTACGTTGGGCCTGTCAGCCTCGTAACTCGAGACTCCGGTAACAGTGCGGGGTGCCTCAAAATAGTCTGCTGCATAGACATCCAGCAATGTATCCTCAGCGGGGCGCACGTGCATGTAGTCAAGACCGCATTGACGGCATTTTCCTATCGGGCGTCCATTGAGCACTGCCAGTGTTTCAAAGTCATCACTGCCGCAAACATCACACCTATGGAGCGTAAAGCCCTTCTGGAAAGAGTTGAAGAGCATCTCTGCGACACGGTATCCCCCTTTGCCATCGATACTCTGCACCCCCCCCTCCTTAAGGGCATCGCGATGACCCGGGGCCTTAACAAGACCCTCTATGGTTGCATGAACCGCACTCTTCTCCAGTTCATCTACCAGGCCGAGGACCTTTGCACCTCCGCGGGACGCATAGTGTTCAGCCACTTTCATGTGAAAGGGGGACACCGCGATCACCAGGGAGGCTATACCCAGGCAGTTCAGTTCAGCCAGTGTCTGCCCCATGGTCGTGATCGCGAGGTCGCAGCCAGCCGCTACTTGGGCGAACCGGGAAGGATTGGTCAGCAACTGAAAAGGGGCGCCCAGAGTATTGAGTTTTTGGCGCAAGTCATCAGGTCGCTCATAGGCAGCGCCGATCACGCAGATGATCTCTATATCAACTTCAATACCGGACAGGAGATCCACAACGCGCTCTGTAGCCAGCCCTTCATCGCTCCCCCCCATGCAGAGAAAGAGTCGCGGCACGCTTGGCGATGTACGACCAGGTTGATCCTCCCGCAACCGGCGGTAAACCGGATCGAGAATCGATGCTTCGAAGGGTATGACCCTCTCCATGGGCCACGCTTCCTCCCCTATCAAATGACGCACCACCCAGGGAAAGGCGAACAGAACATTGTCCGCCACAGATATTCCGGATCCGGTGTTTCCGTATAGCCATACCGCAATGCCCTGCTGCTGCAGGGCAATCACCTCGCTGTCATCCACAGGAGCCTGTTGATCCCAAAGCAGCAGATCAAGATCCAGGAGGCGGCAAAGGGCACCCAGATCATCCTGCTCATCGAGTTGGAAAACCTCGAATACATCTTCAGGCGCAAAAAGCGATTTAAGAGACGTTGGCGTCCGGGTTATGAAACGGGGCGACCACCCGTAGCGATCTCGCAGCAACCGCGCCAGGGTGAGCTGCCGCGTCAGATGCCCAAGTCCCAGGCTTGCCGAACCATCGACCCGCAGGCCGATGCTGGCTGGTGTATAGGGGATGGTCTTATGTCCCACTAGATACCCGGCTCCAGCATTTCGTTATCGAGCAGAACATCCTCGGGTATATCAATTCTCGCGCGTTGCCCTACAACGTCGTCAATGCGACGTGCGGGTATGCCGGTCCCGGGATTCTTCACGGTGAGCAGTTGGCGATCGATAACAGTTCCCTCGGGAATTGCACATCGAGAGACTACACTGCAGTGGTACTTCTTGCGGGTAACCCACTCTTCCTCGGATACCGTCTTTTCGATACTGCCCATGGCCGCCTCGGCCTCCCTGACCTGAGAGACGAATTCAGCCAGGCCAGGCATATCGAGAGCAAACTTGTGATCAAAGCCGTCAGCACTGCGATCGAGGGTGACGTGACGTTCCAGCATGCAGGCTCCTGCGGCTATCGAAAGCAGCGAGGAGGTATTGGCGATTTCGTGGCAGGAGTAGCCGACCGGAACCTGGTAGCGCTCCTGCATGTACCGGATCATGCGTAAATTGGCCCGGTCAGCCGCATGGGGATAGATGGAGACGCAGTGAAACAGCCCATGGAGCAGCCCCACAGCACGAAAGGCTGCAGTGGTCTCGTCGATTTCATCAAGATAGGCCATGCCGGTGGAGGCGAGGGTCGGAATACCCAGATCACAGAGTTTTTCAATCAATGGTTTCCGGGTAAGCACATGGCTGGCTATTTTAAGCAAGTGCAGATCAAGTTCAGCCATTTCATGGGCAGATTTCTCGTCAAATACAGACGCGAAAAAGAGCAGCCCGAGACTTTCAGCCAAAGACTTCAGGCGCTCATAAGTGTCGAGATCAAACTCCACCGCCTCACGAATTTCCCGGTAGGTCCTGCCGAGGGTTGGAAAGCGCTCATCAGGCGCATCCAGCAATTCACGGGTTGTGAGATTTGGAACATCACGCTTCTGGAATTTAACCGCATCGACACCAGCCTCGGCACTGCGCCGTATCATCTCCATGGCCTGTTCTTCACTGCCATTATGACAAAGACCAATCTCGGCTACGATGAAGACCGGCCGATCATCACCGATTACGGTCCCGTTTTTAAGTTCAAGCTGCATTGCTGTCCTTTATCTACTTTACAAAATGTACATCTTTTTCAGGAAGGGGGGTCTGTTGCACCTCCTCATTGAGTGCCGCAATCTCTGGATGTTGATCCAGATACCGCACCGCCTCTCCCAGTGGAATCGGCCTACCGGGTTGATAGAGCGCATCGTATAGATGGGACATCATCTCATAATCGGCCTGTTCATCTACAGTGAGACGATGCCCGCTGTGGCTCAGTTCGGGATCAGGAATCACCTCCAATGACCGAACATGATGTCGATGCCGAAGAGCATAAGGCAGACCGCAATGTTCACGATCCGAGGGGTCCACGACCTCACGCTCGAGTTGTTCCAGGTAGCGCATCGACATTACGCTCGCTCCGGCGAAAACCAGGGAAGAGGAAAGACCATAGGTAAAATCAAGCCCTCTCTCCTCAATCAATCTAACCCTCTTGTGAATATAGCCGCAATCAACCAGGGGGCAGTCACCGGTGACTCGCACGACGATATCCGCTACGCGCTCCCTTGCAACGCGATAAATTCTGCCGAGAACATCATGGAGATCGCCACGATAGACGCTGATACCATTATCCTCACAGAGTGTTACAAGTGGATCATTGGAGTCCTCAACCGCCGTCGCCACAACCACTTCATCGCAACATCCGCCCAGTTGCAGCCGCTCTACGATATGCAGCAGCATCGGCTTACCGGCCAATGGCATAAGAACTTTACCTGGCAACCTGTTAGAGCACATTCGGGCTTGGATGATTGCGACACTCTTCATCGCGACCTCACTTGAGCAACAAGCCGGCAGGAATCGCATCTCCTTTTGCGATAGCTGTCGTTGCACACTTTCCAATGACCTCGCGCACCTGCTCGGCGCCCACTTCGGCATAAGGACGAAGACCGATCAGATCCTCTACCGTAATGACCCTTCCCTCAGGAATATTCCGCGCGGCATACAGACCGCGCCGGGCCTTTATCGGCTCATCCTGCATGCAGCGCTTCTCTCCATTACCAAGCGCCTGTGCCGTGAACTTGAGATCCTTCACCAGCAGTGAAAACTCCTCCAGGGTAAGCGCATATGGATGATCCGGTCCTGACCGGGACCTGTCGTCGGTGACATGTTTTTCAAACAGGGTTGCACCAAGGGCCTGGGCTGCCACTGGAACAGCTGAACCAGGCGAGTGGTCGGAAATCCCAACTTCAACACCAAAACGGCCCACCATCTCGGGAATTACACGAAGATTCATATCTACCGGATCAGGGGGGTACTTTGAGACACAATGCATCAGGGCGATATCCCCGGCTTCAGCCCCTCGCAACACATCCATAGCCCAGGAAACCTCGTCGTAGGTGGACATACCCGTAGAAAGTACGATGGGGAGTCCGGAGGCAGCACACTGCTCCAGCAACTGGACGTATGTGAGATCGGTAGAGGCAATTTTTATAAAGCTTGCCTGGGCTGACACCAATGCATCCACTGCGACCTGATCGAATGGAGTTGCAGAAAAATCGAGGCCGTTTGCATTACAGGCAGCAGTAAGTTCGGGCAGCCAGGAGTTCGGAACGGAAAGCCGATTGATGGTATCCCATGCTGGATGCCCAGGTCTTAGAAATGTCTCGGGCCGAAACAGCTGGAACTTGGCTGCATCTGCTCCGGCATCAGCCACCTGTTCGATCAACCTGATCGCCCTTGCGAGTTCACCATCATGATTGGAGCCGATCTCGGCGATCACGTAGGGAGCAGCATGTTTCATCCAGGGTTTAGTCATCAAGCTCACATCTCCCGCAACGCCTCTGACGGCACACTGGCCCATTGAACCGGTTCCGGTTTTGTATCTTCATCCATTGCCAGTTCAGGATATAGATTTATCCTTGGCGCGTGCAGGGTATCCATTGCATGCTGAATCTTGGGCCGAACTGCATTTGCCACCTCGGAGTAGATATCCATGATCTCCTGGTGTGTCATTGCCTCGTTTCGCATAATCGGGAGATCCTTCGTATTCATCCGATAATCATCCCAGTCATAGCTGCGGATCCAGCCTCGTTGTGTTCCTATTTCAAATACCTCTGTGCCTGGCAGGGGCGCCAGTACACAAAAACTGGGTATATCGATTTCATCAGTATCAAGGGCGAAATCCAGGGTCTTTCGAATTGCCACGGGATCATCGCCGAGATTGCCTATCATGAAGTTTCCAATGGTCAGAATTCCAAACTCTTTTGCCCATCCCAAAACCTGGAGAACTTTCTTGGATGTGATCTTCTTATTGGTTGCAAAAATCACCCGCTCATCGACGCTTTCTATACCTACGGAAAAGTGGACGCACCCGGCCCGGGCCATTAACTCCATCATTTCACGGCTCACGCTGTTAACCCTTAAACGACAGGCCCAAAAGAGATTCAGATCCCGTTCGATCAACTTGTTACAGAACTCGAACACCTTGCCTTTATGCATGGTAAAGGTGTCATCCATGATATCGAAGTTGCGGATATTGTAGTGGCTCGATACGTATTCGATTTCATCAATGACATCGTCGATGTTTCTGAACACAGGTTTCTGTCCAAACACCGAATGATCGCAAAAGTTGCACTTGTAGGGACAACCGCGAGACATCATGATATTGAAGTTCCCTCCGTGGAAGCCAAACGACACAACGTATCCCCGATGCTGATATTGACTCATTGGAAAGAGGTGTCGTGCAGGCCACGGAATCTCATCAAGGTCAGTGAGCCGAATTGTATGGGATTCATGAGCCTGGCCACCCCGCCAGTGCAGTCCAGGTATTGTACGTGGATCAAAATTCCCGCGTTCCATCATGTCGACCATCTTTATCAGCGAGTCTTCCCCCTCACCGCACATCACGAAGTCGACCTGGGAGTGCTTCAAAATATCATCTGGCACTACAGAAGGATGAGGACCACCGAAAATGACAGGCGTTTTTGGCATGTATTCTTTGAATAGCGAGGCGAGGCTTAATGACTTGGTGTGATACGAGATCATCACCGAAACACCAATCAAGTCCGGTTTGAAATCGCATACACGCTGGGCGATTTCGTTATCATCCTCGGTGAAGGCGCCTTCTATGAATTGCACCTCGTGACCGGCACGCTCAAGGCAGGCGGCGAGATAGCCCAGCCCCAGCGGGGGCTGGGATGGGAGATATATCAAACGCGGATGAACAAGAGAAACGCGCATGCAGCCTCCGTCCTGATAAGACTCGTCTAAACCTCAATCTTGGTCGCACGTATAGCCAGAAAATCACCGATATTCTGACGTTTGACCAGGGTATCAAACGCTCTCTTTATATGGGGCGGCACCAGTCCCATTGTACACCCACTGCCGAAACTCGAGGTTGCCTCTACCCGGCATCCAAAATCCTCAATCACTCCAATCTGGGTTTCACGGGTCAGCAAGTGAATGTGATCCAACCCGGCAAGTACACGCCAATCCTCACCGTAAAGCTCAGCCAACAACCCCACTTGGGGTGTTTCAGTAATCAAGGTACCACCCGGTTTCAGTAGAGAGATTAGCCGATGAAGGGTTTCCCTCGGGTGTTGCAGGTGCTCCAGAACTTCGATCGTCACCACCAAGTCGAAAGGCCCCCAATCCCCGGGAAGCTGATCCAGTTCTCCCGTAAAAATCCGGTGTTGTTGCCTGTCTGCAAGTGCGGTTAATTGTTCTGATATATCGCAGCCATAAGTTTCCCACCCGTTATCAGCAAGCACATCAAGCGCGGAACCGATAGCGCAGCCAAAATCGAGGCAAGATGCTCCGGCGCTCGGCGGCTTGAGGTTGAATTCCAGATCATTGAAGGTCAGCCGGTATTCATTACGCAGCGTCTCCCGGTATTCCGGCGTGTATCGCTTGTCAAAGGACGAACCTTTTCGGGTAATGCCGAGCAAAGACTCATTCGCCATTCGGGACTGCTCAGGTGTTGGCAACGGATCAAGGGACAATGTCCCGCAACCTTCACACCGCACATAGTCAAATTCAAGACCGGTATTACGCGATGTATCATCTTTTACGTGGCAATAGAAGGCAGCCCGACCACCACCACAGATCCGACAGTTGAAATTACTCAATCCGTCTACCTCTTGTAGATTCATCACTACCCACAAACTTCTCCAGGCTGGCCACCACATGGTCTTGCTGCATCTCTGACAGCCCTGGATACAACGGCAGGGTCAATGCACGGCCGTAGTAGGCTTCCGCTAACGGAAACTGGCCATATTGAAATCCCAGCCGCTGATAATAGGGCTGAGTATGAACCGGGATGTAATGAACATTAACTCCCACTCCCTCATTGCGGAGCTCTTCATATAGAGATTGCCTTGTCCATCCTGAGTTCTCTGGAACCTGAACGACGTAGAGATGCCAGGAAGATTGGCGACCTGCTTCCTGGTAAGGCCTTTCCAGTGGCAGATCCTCCAATAACCTGTTGTAGCGTGCAGCCAACTCCCTTCGTTGGGACAGGTACTCATTCAGCCGACTCAGCTGACTTATACCCAATACTCCCTGGATGTCAGTAATTCTGTAATTGAAACCCAGTTCATGTTGTTCATAAAACCAACCACCTTCCTCGCTCAAGCCTTCGCGAACTATACCGTGATTGTGCAGGCGCCCTGCCCGTTCATGCAGATCTTTATTATTGGTCAAAAGCACTCCGCCCTCACCCGTCGTTATCATCTTGACCGGGTGAAAACTGAATACCGTGATATCGGAATAACGACAATTGCCTACCTGTTGATCTTCATATGTCGCACCGAGTGCATGGCAGGCATCCTCTATCACATGGAATCCGTATTCATCGGCAAGGCCTGCAATTTCTTTCATATCGCAAGGCTGACCTGCGAAATGCACTGGGACTACGATCTTGGGCAGGGTTCCCTGTGAGCGTGCCTGCTCCAACTTGGTACGCAGAGCGGTGACACTCATGTTGTAGGTATGTGGATCAATATCGACGAAATCCACACTTGCACCGCAATACAGGGCACAGTTGGCCGATGCCACGAAGGAATTGGGGCTGGTCCATAGCGCATCCCCTGGCCCAAGCCCAAGCGCAAGGCAAGCCAGGTGAAGGGCAGCAGTTCCACTGCTCACCGCCACACCATAATCGGCACCACAATACGAGCTGACCAAAGACTCGAAGCGAGGGGTAGCAGGTCCTTGGGTAATCCAGCCCGAGCGCAATACTTCTACTACAGCATCAATATCTGCTTCAGAAATAGAGTGCCTGCCGTAAGGGATCATAGATTTTCCCTGTTGTTGAACTCCCTGATTTCTTCAACGCTTAGAAAATGCGGATTACTGCCGGAGTTGTACTCAAACCCCTGGGCTACCGGCTCCCCTTCTTCGCCCAGGTTGTTTCTTGTATAGTTCGAATTTCTTCGGGTAAACCGGATACTGGGCCTGATCACATAGTGATCCCCAAACTCCAGCGTCAGGTGAGAGTCGTCGGAAGGACACATGATTTCGTGTAATTTTTCCCCAGGCCTGATGCCCACAATTTTGGTTGGGAGATCCGGTGCCATTGCCTTAGCCAGGTCAGTGATTCGCACAGATGGCAATTTGGGTACAAAAATCTCGCCTCCGTACATACGCTGGAAATTGGTAAGTACAAAATCGACACCCTGCTCCAGGGTGATCCAGAAGCGGGTCATTTTATCATCCGTGATTGGAAGGGCTTCTGCACCCTCTTCAAGAAGCTTCTTGAAATAAGGTACAACAGAACCCCGGGAACCCACCACGTTCCCATAGCGGACAACGCTGAAGATTGTCCGTCCCTTCCCCACCATGTTGTTTGCTGCAACAAACAGCTTGTCAGAAGCGAGCTTGGTTGCGCCGTACAAATTGATGGGATTAGCAGCCTTGTCCGTAGAGAGCGCGATCACCCTTTCTACGTCATTCTCAATTGCTGCATGAATTACATTTTCTGCGCCGGTGATATTGGTTTTGATGCATTCCGTCGGGTTGTACTCGGCTGCGGGAATTTGTTTCAACGCGGCAGCGTGGATAATGATATCGGCATCCCGGGTAGCCTGAATCAAGCGCTGTCGATCTCTCACATCCCCGATGAAATAGCGCATTTCAGGCCCATCGAAAAGCTGCTGCATCTCAAACTGTTTGACTTCGTCCCTAGAGAAAATAATAAGTTTGCGTGGTTTGTATCGTTCCAGGATTGTAGACACAAAACGGTGCCCAAATGACCCCGTGCCACCCGTTATTAAAATTGACTTGTCGTCAAACATCGATTATCTACCGTCCATACAGAGCTGCTTAAGACAACGTTGACCAGCAGTTATAATTATATTTCATCAGGTGCCGGCGTAACCCGAAGTACTTCCTCAATAGTAGTAAAACCCTGGTGAATCTTTGTAGCCCCACTGATACGCAGGGACCTCATACCCTGCTTGATACCCTGCTTGCGCAGCAGATCAAGGCTGCAGTCCGGGGTAATCAATCTGCGCAGTTCAGGTGTGAAGCGCAATATTTCGTATAGACCCGTGCGCCCAAGAAAACCGGTCTTTCGGCACTCAACGCACCCAACTTCACCCATTGCCTGTTCCGGCAATTTGATCTCCCAGGGGATTGTGAGGCCTTTCCAGGCTTCCTCATCAATATCTACCGGCTGCTTGCAGTGGGGACAAAGCGTTCTTACCAGCCTCTGTGCAACCACGCCAAGCAGTGTGGCATTGATCAGGTAGGGCGGTACCCCGATATCCATCAAGCGGGTAATGGCCGATGCAGAGTCATTGGTATGCAGGGTGGAGAGTACCAGGTGACCCGTCAGCGCTGCCTGGATTGCCATGTTTGCGGTCTCCAGGTCGCGTATCTCGCCCACCATGATGATATCTGGATCCTGTCGCAGCAGGGTCTTCACCCCGGCTGCAAAATCCACACCGATGGAGTGATTGACCTGCATCTGGTTGAAGGCCGGCTCCACCATTTCGATGGGGTCTTCAATAGTACAGAGGTTCAACTCGGGGCGTGCCAGGGCCTTGAGGGTTGAATAAAGCGTGGTGGTCTTGCCAGAGCCTGTGGGGCCGGTAACCAGAATGATACCGTGGGTCTTGCTGGTCATTTCCTGCCACTGGACGGCATCCGAACGGGAGAAGCCCAGTTCATCCTGCCCCTTTACCACGATCTGGGGATCGAATATCCGCATCACCAGTTTTTCACCAAACGCGGTCGGCATGGTGGAGAGACGCAGTTCCACCTCCTGGCCGCTGGGCGTCTTGGTCTTCACTCGTCCATCCTGGGGCCTGCGCTTGTCGACGATATCCATACGGCCCAAGGCCTTGATACGGGCGGTGACGGCACCGAGAATCGGTGTCGGCATCTCGTAAACGGTGTGCAGATTACCGTCGATCCTGAAACGGATATTGCCGTTGTCACGACGGGGTTCTATATGAATATCGCTGGCCCGCTGCTCAAAGGCGTACTGGAGCAACCAGTCCACAATACTGACAATATGGCTGTCGTTGGCATCAAGCTTTCCTGCACGCCCCAACTCCACCAGGGCCTCGACATTGCCGATTCCTGCCACGGGCTCCGCATCCTCGCCCTTGCGCGCCCGGCGCAGCGACTGGGTCAGGCCGAAAAACTCATCCTGGTAACGCACGATGTCCAGTGGGTTGGACACCACGCGCCTGATATGTCGTTGCAGAACATGCCCAAGCTCCTGCTCCCACTCTCGCTCGAACGGCTCGGCGGTTGCAAACACCACTTCCCTGTCTGTGACCTCAACCGGCAATATGCGGTAACGCACCGCGTAGGCTTTTGGCACCACCTCAGTAACGGCATCCACGTCGATATTCAGAGGATCGATACGCAGGTATGGCAAGGCGCATTTGTCCGCCAACCAAAGCGTAAGGCGTTCGAGATTCAGGTCTTCGTGGGGGGGCTTTGAAGACTTCAGGTGCCGCTCCGACAGCCAAACCAGGGGGTGAATCTCACTCAGCTGTTGCGGCGTTTTCAAATGACAGAGTTTTTTCAGCTCCCTGAGTTCGGATACATCGATCATTCCGTCGTCAAACAGATCGGATATCAGGTTTTCCAGTTGTAGCTGTGGAAGTGTAGATCGGTGGCCAACAAAGTCACCCATGTCGGCTATCAGCGGCGCTGTGTCTTGGTTGGAATTATCAGCCTGATCGCTCATCCTGTAGTAAACCCCTGGGCACTCACTAGCTGCACCGGTTCACAGGCCACTGCGCTGACACTCGCGCTAGGCGGTCCTTTTACCAACCAGGCCTTGAGCTGATCTATTGCTTCGGGCTCTCCGCAGGCCAAAACCTCGACACGGCCATCAGGCAGGTTATTTGCGTAGCCTGCTATCCCCAACTGCTGTGCCTGGTAGCGTGTGGAGGCACGAAAGAAGACACCTTGTACCTTTCCCGATACCAGGCATCGTACACATATACTCATTAGAGGACCTCAATCCTGTAGGCCAACGAGAGCCCATCATCCAGATGGGTCTCCTCCGCTCAAGCAGCCCTATTCATTAATACGAATCACTACCGGAATCCCCACTCTCACTAAAAGGGTTTCCGGTCGATTAAAAACTACACCTAATTCGTACAGGGGTCCACGTTCATTTTCATCTATCGGATCCATTCCGAGATCGAGCACCTTGCCACCAACCCAGGCACCACCGACGCCAACCTTCAGGTTCTGGCCGGATTTAAGCGATGCCAGCTTGTCAGCAGGCGCCTTGGCCTTGGCTACAAGCCTTGTATCATCGGCCAACACGATCAACGGCTGCACCGCCAGTTGATTGTTGACAACTTGACCTGGATAAGCGTGAACCGAGAGCACCACGCCATCAAAAGGTGCAGCAATTCTGCTCTGCTCGAGGTCGATCTGCGCCTCCACCTGGGCAGCCTTTGCGGTATGCCAGAGCGCATTTGCCCGGGCCATCTCTATCTCAGCCATATTCTTGTCGTAATCGGAAAGCACTGTTTGGTCATAGAGTTCCAATGCCCTGCTCAGCTGGCGGTCTGCTTCCGCCCGGTCCTGTGCAGCCTCTCCCAGCAATGCCCCGGCCTTGTTCTTATTGGCCTCAAAAAGTCGCTGGTCCAGTGAAAGCAGCTCCTGCCCGGACTTAACCCGCTGTCCGGGTACTACCATCACCTTATCCACTACCCCCGACAAGGGGATTGCCAATTCCACGCGATTTGCCCATTCAAGCCTGGCCTCGAGCTTTTCTGCGAACGCAACGGCGCTGACAGACAGCGCAGATAAGACTAACAGTATACGAATCATTCCCCTTCCCCTCTGGAAACCTGCTGATCAACAGCGATCAACTTGCCCGTCAAGGCATCCAGTCGCCCCCAGGCCATTGCCATATCGAATTCAGTCTGGGCCCGCTGCAGTTGCACATCGACAATCCGACTCTCCGCATCACCCAGGTCTGACTTCACTTCCAACTCGTAAAGCGCACGACTACGATCCAGGTAGAGTTCCCGGTAGTCAGCCAAAGCGTTCATTTCATCCATATGCACTTTCAGGCTCTTGAGCTCAAGCCACAGCTCGAGTACCGCCTGGCGCACATCCTGTTCAGCATGCAACAGTTGAGCACGGCGCTCCCTCAACACGGCCTGCTTGCGGGCCACGCCGGCATCCACGGCACTCCCACTGGAGAGAGGGACTTCCAAAATCACCGCCGCTGCCAATGGATCCCGGGATCCTGTCACCTTGTTGTATGCCGGTGCTTCGACTTCCCCACGGATTGTCGGTCTGCCTCCGGCACGGGCATACTCCACATCCTGTTGTGCTGCCGCCACTCTTGCTCGCAGCGCTTTCAAATGAGGATTGTTGTTCAAGGCCTGCCGGGTCAGATCCTCGATCTCGCCGAGTTCCCTTTTCAGACTGCCCAAAACCGGCGGTTCCAGCTGTGAAGGCAGGTCTTCGGGGCGATTGAGACTGATAGCCAGCCTGGAACGGCTGATACGCTGTTGGTTCTCTGTCAATGTGCGTTTTTTGAACTCACGACGAAAGATGTTCTCTTTCTCCAGCAAATCGATGTCTGAAACCTTGCCGGTCTCCTGGGTATCCTGCAGCTTCTTCCAGCGCAGGAACGCCATGGTCATCACCTCGTTGTCCCTTAGATATTGAAGGTCGGCGAGGATAACCTTGAAGAAATTTTCCATGATCTCCAGGCGGCGCTTCTGTCGTGCATCCATGTAATCCCACTGTCTGCCCAGGTGTGCTGATTCAGCAGCATGGCGTGCCGCTTCCGTGCGCCCGAAGTCATACAGCTTTTTCTGCAGCTTCAGTTTGATACGGCTATCGTTACGGGTGTCATCCTGCGCCTTGTGAGAGGGCTCGATCAGGCGCAACTGGGCCTCAAGGCCGATTTTGAAATCATCCAGCGCATTCACTTCCTCGCCATAGGCCTCCGCAGCCTCCAGGCGTGCACGGTACTGTTCCAGTTCGGGATGAGCCTCGTCTGCGAGGGAGAGAGCAAATGGAAGTGTGAGGGGCTGTGGCAGTGGAGTGTCGTTAGCCAAAGCGGCTGAAACAGGAAGAAAAATCGCGGCAAGTGTCGCCATGATGCAGGATTTCATAGCGGCCTTGTCCCCTGTCACTGACTGCGCTGCTGGCGTTTAAAGCGTGTAAAACTCATCTGCTTGTAGATACCTTCCACCACGTAGCGCCCCAGCAGTATGAATTCATCCGGACCGTTGGTAGCCCCGGTGAAACGTGCTCTCTTTATCGGCTTGCCCTGGAGGTCGAAGAATAGAAATACAGGTGTCGCCCTCAGGCGGTACTGCTTGGCGGAAAAATCCTTTTCACTGACGGGATTGCCCTGAAAGTCAGCAATTTCCACGTCACCTTCAATATCGACACTGTAAATCTTGAAATGCTCTTTGTAATAGGCATGCACCTCGGATTGATTGAGCACCGTTTTTTTCATTCGATCACAGAATGGACATTCATCCATCTCGAATATGATCAGAATGGCACGCTTACCGTCCTCTTTTGCCACCTCCAGCTCTTCACTGAAATCACCAAGACTCTGATCGAAAAAGTCTACGGCGGGCACAGAAGCCCCTTGAACTACTCCTGCTGCCAGCAATAAAAATCCAGCCAATAAGTGATTAACAGAGGCGGTTTCGGATAATAAGTGCAATTGGTAGTTGAAGGGCCAGCTGGTAGAGTCGGCGCTTCTCCCGACCAAGAGACGAAGCACTTATGAGCTAC
>NZ_MPRJ01000038.1 GCF_002020805.1 Solemya velesiana gill symbiont | reverse complement strand
TGGTCTTTGGAGTGATACGAAGTGGCTTGGCTATGCGCATGGCCCATTATACGCCCCACCATCATTAATTACAATATTATCCGCATGGCCCACTAGGCGCGCCACCACGCCACCAGCGGAGTGACCTGCGATATAGAGCGACTCGCCTGGATGGCGCGCCGCCAGCCCACGCAGCATCAGCTGCAGCTGCTGTCCCTGCAGGATCAGGGGTGCGATGGAGGGCAACTCCACGCTGTAAACCTTGTTGGCAGCCTGCTGGCCAGGACCCGGAATGACCTGAATCCCTGCGGGAGCGGCATGCACCACGCCAGCCCGTTGCCAGCCATTCTGCTCCAGCATGCTGTTGACGCCGCTGGTCTCCCAGGAGTGGGCGCTGCCCAGGTAGCCGTGCACCAGCACCAGGACATCGGCCTGGGCCGCCAGGCTGAAAAGACCAAGTATCCAGGCGGAAATCTGCAAGCTCAGTTTTTTCATTACAACTCCTTTCAAGACACGCCAGCCGGCTGGAGGTATCGCCTCAAGCCATGGACTGGTAGTAGAGGTTCTGTGGATGCTTCGCCTCGGCAAAGAAATACCAGCGCTCGGCGATCAGGCCGAGGTACTGAATGGCGAAGGCCACCATCGGCAGAGCGCCGGACTCCAAGATGTAAGCCAGTGCAATAAAGGCAACCGGTATTGGAAAAACCAGCGCCAGGAAGGAGATCTTCACCGCCTTCACAGTGGCAGCGGTCTTGCCGTGAAAGAACTCACGGGTGTTGAACGACCCGCCCATGAAGCCCTGGGCCTTCTGCTGCATGCTGCTGTGGCGCATGCCGATGGCTGACTTGAGTTCGATTTTGCAGCGCAGGTTCCGGTTGCGGATCAGGGAGGCGCCACGGGTAATCAAACCCATCAGGGTAAATATCACCGCCCAGGTACCGAAAAAGGCCACCAGGTCGACACCGGTGTAAGCGGAGAAGGCGGCCGCCAGCATGAAGCCGGATGCGATACCCAGCAGCATGTAGTTTGCAACGGTGAGGGGGCTGTGCCACTCCTGCAGGAACTTGAGGCTGGCGTAGATCATGGCGGTGCAGATGAACAGGGCGAATGCGGCAACGCTACCCAGGAAACCGATGATCAGTGTCAGGTCCACCGGCAACGCGTCGGCGACCGTGAACAGGGGCATGGTCCAGCCCAGGTAGTGGATCGCACCGTAAAGGAACACCAGCCCATGAAGGCGGGCAGCACGATCACCTCGCGGGAGAGCCAGGAGGTGCGCCACTGGGTGGCGGCACGCCAGGCACGCTCAGGATGTCCCAGGTGGAAGAAGGAGGCGACCAGACCTGCGATCAGGAAGATCATGGACAGCAGGCTGCCCATGCCGTAGAAGGCGGTGCTGTCCTGGGCCGGCAGCAGGTTGGCCAGGGAATAGACCTGCCCGGTATAGAGCGCAAGGAACAGGCCCTGGCCCACACCGATCAAGGTGGTCAGAAAGATGACTGAAAATGCAGGATGCATCGTATAAAACCTCTTGAATGTCGGGCCGCAGCCCGACCGACAAATTATTACCAGGCCACGTCGTCTAGGGTCTCGCCCTCGATCGGCAGCTCCATCTCTTCGCGCAGCGGGTTGTCTGCACGGACCAGCTCATCCTCGCGAATGTGCATCCGAGTCTTGCGCCGCGGCAGGTAGTGGTTGGCCGGCTGGGTACCCCATTCGGGCTGCAGCTGGTAGCCGCCCTGCTCACGAATGGCAATGGAGACCTCGGACTCGGGGTCGTGCACGTCGCCGTAGATACGGGCGCGGGTCGGGCAAGCCAGCACACAGGCGGGCTTGCGCTCGTTCTCGGGCAGCGACATATCGGTGATACGGTCGATGCACAAGGTGCACTTCTTCATCACCTTGTTCTTCTCGTCGAACTCGCGTGCGCCATAGGGGCAAGCCCAGCTGCAATACTTACAGCCGATGCACTTGTCGTAGTCCACCAGCACCACGCCATTGTCCTCGCGCTTGTAGCTGGCGCCCGTGGGGCAGACCGGCACACAAGGCGGATCCTCGCAGTGGAGACAGGACTTGGGGAAGTGCAGGGTCTCGGTGCAGGGGAACTCACCCACCTCGTAGGTCTGCACACGGTTGAAGAAAACACCTGTGGGATCGGCGTCGTAGGGACGCTGATCCGGCATGGGTCCGGCCCAACCGGAGGTGTTCCACTCCTTGCAGCTGGTGACGCAGGCGTGGCAGCCCACGCATACGTTCAAATCAATTACCAATGCCATCTGACTCATATTAAAAACCCCATATAACGCAACGCTCTTTTACTTGCCTTCAGGTTCCGAGAACCTTCTTTTCATTGCGTTATAACTAATGCTCTATGTTCGCCTTCTTGCGGAAGATGCCTGCAAAATAGGCCTGCCACTTGCCGCGCTTAGCGTCCTGCCCGGGCAAACGCTGCTGGGGCTTGAACTGGGGCCAGGACTGTCCCGGCTCTTCAGGACCTGCCTTGTAGATCATCACCTTCACGTCAAACCAGGCGGCCTGGCCGGTGACCGGGTCGGAGTTGGACATGTACTGCCCCGCCTCGCAGGGCGGCAGCTCCTCGGGGATCACGTGGTTGAGCAGGAAGCCCTTCTGGGACTCGTTGGCCTTTGGCGAGAGACCCCAGGCGCCGGCAGCCTTGCCGATGGCATTCCAGGTCCAGACCGTACCGGGCTCCACGGCCTCGGAGTGACGGCACATGCAGCGCACCTTGCCGGAGGCCGACTCGGCCCAGATCCAGTCGCCATCCTCGATACCCTGCGCCTTGGCCGTCTTGGTGTTGACGAACATGTAGTTGTGGGTATGGATCTGGCGAAGCCAGGCATTCTGGCTGTCCCAGGAGTGGTACATCGCCATGGGGCGCTGGGTCAGCGCATTGAGCGGGTACTCGTGGGAGTCGCCCAGGCGCGACAGCAGCGGTTCGCTGAAGAACGGCAGCGGATCGAAGTTCATCTCGATACGCTTGCGCAGACGCTCCGGCGGCTTGCGGCCAGGCCACTTGCCCTGGGCAGCCAGGCGGAACTTCTGCAGCACCTCGGAATAGAGGTGAATGATGATCGGTTCCGCGTAACGGGTCATACCGTGGGCACGGGCCCAGTGCAGGTAGCCCTTGTTCCAGTTACGCATGTACTGGTAGGACTTGGGCAGGTGGTAGTGGTAGACGCAATCGTGCTGCTTGTACATCTCCAACTGGCGGGAGTTGGGCTCGCCCTTGAGGAACTTCTCACCGCTCTTTCCGCGCCAGCCGGCCAGGAAGCCGATACCGGAACCCGGAGAGGTTTCGTAGTTGGTAATGAAATCGGGGTAGTCGCGGTACTTGCGCGAGCCGTCTTCTTCTACGAAAGCGAGCAGACCCAGGCGGGAACCCATCTCGATCAGCACCTCCTGGAAGGGCTTGCACTCACCCTTGGGAGGAACCACGGGAATACGCACCGAGTCCATGGGACCTTCGTACTCGGAAATCGGGCGGTCCAGCATGGAGAGCGCGTCGTGACGCTCCAGGTAAGTGGTATCGGGCAGTACCAGGTCGGCAAACGCCACGGTCTCCGACTGGAAAGCGTCGCAGACAATCAGGAACGGAATCTTGTATTCACCGTTCTCGTCCTTGTCCGCCAGCATCTCGCGCACGCTTGCAGTATTCATGGAGCTGTTCCAGGCCATGTTGGCCATGAACAACAGTAGCGTGTCGATCTTGTAGGGGTCACCACGCCATGCGTTGGTGATGGCGTTGTGCATCAGGCCGTGAACAGAAAGGGGGTATTCCCAGGAGAAGGCCTTGTCGAGGCGTACAGCCTCGCCCTCTTCGTCCACGAACAGGTCTTCCGGCTTGGCCGGCCAGCCCAGGGGCATGCCGTCCAGGGGCGTGTCAGGCTGAACGCCTTCGGGACCATTTGGCGGCTTGGGACAGGGCGGAATCGGACGCGGAAACGGCGCACGATGACGGAAGCCGCCGGGACGGTCGATGGTACCCAGGATGGTCATCAGGATGCTCATCGCGCGAGTGGTCTGGAAACCATTGGAGTGAGCAGCCGTACCACGCATGGAGTGGAAGGCCACCGGGTTGCCGGTCACCGAATTGTGTTCGTTCTCCCAGCAATCGGTCCAGGCGATCGGGAGTTCGATCTTCTGGTCGCGGGCGGTAACACCCATCTCGTGGGCAATACGACGGATGGTCTCAGCAGGGATACCGGTGATGCTCTCGGCCCACTCGGGGGTGAACTGATCAACCCGCTCTTTCAGCAGCTGGAAGGCGGGTTTTACAGGGGTGCCGTCTTCCAGGGTGAAGGAACCCAACAGGCGGGGTTCGGTACCCGGGGTATGGGTGGAGATCTCGCGGTTGAGATCACGGTCCCACCAGAGCTTGTTCTCGGGATCGAAACAGCCCTCTTCGATATGGGTCTCGAAACGCTTGAACAGGCCGTGGTCATCGCGTTTAGGATCGTCAATCACCAGCTCTGCGGAGTTGGTGTACTTGATCAGGAACTCGCGGTCGTAGAGGCCCTGCTTGATCAGCTCGTGGATGAAGGCGAGCATCAGCGCGCCGTCGGTGTCGGGCTTGATGGGTACCCACTCGTCGGCCACGGCCGAGTAGCCTGTCCGAATCGGGTTGATGGAGATCAGGCGTCCACCCCGGCGCTTGAACTTGGAGAGGGCGATCTTCATCGGGTTTGAGTGGTGATCTTCAGCGGTACCGATCATCACGAACAGCTTGGCCCGCTCCAGGTCGGGACCACCGAACTCCCAGAAAGAACCGCCGATGGTGTAGATCATGCCGGCTGCCATGTTCACGGAACAGAAACCACCGTGTGCTGCATAGTTGGGGGTGCCGAACTGCTTGGCGAACATACCGGTCAGCGCCTGCATCTGATCACGGCCGGTGAACAGGGCAAACTTCTTGGGATCCTCGGCGCGGATCTTGGAGAGACGCTCCTCCATGATGCCGAAAGCCTTCTCCCAGGAAATCGCTTCGAAGGCGGACCCGCCGCGCTCGACACCCTGCTTACGCAGCAGGGGCTTGGTGATGCGGCCGGGCGAGTACTGTTTCATGATGCCCGAGGCGCCCTTGGCACAGATGGCACCTTCGTTCAGCGGGTGGTTGGGGTTACCCTCGATGTGGCGCACCTCGCCGTCACGCAGGGTCACGCGGATGCCGCAGCGGCAAGCACACATGTAGCAGGTGGTTTCCTTGCTCTCGACGCATCCGACATCTTTGTCAGAGCGGGCAGTTGGGTCCTGCATGATTATAAAACCTTAAAAAACAGAGAAAGTTACGACAGCATGAATTTCGACTTATTCTAATATTCTTAGGTACTTAATCGCAACTGCAGGCGACCTTATACCCTTATGTACCTGACGAATATCATAGGTATTTATAACCTACTTTTTTCATGGTTAATGAATAAGAGAGAGGATAGACGCTGCACCAGCAAAAGGAAGAAAGAGATTGAGATGAGCACCTGGCTGGGAACTAGGTGATCGTGTTTTGTTTGTTGTCAGGCCTGGTAATAAATTTCGTAGCCTAAAAGGGGCGCACTCTATAGTGACAGCTACAACATGGCTACGAGCTACTTTTGCAAAGAGGCAAAAGTAGCCAAAAACTCTCTTCCCCGGTGTCCTGCCCGCTATCGCGGGTCCACTGCACCCTCCGGGCATAAACGCTCTCGCCTTAGCTGGGGGCAGGGGCGACTTCCATGCCATCGAGCAACGGAGAAGCTTCAGGATCGGGCCCGTTAGGGGTGCGCAGGAAGCGGCGCGTTCACAGTCAGCACAGGGAAGTGCTGTCTGTGAACCCCCTGAAACTTTGAGTAGCGCAGAGCACCCGTAGGGTGGCATGGCGGAACAGTGGTTTTGGTGACTTTTGTCGTAACAAAAGTCACTCGTGGCCATGCGAAAGAAGTGGCTACAGAGTGATCCACTTTTAGGCTACGAAACTTTTTACCAGAGATCAGAAATTAGAGGTCGACCACCTGGTTCCCAACCAGGTAGCCTCTGGAAAATCACCCTTCCAACATCCCCTCGAGGCTCTCCCACCGTTCAAAAGCTTCAGACAATTCCGCTTCCACGGATTCCATCCTGGCCTTTGCCTCAGCAATCACATCACCACCCTGCTGATAAAAGGACGGATCTGCCATTTGCGCCTGAAGTTCATCCAACTCCCCTTCCAACACTTCGATACGCTTGGGCAGGGCCTCGAGTTCACGCTGATCCTTGTAGCTGAGCTTTTTGGGTTTGGACCTGGGCTTGTCAGCCTTTGGTTTGGGCTGAGGCCTGGCAGGACTCTTCTGTTCAACAACGGGCTGGCGCTGACGCAACCAGTCGTCATATCCCCCTACGTATTCGTAGACCTTGCCATCTCCTTCGAATACGAGGCTGCTGGTTACCACGTTATTGAGGAAGGCCCGGTCATGGCTCACGAGAAGCAGGGTGCCCTGATACTCAAGCAACAGCTCTTCGAGCAGTTCCAGGGTTTCCATGTCCAGGTCGTTTGTGGGTTCGTCCATCACCAGCACATTGGCAGGCTTTGTGAAAAGCTTGGCCAGGAGCAACCGATTGCGCTCCCCTCCCGAAAGCGCCTTCACAGGCTGGCGAACCCGGTCCGGCGTAAACAGGAAGTCCTGAAGGTAGCTGATCACATGCTTGGAACTGCCCCCCACTTCTACCTTGTCGCTGCCATCGGCGACGTTGTCCCCAACGCTCTTCTCCTCATCCAGTGCGGCGCGCAACTGGTCGAAGTAGGCCACCTCGATTTTGGTTCCCAGGCGAACATTGCCCGCATCAGGCGCAAGCCTGCCCAACAACAGATTCAGGAGTGTGGTTTTGCCACAGCCGTTGGGGCCGATAATGCCGATACGGTCTCCCCGCAGGACAGTTGTGGTGAAGTTCCGGACAACGGGCTTACCCTCCCAGGCATAACGGATGTTTTCCACTTCTGCCACCAGTTTGCCCGAGCGTTCCGCCTCCTGCAGGTTCATTCTGACCTCTCCACTGCGCTCCCGTCGCTGGCTGCGCTCCTCGCGCATCGCCTTCAACGCACGCACCCGGCCTTCGTTTCGGGTACGCCGAGCCTTGATCCCCTGCCGAATCCATACCTCTTCCTGGGCCAGTTTTTTGTCGAAGCGCTCATTTGCCTTTTTCTCGGCATTGAGCATTTCATCCTTACGGCGCAGAAAATTCTCGTAGTCTCCCGGCCAGTCGGTCAGTTCTCCCCGGTCCAACTCTATGATCCGGGTGGCGAGCTTGCGCAGAAACATTCGATCGTGAGTCACAAAGAGCAGCGTGCCGCCATAGCCCAGGAGAAACTCCTCCAGCCAGTCGATAGAATCGATATCCAGGTGGTTGGTCGGCTCGTCCAACAGCAAAAAATCGGGCTCCTGCACCAGGGCCTGCGCCAGCAATACACGGCGTTTGAGCCCACCCGAGAGGCCTGAAAACTGAATGTCGGGATCCAGTGAAAGCCGTGAAATCACAGCCTCCACCCGCTGCTCGGTCTGCCATCCATGGGCCGCCTCCAGTTCATGCTGGATGCGGGAGAGCTGCTCCAGCAGCTGTTTGCTCCCCTGCTCCGCCAGATTGACACTGACCTGGTGATACTGGCGTATCATCTCGCCCAGTTCACCCAAACCGCTGGACACCACGTCAAAGACGGTGCCGTCCGTACCTGCAGGTACTTCCTGGGTCAATCGGGTAATACGCGCACCCTGCTGGACTGTAATCTGCCCGTCGTCTGGTTGTATCTCACCTGTCACCAGTTTCATCAGGGTGGATTTTCCGGCGCCATTCCTGCCCAGCAGACAGATTCGCTCACCCCGATCGATGGAGAGATCCACATTATCGAGCGGTAACGGACCACCGTATCCGAGTTGAACATTACGCAGGGTTATGAGAGCCATCGGCGTGTCTGATGATTTCTGAAAATGGAAGAAACCGCAGATTGTACCCCAGTCACGAATTTGCGCACAGCCACGGGACTTGGTAGAACGGAAATCTGGTATTATTGAACAACGTTTCCTGACCGCGGCAATTAAACAACCATTACGAGACCTTGTAAGCATCAAGATGCCAAAAACCTATATCATCACCCCTGTCTACAATGACCGGCAATCTCTCGACAAACTGCTGCGGGAACTGGCACCGGTTCATGATTCTCATGGCCCAATCCAGGCCGTTGTGGTCGATGACGGATCACTGCAAGAACCCACGATAACGACACACCTTCAGGGACACCCTTTTGAAATCCAGCTGATCAAACTGAAAAGGAACGTGGGCCATCAGCGGGCCATCTCAATCGGTTTGAGTCATACCGTGCGACAGAAGGACGCTGAGCGGATCGTTGTACTGGACGGTGACGGAGAGGATAGGCCCGAGAATATTCCACAGTTGCTTGACACCTTGCAGGCCACTGAGAATGCCGACGTTGTCGTCGCCCAGCGTCGCAGGCGGGAAGAGAGCCGAGTATTCAAGGTTTTTTACCAGATCTATAAGCGTTTATTCAGACTCCTGACCGGCAAAATCATCCAGTTTGGTAACTTTTGCGCCATGACGCCAGACGCTGCCAGACTATTGGTGCAGATGGATGAACTTCCGATGCATTTTCCTGCAAGCATCATCAAATCCGGGCTGAATATAGAGCCTGTCGAAGTTGACCGGGGAAAGCGCTATTTTGGTCAATCGAAGATGAACATGGTTTCACTCATCACCCATGGTTTGAGTTCAGTCGCCATATTCACCGAAAGCGTACTGACCCGAATCATCATCTTCTGCGGTATGGTAGCAGCCACCAGCATACTGCTGATCCTTGTTGCACTGACCATCAAGCTCATGGGTTATGCAACCCCGGGCTGGTTTACCATGGCAGTCGGCGCACTCATCGGCCTGCTCATACAGACGGCGACCATTACGCTGATCAGCCTGCTTATCGCGATCAATAACAAAAGAACATCGACACTTACCCCGCTGAAGGTCTCAAGCGACTACATCAGTAGTGTAGAGCCAGTCACCGCCTCGGCAGAGTAGTAAAAGTGCCCTGCTCAATCTGCCCAATGCCGACCATTCGAAGAAACTGCTTTTAACCCTATGCGAAAGTTGATCAACAGAGGGAACCGTTTCGTGCAGGTTGGTATCGCCGCCACTCTCGTACATTATCTCGTGATTGTACTGCTACTGGATCTTCTGGAGTGGGCGACACCCACTCCGGCTACGGTTGTCGGCAGTGTGTTCGGCATTGCCACGGCCTACATGGGCAACTACCTCTACGTGTTTGGCCTTTCAGATCGCAATCACGATCACTACGCACCCCGTTTCATTGCCACGTACCTGACCGTCATGGCGATACATGCCGGAATGATGTACCTCTTCGTCGACATTCTGAATCTCAGGTATGAGTACGGTTTTGTGGTGGCCACTATTTTTTCCGCCACAACCACATTCATCGCCAACCACCTGGTTGTATTTCGCCCTCCCCAGGAGTGAAACGGATAATGCCGCTCTCGAACACCCTGTGGCCAGCACAGAAAGAGAATAAGCTTTTTTGGTCTTTCCTCGCCCTGCATATATCGCTGTGGACGCTGCTCCCTTCCCTTTTGAATGCCAACCTGCCGCTTGATGTCATCGAAGCACTGGCCTGGGGGCGGGAGTGGGAATGGGGGTTTCCCAAACACCCCCCCATGTCCGCTTGGCTGGCAGAAATTGCCGGCATGGTTTCAGGCGGGGCTGACTGGGGGCTCTACCTCCTGTCACAGGTCTGCATCGGGGTGGCTTTCTGGGCAATGTGGCAACTGTCGAAGGATTTCCTGAAACCGTTGCCTGCACTGGTGGCAATTCTGTTGCTTGAAAGCATCGCCTATCACAACCTCACCAGCCCGGAGTTCAACGTCAACGTCAGCCTGCTTGCATTCTGGGCATTGACCATTTTGACTTTCTGGCGCGCCCTGGACCGCCAATCCATCCCCTACTGGATGGCATGCGGGCTGTTTGCCGCGATGGGGTTCCTGAGCAAGTACCTGATTGTCTTTCTATTGATACCCCTGCTGTTTTTTCTGCTCCTCCACAGAGAGTCACGCGGGGTATTCAGAAACCCGGGCATCTACCTGGGATTGGGCGTGTTTGTTTTGGTGATTGCACCCCATCTGGTCTGGATCTGGCAGAACGAGTTCATTACCATCACTTACGGACTCAGACGGGCAGGATCCAGCGCGGGAGCAGTAGCCCCCCTGTCCGACCACTTGGTGCATCCCCTGAAATTTCTGG
This sequence comes from Solemya velesiana gill symbiont, assembly GCF_002020805.1. Taxonomy (GTDB): domain Bacteria; phylum Pseudomonadota; class Gammaproteobacteria; order Chromatiales; family Chromatiaceae; genus Sedimenticola_A. The sequence continues at coordinate 10,241 of NZ_MPRJ01000038.1, read as the reverse complement.
CCTCCCAACTGGTATTGCTGTTGCCCACAATGCTGCTGCTTTGGGCCCTTGGCAGCATTAAAGTCAAACCATCAGCCAGACACCTCGACCGTCAAACCCGGTTTCTTCTTTTCGCCTTTCTTGGACCTTTCGCCTGTTATCTCCTGCTCTCCTCTGTAACCGGCATGCAGATCCGCTCCATGTGGGGCACGCCGCTGTTCATCCTCAGCGGCCTGTTCCTCGTACGATTCCTGGCACTGCCAACAGCTTCCTGGCGTTTCAACAGGTTCGGCATAGCCTGGGGAGTCGTGGCACTTCTCTTTCTCTCGCTCTACGCTTCCGCCTATCTCTTCTCGCCGGCCATCAAGGAGCGAGGCAAACGGACCCATTTCCCGGGTAAGGAACTCGCTGCCCAAGTCACTCAGCAGTGGCATGCCGCCTTCAACAGGCCTCTTGAATTCGTGATAGGGGATGAATGGCTGGGGGGCAATGTTGGCTGGTACAGCAGTGACAGACCGTCTGTCTTCCTGAATGCAGACACAAAGCAAGCACCCTGGGCGTCTAATGAAAAGATCCGCCAATCAGGAGGCGTCATCCTGTGGCAAGCGCCTGCAGGGAGCATCACGCCAGATGAGCGACTGAATCTATATCGTGAGCGATTTGGCAACTTGCAGTTGCAGTCACCTTTTATCCTGGATTGGAATACCCCGACCCCGATCAAAAAACTTCATATCGGATGGGCCCTTGTACCCCCCCTGGGTGCCCGATGAATCAACTCCTGTTCTGATTTTCCATCGCCCTCCAGGTTTACGTAAACAGTAGAAAAAACCATGCCGGATATGTGATGTTTGGCGGACTGTTCCGGAGATGCTTCCAATAAATACCAAGTGCATCAGCATCTCCGGACTCAAGAAACAATATTGCTGATCTCGCATCAAGACCCGGAGGAAACATATGAAGACCAAGATCCTGCTCAAAGAAGCGAACATACCGACTCACTGGTACAACGTTATGGCCGATATGCCAAACCCTCCGGCACCCCCCTTGGTCCAGACGGCAATCCTGTGGGCCCAGACGCCCTGGCCGCCATCTTTCCGGAAGAGCTGATCAAACAGGAGATGAGCACGGAGCGCTGGATACCCATTCCCGAAGAGGTCCGCGAGGTTCTTCGTCTTTGGCGCCCATCACCGCTGTTTCGTGCACGTCATCTCGAGAAGGCATTGAATACCCCGGCAAAAATCTACTACAAGAACGAGTCGGTCAGCCCTGCTGGTTCCCACAAACCCAATACCGCGGTCGCCCAGGCCTACTACAACAAGCAGGCCGGCATTAAGCGGCTGACCACGGAGACCGGCGCAGGTCAGTGGGGCTGCTCCCTGTCACTTGCCGGCCAACTGTTCGGCCTGGATGTCCGGGTCTATATGGTCAAGGTGAGCTACAACCAAAAACCATATCGCCGGTCCATGATGCAGACCTGGGGTGCGGAGGTCTTCGCCAGCCCCACTGACATGACCAATGCCGGCCGTCAGATCCTGGCGCAACATCCGGACAGCGACGGCTCACTGGGCATCGCCATCTCAGAGGCGGCGGAAGAGGCAGCTGGACGCGACGACACAAACTATGCCCTGGGTTCAGTACTGAACCACGTGCTGCTGCATCAGACGGTCATCGGTGAAGAGGCCAAAAAGCAGCTGGAAATGGTGGGTGATTATCCCGATATGATATTTGCCCCTTGCGGGGGCGGTTCAAACTTGGGCGGGATCGCCTTTCCGTTCTTCGCCGACAAGGCGGCCGGAAAGGATGTAAAACTCGTAGCCGTGGAACCCACCTCCTGCCCGACCCTGACCAAAGGCGTATACACCTATGACTTCGGCGATGCTATCGGCATGACGCCCTTGCTGAAGATGTATACCCTGGGTCATGACTTCATGCCGCTGGGTATCCATGCGGGCGGCCTGCGCTACCACGGTGACTCAGCCCTTGTAAGCCAGCTCCACAACGAGGGATTGGTCGATGCTGTAGCCGTCCCCCAGTTGGAGACATTCGAAGCAGGCGTACTGTTCGCCCGCAATGAAGGCATTATTCCCGCTCCTGAATCCACCCACGCCATCGCGGCCACCATCCGAGAGGCCAAGTGGTGTGCCGAGACGGGAGAGGCCAAGACCCTGCTGTTCAACCTCTCCGGACACGGACACTTCGACATGACCTCATACGACCGCTACTTTGCCGGGGAACTCGAGGATTCCGACTATCCGGAAGAGGCGATCAAGGAGTCCCTTGCCCACCTGCCGAAGGTCGGTTAGCACACCTTATCTGCCGGGAGTGAGGAGGATAACGCTACCACCCTCACTCCCGGAAGGGTATCTTATACGCTGATTTTGCGTAAACTACCCTGATCAGATACCGACTGGACGCAACAGCGTAATGAAATTCATCTCAGACAAAGAGGCTTGGGAGGGCGAGGCTGACTGCTTGAGCTGCACGTTGCGCAATTCTGTCCTCTTCTCCGGCCTGGAAGAGAAGGACCTCGATGAAATTCATCAGCCCATCGACCTCTATGCCCTTCCACCGGGCTCTACGCTCTACCGGGCCGGTGACATAGGTGACCGGATGTACACCATCCGCAGCGGCATACTCAAACTGGTGCAGTATCTGCCTGACGGCACCCAGCGCATCGTAAGGTTGGTCAAAGCCACGGATGTTATCGGCCTCGAGGCCCTGCTGGACCAACCCTACCAGCACGATGCGGTCGTTCTGCAGTCTACCCAGGCATGCAGCCTGCCCGTCAGCGTGGTCAGGGCCCTGTCGCAGACCAACCCGGCATTGCACCAGGAGTTGCTAAACCGCTGGCAGCGCGCCCTGACTGAGGCCGATGCCTGGCTGACGGAACTCTCCACTGGCTCTGCCAAGCAGCGCGTCGCAAGACTGCTGCTGCGCCTAGTCAGAGACGAACAGGCCAGCGAATGCGAACTCTTCTCCCGGGAAGATATGGGCGCCATGCTGGGCATCACCACTGAAACTGCCAGCCGAGCGATTGCCGAATTCAAACGCCAGAGCCTGCTGGTCGAGACGACCCCGAATCACTTTCTGCTGGACATTCGCAACCTGGAGCGCCTGGCAGAAGACTAGACCCTGCCTCCAGCATCAGGCCCATCCTGAAAAACCCTTGGGCATTGCGATTTTTCAATGCCTGGCCTCTACACATTCTCTATTCTCCCCGGATATCGTCACATTTACGAGGGAGCCATTGATGAAGCAGTCGCTTCAACAATCTGAGTACGCCATTTTCAGCCTGGAAGTGGACAAAACGGAAACCCGCTGCCACAGCGTCGACGAGATCATTGAATACCTGAAAACCTGCATTGACGAACACAGCACTGCCCGCTTCATCGCCCTTTACGACCACTACGCGCACACCATCGCCCTGCCGGAGGGGCAGGTCAGTGACGAAATACGAGGCGCCAAGCACATTATCTTCTGCTTCGGCATCACCCTGCCCGATCCGCTCATGATGGCGGTCAGGCCAAGATCGATCGGTGTCGTAGAACTGGCCGACCGTTTTTCGATCACCTTCCTGGAGGCTCCGATGCCGGTGGCCAACGTTGCCATGGAAAAATGGGCGCAGGGAATCTGTAACCGGTAACCGAGGCTCACACTGATCCGTGTTGCTATGCTAGCCTTAATGCACCGAGGAGAGCGCTGGCATAGTCGATGTTGTTTTTCCTGAAGAAACCGCTTCTTTTTCTGTTGAGCATCCTGCTGTTGTCAGGCTGTGCAAGCACGGCTCGTTTCCCCGACAATCCACCGTTGGTCCGGGCAGACAGAGACATACCGGTTTCATCTGACGACCCGGGCAAAAATTCGATGATTCTGGTCCTGAGTTTCTCAGGTGGCGGCAGTCGCGCATCCGCCCTGGCCTACGGTGTGCTCGAAGAGTTATCCGAAACACCGCTATCCCAAGACCAAGGCCGCAAAATGACCGATGAGATCGACATGATCACATCCGTTTCCGGCGGCAGTATCACCGCAGCCTATTACGGGCTCTTCGGCGACAGGCTGTTTGAAGATTTCAGGGAGTGGTTCCTGGAACGTGATGCTGAATCGGAGATCAAGGCGGCACTGCTGGATCCCCAGGCACATTAAGCCGGATCAGTTCACCAACCTTCGGCAGCGGCGATGTGCTCGATGAATACTTCCGCAAGCAGTTATTCGAGGATGCCCCACTGGACCAGCTGGTGGACGGTGATGGACCGGTGGTTGAGATCAACGCAACGGATCTGTTCAAAGGGATTCGATTCGGTTTCACCAGGGAACAGTTTGGGCTGATCTGCTCCGACACCCAATGTTTTCCAGTCGCCCGGGCAGTGGCTGCATCATGTGCTGTACCACTGCTATTTGCCCCGATCACCCTCACCAACAGGGCCGGTAGCTGTGATTTCATCCCTCCCCCATGGGTATATGAGGGACTGAATGAGAAAGGGATAAACAATCGCCGTTTCTATAGAGCGGTTCAGTACAGCACCTACCTGGACAGTGAAAATCATCCATATACCCATCTGCTGGATGGAGGGCTCTCGGACAATCTCGGTCTGCGGGCCGTGATCGATCGAATAGTCGAATCAGGGGGGATGTGGGGGACACTCAAGCGGTTTCGACAGCAGGATGCCCGCCATATCGTCATGATTGCCGTCGACGCCTCCTCCACAACACCTTCCAAATGGGAGCGTTCTGCCAACAATCCACCACCCAGCGTTATCCTCGATGCCGCTACCACAACTCCGTTGGCGAACTATAACTTCGAGACCCTGGAGTATGTGCGCTCAAACATAGCACCCTGGAGAGAAGAGATACGAAGAGGTCGCTGCAACGGAGAACAGGAGTGCAGCATTCCGGAATTCTACCTCATAGAGATCCGGCTCGAGGATATCGTACAGCCGGATGTGCGCGAAAAGCTTACGCGGGTTCCCACCGGTTTCACCCTGGAACCGGAAACAGCACAGGAGCTGATCACTTCAGGCCGGGCGTTATTAAGAGGCCACCCGGAATTTCACAGGTTGCTGCACAATACCCAGCAACCATAGGGGGTCCGAAAACCAGAGCCCAGGGGCTGTTGACAGGTCCTCGCTTACCGTATGACCTTCGCCAGTTTTTCGAAATAGGCAATTGTCGGTATCAGCCCCTCTTCCAGTTTTTTCAAGGGCCCCCAGCCAAGCTCTCTTTTTGCCAGGCCGATATCGGGCTTGCGCTGCCTTGGGTCGTCGTGGGGCAGTTCCTTGAACACCAGCTCCGACTTGGAGCCGGTCATCTCGATCACTTTTTCTGCCAACTCCAGGATCGTGAACTCACCTGGATTACCCAGGTTCACAGGACCTGTGAACTCATCCCCCGAACCCATCAACCGAACAAAACCCTCGATCATGTCATCCACGTAGCAGAAGGAGCGGGTCTGGGTACCATCGCCATAAATGGTTATGGGTTCACCTGCCAAGGCCTGGACAATAAAGTTTGATACCACCCGCCCGTCATTGGGGTGCATCCTGGGACCATAGGTATTGAAGATCCGCGCCACCTTGATCACCAGATCATGCTGTCTTCTGTAATCGAAAAAGAGCGTCTCAGCACAACGCTTGCCTTCGTCGTAGCATGAGCGAAAGCCGATGGGGTTGACCCGCCCCCAGTAATCTTCCGTCTGGGGATGTATTTCCGGGTCACCGTACACCTCGCTGGTAGAGGCCTGCATAATCCTGGCCCTGGTACGCTTGGCCAGGCCCAGCATGTTGATTGCGCCATGTACGCTGGTCTTGGTAGTCTGCACCGGATCGTGCTGGTAATGAATAGGTGAGGCAGGACAGGCTAGGTTGTAGATCTCATCAACCTCCACGTAGAGCGGAAATGTCACATCATGGCGCAAAACCTCGAAATTCGGGTTATCCATCAAGTGCACCACGTTATCCTTGACCCCGGTGAAGAAATTGTCGAGACAGATGACATCATGCCCCTCGTTTAGCAGACGCTCGCAGAGATGTGAGCCCAGAAAGCCTGCGCCACCCGTGACCAGTACCCGTTTTCTCAGATGCATATTACTTATTCTCAATAACTGTATAACCCGGCAAAACCTTACTCCCCGGGGCGATAATGAGGTGGATTCTAGCAAAAACAGCCCCCCCACTGTCGACCAAATCGCGTAGAAACTCCGAACCTGTTAGCATTTGGGTTGAAACAGACAGAACGATTAGCAGATGTTTTCCAACTCAAGCCCGACATCACAACCATCCGATACCGTCGCCGCCGTTGACCTTGGCTCAAACAGTTTCCACATGATCGTCGCCCGTGTAACCGATGGCGACTTCCAGGTCGTGGACAAACTGCGTGAAATGGTCAGACTCGGCGCCGGCCTTGACGAAAACAAGAATCTTACCTCTGAAGCCGAAGCAAGAGCACTTGATTGCCTGGAACGTTTCGGACAGCGAGTACGGTCACTGCCTCCAGGGAGCGTCCGGGCTGTCGGCACTAACACGCTGCGACAGGTGAGAGATTCTGAACATTTTCTGCGTGCCGCAGAGAAGGCGCTCGGGCACCCCATCGAGATCATCGCAGGCCGTGAAGAGGCGCGCCTGGTCTACCTTGGCGTGGCCCACGGGCTGGCTGCAGGAGACGAGAGACGCCTGGTGGTGGACATCGGTGGCGGCAGTACAGAACTCATTGTGGGCGACAGCTTCACACCCAGGCACAGGGAGAGTCTGCACATGGGGTGCGTCAGCATGAGCCGCTGGCACTTCGATGACGGAAAGATCTCCCAGGAGACCATGCGGGCAGCTGAACTCAGGGGGGCGCTGGAGATACGCCCGGTCAAGAATGAGTATCGAGGCGCCGGCTGGGAGCTGACCATTGGCAGCTCGGGAACCATCAAGGCGATTCGTGACGTGGTCTGCGAGTCAGGCTGGTCGGATCCCCGTGACGGCATCACGTACAGCGGACTGAAGAAACTGCGTAATGCACTGATCGATGCAGGCCATATCGACAACCTTGACCTGCCCGGCCTCAGCACCGAGCGGCGACCTGTATTTCCGGGTGGCGTTGCGGTGCTGCGTTCGGTGTTCAAAGCACTGAAGATCGAAAAAATGCAGGTCTCTGACAGGGCGCTGCGTGAAGGCCTCATCTACGAAATGCTGGGCCGCATCCACCATGAGGATGTGAGGGAGAATACGGTCCGTGCACTGTGCAGGCGCTATGATGTGGATATGGAGCATGCTGGACGGGTCGAAACCACTGCCCGGATGCTTTTTGCCCAGGTGGTAGGTGAGTGGAACCTGACAGCAGGATTCTATTCATCCATGCTGGCCTGGGCGGCCAGGTTGCATGAGTGTGGCCTGACCGTATCCCATAGCCAATTTCAGAAACATGGCGCTTACCTGGTGGCAAACTCGGACTTGGCCGGTTTCAGTCGCCAGGAGCAGAGCGTGCTCGCCGCCCTGATACGGGGACATCGCAGAAAATTCCCTCTTGATGTATTCAAAGAACTGCCCGGTGATATCAGGCAATGCGCCATGAGATTATGCACGGTTCTGCGCTTGTCTGTCCTGCTACATCGCCCACGCTCCAGCATGATCCAGGTCACGGCCTTGCTGAGCGCTGACGGCAATGACCTGGAGCTGGGATTCCCGGAAGGTTGGCTTGAAACCCACACACTCACACACATGGAACTGGAGCAGGAGAGCAAACGGCTCAAGGCCGCGGGATTCAAGCTGAAGTTCAAGTAAATTTCAGACCCGAATTACAGAAAAAGGCCGCCTCAAGGGCGGCCTTTCTTCACATCACATACAGACTCAGACGAGATCTTGGTTATCGTCGTAGGTCTCGGCATCGTGGCGTACCTGGTGCCCCAACGCCTCGATCTTGTCTGCCACCTGCTCCATGCTTTCCAGTACAACGGTGGTAATGGCCGACTCGATCAGCACCTGTAACTGTCCGAGGTTCTCCTCGCCGACGGCATTGAGCACATCATCATCCAGCATACTTCTGAAACCATCCACGACAGATTCAGCATTCTTTATAAAGTGATGGGTCATTTACGGCTCCCTTTAAGCTCAGACTTCGTTGGGTTTGATGTGATCGACTGACGGATCGATAACAAGCTTTGGATCAGGCGCACAGGCAATCTTCTCATTTTTGTTGGTGTAAGGCAGGGTGTTAAGAATATGGCGGATTGCATTAATCCTGGCCCGCTTCTTGTCATCTGACTTGATCACTGTCCAGGGTGCGTCTGCCGTATGAGTATAGAAGAACATGTTTTCCTTGGCATCGGTATAATCATCCCATCGCGCCAGGGAGGCGAGATCGATCGGGCTCAGCTTCCAGTGCTTCAACGGGTCTTTTTCCCGGGATTTGAAGCGCCGCAACTGCTCCTTGCGGGTCACTGAAAACCAGAGCTTGAACAGGTGTATGCCCGAGCGAACCATCATTCGTTCGACCTCGGGGGTCTGGCGCATGAATTCCAGGTAATCCGATGAGGAGCAGAAACCCATCACCTTCTCAACCCCTGCACGGTTGTACCAGGAGCGGTCAAAAAGCACGATCTCTCCAGCGGATGGAAGGTGCTTGAGATAACGCTGATAGTACCATTGACCCTGTTCATATTCGGTGGGCTTTTCCAGTGCGATGACGTGGGCCCCACGAGGATTCAGATGCTCCATGAAGCGCTTGATGGTGCCGCCCTTGCCAGCCGCATCGCGCCCTTCGAACATGATCACGATCTTCTGACCGGTCTCCTTCACCCAGTTCTGCATCTTGAGCAACTCGATCTGGAGTTCGTACTTGATCGCCTCGTATTCGGCACGGGGTATCTTGTCCTTGTAGGGATAGTACGCCTCGGCATCCTTCTTCAGCTGCTTCTTATCCACATCGATCTGGATCTTGGATTTCTTTTCCGCCGCCTTGGCAGCGGCAGACTTGCTGCTTTCGGATTTCCCGGCATTCTGCTCCTTGTCATCTGAAGATTTCTTCTTCTGAGCCGTTGAAATCTCAGCAATCTTCTCGGCCATCTTGGTCCCCCCACTAATTACTAATATACATATAAGAATTTTTCGATATTACGCCTTCCCGGTAAAAGAAACACTGACATATGTCATAACTTGTTATAGCTCCACATCTTAAGTGCGTCCACCGGGTTTCTGCCTTCCAAGACCGCCGTTAATGGCTACAATGAAATTGCGTATGCCAAAAATAGAATAATCAAATGGAAATCTTGCTGATTTTGTTGCTGTTGCCCCTCATTTGGGCCGTGGTGATCTACAACAACCTGATCCGAGACAAGAACAGGGTACTCCAGGCATGGAGCGACATCGATGTACAGCTCAAACGGCGGCACGACCTGATCCCAAAACTGGTGACTGCCGTCAATGTCTATGCCCAGTACGAGCGTACCACGCTCAATGAAATAACCGCGCTGCGGACCCGGGCTGACGGCCTGCAACAACCAGTGGAAAAGGCTCACGTCGAAAGCGAACTCGGCGGCCGGGTTAAACAGCTTATCGCCGTTACAGAGGCCTACCCCGATCTGAAAGCCAGCGATCAGTATCTCGACTTGCTTCGCCAGCTCAGCGACGTGGAAAACCATATCCAGTATGCACGGCGCTATTACAATGGCAGCGTACGCAATCTCAATGTGCGAATCGACTCCTTCCCCGACCTGCTGATCGCCCGCCTGTTCAATTTCATACCCGCAGAGTTCTTTGAACTGGAGAGCGTGCTGGAGACAGATCCTCCTGAGATCCGTTGAGTTAGGTATCAAGCATGTAAAATGAAATACTCGAATACGGCAAACGATTGGCGTCCCTGTTTCTTCTGTTACTGAGCTGCAGCGTTCATGCAGACGAGAGGATCCTGGACTATTTCAGCGACATCCTGGTACAGCCCAACGGCAGCATGATCGTTGAGGAGACCATCCAGGTCAGGGCGGAAGGCAAACAGATCAAGCGCGGTATATACCGGGACTTCCCCACCGACTACGAAGACCGGCTAGGCAATGACTACCGCGTCGGATTCGAACTTCTCGAGGTCCGCCGGGACGGACAACCGGAACCCCACCACACGGAACGGATAAGCAACGGCGTGCGTATCTACGCCGGCAGAAAAGATCTGTTCCTCAAGCAAGGCGTCTACACCGTAAGCGTCCGGGCGTTACAGCCTGTACAAGGAACGACCAACGCGGTAGATGTCCACCTCTTTTAACGTAAGTGGGCACCTGTCATGTGTCCACGAGG